>JANWJU010000016.1 GCA_025451775.1 Terriglobales bacterium
CCGTCCACCAGGGTTTGCAGCGTGGGCGGATAGCCTTGGGAATCGGTCTGGATCTGGATCAGGCCGCGGTCGGCGGCATCCTTGTAGCGGTCGATGGCGGCCCGCATCTGCTCGAGGTCGATCCGCAACTCGTGTTCGCGCTGGCGCTGCACCGCCACCCGCGCCAAGGGCAGCGCCATCGAGGTCAGCACCAGCAGGATGCTGGTGGCCACGATCAGCTCGATCAACGTCATGCCGCACGTGGATTGGCGCGGGCCCCGCCGCGGCACCGCCGCGCGTCCCGCTTGTGCTCGCGCCGGCTTGGGAACCCCGGCGCCCCAAGCCAGGACTGCGCCGCGCTGGGGCCGCTGCATCACCGCACCGTGACCGTGGCGGGCGTGGTGGAGACGGTGGTGGCCACGCCCTGCGGGTTGCGCGCGCCCACGCGGGTGATGGAAATGGGCGCGGTGCCCGGCGCCTTGGCGAGAAACGTGATGTTGACCACGTCCCCGGACCCGGCCACGCCGGCCACGTTCGGGGGCCGGCTGAGGCTCACTTGCGCCGTGCCCGTGGCGTCATCCTCGCGGTGCACCAGCGCTGGCGCCTGGCCATCCTGGGATAAAAATCCGCCCAGCCTCATGGACTGCACCTGCATCAGCTTGGGATCGTAGTTGAGCTGGAAGGTCAGCGCGTAAGCATCGCGGGCGTTGTTCAAGCGCAGTTGGACGTCAAACGGCTGGCCGGCGGCGGCCGCAATCGCCACCGGCGCAAACGTCAAGGCGGGTTCCCCGCCCGCGGCCGGGGCGGCAGCGGCGGGCGCAGGAATCGCCGGCGCCGCGGGCGCGGCATTATTGGCGTTAGCAGGAGCGGCGGTGGACGCTGGGATTGCGGCCGTCGCCGGCGGCAGCTCGCGCAAGGCGATGTTGTCCTGCGTGCCCGTATCCAGCGCGCGCTGGTCTTCGGCGGTGATATCGAGGCTGCGCACAATGTGCGGCGTCAAGATCACCATGATCTCGTTATGCACGGTCTCGTCGTGCGTGCTCGAAAACAGGAATTTGAACACCGGGATCGAACTCAAGCCCGGCAATCCGGTCACGTTGTGGGTGAGGGTGTTGACCATCATCGAACCCAGCACAGCGCTCTGCCCGTTCTTCAACTCGACGGTGTGGTCAATGATGTTGTTGCCAAATACCGGCTGCTGGATGCCGCCGATATTGTTGTAGCTGTCCACGCTGGAGATCTCGATGTGACTCTGCAGCAGCACCGAGTCGTCGCCGTGGATCTCGGGCGTCATGTTGATGATCACCCCCACCGGATCGTAGGTGAACTGCGTGTTCACCAGCGGGTTGATGCCGACGCCGCCGATGCCGGGTTGGAAGCTGCCCGTCGCCACCGGGATCCTCTGGCCGATCTGCAACTGCGCCTTTTGGCCCTGCACCGAGCGCAACTCCGGCTCCTGGATCGTATGCGTGCTGGAGTTGTTGAGCAGGGCGTTGAGGGTGGCGTTGGGGATGGTGACGGCAAAGTTGCTGCTGTTCAGATGGAGCAACTCGTTGAGCGTGGGTGAATTGGTGGTCGGAGGGGTGGCCGTACCGGACGTGGTGGAACCGGAGGTCGTGCTGGCCGGCGTGGTGGGCGCCTGCAACCCGATACTGAAACTGGTGGGCGGCTCCAATCCCAAATCGCGCGCCACGTCGGTGTTGACCTGCAGGATGCGCACGTCCACCACCACCTCCGGCGGCGCCTTGTCCAGATCGTCGAGGATCTTCTGCACCATGGCGACCCTGGCGGGCGTGTCGCGCATCACCAAGGCGTTGATGGAAGCCACCGGCATGATGTGCGGCTGCGGCTGCGTCAGCCCGCGGATCGCCTGCGCCAACTCGGTCAGATCGGTGGGCGCCTCGATATTCTTAATGTAGAAAACCTTGAGCACTGTCTGATCGATTGCCTGATGCTTCTGCTGGTTGTTGTTGGCGATCAGGATGGTGTTGGGCGTGATGGGGGTGTAAAAACTATCCGTCTGGACGTTGAGCACCTGCAGGATCTGCATCACCGTGACGTTGTGCAGGTCCAGGCTGACGTGGCCGGAGTTCGCATAGCCGCCTTGGCTGGAGGAATCGAAAATGACGTTCAAGTCCGCCAGTTTTCCCACCGAGAGATAGGCGCTTCTGGGGTCGCTGTTGACGGAAAAATCCTTGATCAGCGTGTTCGACACGGGCCCCAACTCGACCGGCCCGGCGGCGCGCGCCAGCCGTGCCTCCAAATTCGATACCTGGGCCGCGCCCACCGGCTCACCCTCCGCTGGCGCGGGCGGGTGCATGAGTTCGTCGATCGCCCGCAACTCCTGCTGGGCGACGAAGTTGGCCGGATCGATGGCCATGGCCCGCTGAAACTGGACCATCGCCTCCGGATACTGCTTGGCGGCTTTGTACTTTTCTCCCGCCTCGATATGGGCGTTAGCGGCGGCGAACTGCGCCTGCTGCGCCGAAATCTGGTACTGCGCGTCGTCCGGTTTCAGCTCCAACGCCTTGCTGAAATCCGCATACGCCTGATCGTAGTTCTTGGCCGTCATCGACATCTGGCCATGGCGGTAATAACCCGACGATTGATCCCGCGCCACCGCCCGCGAGGGCGCCGCGAGCAGCACCGCACAACAGGCACAAACGAGAAGAAGGCTCCAACTCTTTAGGGGGGGTATGGGGGACACAGGTCTCCGCCGCGGCGCTCGGCAAGCCGCCAGAACTGCCAGAAACTGCCAGAGCTGAACGTTTCGCTCAGTCTAGCATAGCTCACCTGAACGCAAACCCAGCGGATCCACCGGGTTACCTCGCCACGCGGGACGGCGCGGGGGTGACGCGGGGGATTACGATGGAGTGTGGCAGAAAAGTCCCCCATCCCGCAGAAGAACATCAGCGAGAACCGGAAGGCTCGCCACGACTACCTGTTGCTGGAGCACTGGGAAGCCGGCATTGCGCTCACCGGCGGCGAGGTGAAATCGCTGCGCGCCGGGCAAGTCCAGCTTAAAGACAGCTATGGCCTGCTGAGCAACGGCCAGCTTTACCTGCTCAACTGTCACATCAGCCTTTATAAAAACGCCGGCTACGCCATCCACGAGCCCGACCGCACGCGCAAGCTGCTGCTGCACAAATCCGAGTTGCAGCGGCTGGAGGGCAAGGTGCGGGAGAAAGGCCTGACCTTGATCCCGCTGCGGTTGTACTGGAAATCGGGCAAGGTGAAGTGCGAGATTGCCCTCGCCAAAGGCAAACAGCTCTACGACAAACGGGAAACCGAGCGCCGGCGCGAAGCCGACGCCACCGCCCGCCAAGCCATGAAGGAACACGGCCGCCGTTAACCCTGAATCGATCGCCCGGATCATCCGCCCATGAAAACCACCATCGAACGCCGCGCGGCTGTGCAACTGGCCCAGCTCGAAACCGAAGCCCTGGTCGTGATCGCCGCGCAACTCGCCGCCGCCACCTCCATCGACGCCGTGAACGCCGCCACCGGGGGCGCGGTCGCCGAGCTGTTCGCCTCCGGGGAGTTCTCCGGCAAAGCGCTGGAGACGGCCGTGCTGACGCGGCCCGCCGGGGTGAAAGCAAAGCGGTTGGTCATCGCCGGGCGCAGCGCCGCGTTGGGCGTGCTGGAGCTGTGGCGGCTGGCGGGCACGATCACGCGGCAGCTCAAGGGAAAAGGCGTGCACCACCTGACCGTGGTGCTGCCGGAGGGCGTGGGGGCCGAAGCTGCCGCCGCCGCCATCCTGAACGGCGTGGCCTCCGCCAACTTCGAGCCGGATACCTACAAGAGCGACCGCAAACCCGAGCGCCGCATCGACACCCTGACCCTGATTGCTCCACAAAGTGCTTCCCTGCCGGCTTTGGACACGGCGGTAAGGGAGGCCGCGATCGTCGCCGACGCCCACCTTTTCGCCCGCGAGCTGGCCAACGAGCCCAGCAACCGGCTGACGCCCACCATCATGGGCCAGCGCGCCGCCGCCATGGCGCAAGCAGCGGGGCTGGAGTGCGAGCTGATCGGCGAGGCCAAGGCACGGGAACTGAAGATGGGCGCCTTCCTCGGCGTCTCCGCCGGCAGCGCTGAGCCGCCGGTGATGATGGTGCTGCGTTACAGGGGCAATCCGTCCAGCAAGGATCTGCTGGCCATCATCGGCAAGGGCATTACGTTTGACACCGGTGGGATCTCGATCAAGCCGGCGGCGAACATGGAGATGATGAAGTTCGACATGTGCGGCGGCGCGGCCACGCTGGGCGCGATGCAGGCCATCGCCGCGCTCAAGCCCAAAATCAACGTGCTGGCGCTGGTGCCGGCCAGCGAGAACATGCCCGGCGGACGGGCGCAAAAGCCTGGCGACGTGCAGATCGCCATGTCGGGTCAATCCATCGAGGTGCTCAACACCGACGCCGAAGGCCGCATGGTGCTCGCCGACGCCATCTGCTACGCCCGCCAGCAAGGGGCCACGCACTTGATCGACTCGGCCACCCTCACCGGCGCCTGCGTGGTGGCGCTGGGGCACGTCAACAGCGGCGTGTTCACCAACGACGAGGCGTTTTACCAAATCTTCCAGCGCGCGCTCGAGCGCAGCGGCGAGAAGATGTGGCGCCTGCCGCTCGACCAGGAGTACGCCGACCAGATCAAGGGCACCGTCGGCGATGTCCTCAACACCGGCGGCCGCTGGGGCGGCGCCATCACCGCCGCCCAGTTCCTCCAGGAGTTCGTGGGCGACACGCCCTGGATCCACCTCGACATCGCTGGCACCGCCTGGACCGAGGAGAACAAACCCTGGATGCCCAAAGGCCCCACCGGCGCCCCCACCTACACCCTCATCGAGCTGGTGCGGGAGATGGCGGGGCGATAGCCGCGCCGAGTGGACCAGGAACCAGACCAGGAACCTGGTTTAGAATAAAACCATGATCCGCCTCAACGTGCAGGAAGCCAAGACCCACCTGTCGCGCTACCTGAACCGGGTGGCCGAGGGCGAGACCGTGATCCTGTGCCGGCGCAATGTGCCCATCGCCGAGATCCGCGCGCTGCCGCAGCGCCGGCGGAGTCCGCGGCCGGTGGGCATGGCCAAAGGGCAAATCCATATCCCACCCGAATTTTTCGACCCGCTGCCGGATGACGAAACTTGATGCCTGGGAAGGCCTCTGAGTTTGCGCCTGCTTCTGGATACCTGCGCTTTTCTTTGGCTGGCCGACGATGATCCGGCCTTGAGCTTGGCGGCGCGAGCGGCGGCCACGGCGCCGGGAACGATGTATTTGTGAGCTCCGTGTCAGCGGCGGAAGTGGCCGTGAAATTTGCCCGTGGTCGGTTACAGTTAACCCTGCCTCCCGATCAGTTCTTCCCCTCCGCTCGCCGGCGCTCGGCGTTAGCCGAGCTGGCGCTGGACGAAACCGCCGCCTTGGGCGTCGCCCGGCTCCCCGACTTGCATCGCGACCCCTTCGATCGCCTGTTGATCGCGCCGGCGCTCACGCACGGGCTCGTACTGGTCACGCCCGACGAGGCCATCCGGCGCTATCCCGTGCCCACACTGTGGTGAAGCTCGCGCTTCAACCCGCAACCACGGCGCCGCTGTCCCAGCGGTAGCGGCGAGTTTCGAGGGTGGCGAGGCTGGCGGCGGTCAGGGCTTCGAGGTCGAGGTCTTGCTCGGCGGCGGCGAGTTCGGCGGGGGAGGCGGCGAGGGCGGGGCTGCGCGGCATGAAGGCCGAGCAGCAGTCGTCGCCCGCCTGTTCGCTGACGTCGAAGGTGCCGATGCGGCGCGCTTCCGCCTGGATCGTCACCTTGTCGTCGCCGATTACGGGGCGGTAGACCGGCACGGTCACCGCGGCGCTCACTGCTTCGAGGTTGAGCACGGTTTGACTGGCGACCTGCGCCAGCGAGTCGCCGGTGATCAGGCCATGGGCGTGGATCTGGCCCGCGACCGCGGCCGCTATGCGCAGCATCATGCGCCGGTACAGCAAAATGCGGTAAGGGCTGGGGCAGCCCGCCACAATCGCCCGCTGCACGGGCTCAAACGGGCACAGATACAAGCGGGTGTGGAGCTGGTAGCGCGTCAGTTGGCGGGCGATTTGCTCGACCTGCGCCAAACTCAACGTCTGGCCCTGGGGCGGCGCGCCGTAAAAATGGATCAGCATGACCCGTCCGCCGCGGCGGATCAAGCGGAACGCGGCCACCGGCGAATCAAAGCCGGAGGAGATCAGCGCCAGCAGGCGGCCGGCGGTGCCGGCGGGCATGCCGCCCAGTCCCGGCTCCGCGGCCCGGCTCACCAGCGCCCCCTTGCGGCTGAGCACGATGGTGCAGCGGCGTGCGGGGTGGCGCAGGTCCACCGCCAGGCCCAGCTTCTGCTCGATGTAGCGGCCCACGTGCACCGCCACCTCGTAGGAGCCGAGGGGGAACGCCTTGTCGGGACGCACCACATTCAGGGCGAATGAATCCCCGCTCTGCGAGGCGATCATCGCCAGCGCCACCGGCGCGATCGCCTCCGGATCGGGCGCCACGCGCTCGCCCGCCGTGATGGACTGCACCCCGAGCGCGAACTCCAGCCGCTGGCGGACTTCGCCGTCCGCCTCCGGCGGGCAGCTCACCAGCAGGCCCAGGCCGCGCATCCCCACCGTGCTGCCGGTCGACGCCAGCAAGCGCTCTAAATTGGCCCGCAGACGCGTGCTGAAGAAGCCGCGGTTGGCTCCCTTCAGGTTCATCTCGTGGCCGTGCAGGAGAAAATCCACGCTGGCTCACCCTCCAGAAGTCACGTTCAGGCCAGCTGGCCATCCCGCATGTGCAGCGTGCGGTGGCCGATGGCCGCCGCCGCCTCGTTGTGGGTGATCATCAGGATGGTCTGGCCCAGAGTGCGGTTGAGCTCCGCCATCACCGCCAGCACGGCGTCGGAGTTGCGGGAATCGAGGTTGCCGGTGGGTTCATCGGCGAGCAGAATGCGCGGGCGGTTGATCAGGGCGCGGGCAATGGCCACGCGCTGCTGCTCGCCGCCGGAGAGCTGCGTGGGACGGTGGTGGAGGCGGGCGCCAATGCCCAGCAGCGCGATCAGGTGGATCTGGTACTTGTCGGTCTCTTCCGCGGCATCCCCGTTCCGGCCGGCGATCTCGCGCGCGATCTCGATGTTGCCCAGCGCATCCAACGTGGGCAGCAGGTTGAATTTCTGAAAGACGATGCCAATGGCGCGCCGCCGCAGCGTCGTGCGCCCGGCGTCGGAGAGGCTGCCGTACTCGGTGCCTTCGATCAGCACCCGCCCCGTGGTGGGAGGCGTCAATCCGCCCAGGATGTGCAGGAGCGTGCTCTTGCCGCTGCCCGAGGCGCCCACGATGGAGACGAACTCGCCCGCCTCCACCGCCAGCGACACCCCGCGCAAGGCCGGAACCTGGATCTGTCCGACCGGATAAACTTTAGTGATGTTGTCGGCGACTACGACGGCAGGCATGAGTCCCGATTATAAGGCAGCGGCCGGTGGCGCCTTGGTGCGTGATCATGCCGTCGACCTGATCAAGGGGTGGGCGTGCCTGCTGATGGTGATCGCGCACGTGCCCTTGGCGGGCGCCGCCTGGCTGCGCTTCGACACCATGGGGGCGGTGTTATTTTTCTTCTCCACCGGCATGAACCTCTGGGCGCTGGCGGCGCGGCAGAGAGGCGACGACCTGCGCATCGCCGCCAACGGCCTGTTCCTGATCTTCGCCGGCTTCGCCAACAACTACGTGCAGGGCACGCTCTGGATGGCGGACGTGTTCCAAAGCGCCGGCATGGCCATGATTGCCATGCTGATCCTGAACCGTCTGGCGCCGCGTTGGTGGACGTGGCTGTTTCCGCTGCCCTACGCCATCCACTTCGCCAACCAGCACTACTTCTACTGGAAGATCGCCGACGGTGGCGTCTCCTCGTTCTTCCTCGCCCCCGGCTTGTTTCCGCTGCTGCCCTGGCTGACGTTTTACCTTCTGGGCGCGCATCTCAAGCGCTATTCCAGCCCGCGCATGCGGATCGCCATCGCGGGCGCCGCCCTCGCCGGGTTTGGCCTGGCGGCGTGGGGGAACGGGCTGGCGTTCAATAAATTCTGGATGAGCCCCGATTACTGGCTGCTGGGACTCGCCTACGGCGCGCTATTGCTCGATGGCTCGCGGCGCTGGCTGGAAAAGCGGCCGCGCATCCCGATGGCCGAGCTGCGCTACTGGGGCGCCAACTCCCTGGTGTTTTACATCCTGCACAGCTTCGTGATCCGCCTGTTCCAGATCTGGTGGCCAGCGGGCGTGCTGCTGCTGGCGCTGACCTTCGCCGGCACGGCCCTGCTGCTGCGCGGCGGGCTCTGGCTGCAGCGCTGGACACGGAAGCAGCCGCCGGTCACCGTCCTGGCCGGGTGCGCGCTGTTCTCCGCCGCCATCCTGGTGCTGGAGGTGAGCGTGGTCACCGGCTACCTCGCGCAGACGTTCATCAGCTTTGGCCTCACGTTTGCATTCCTGGCCGCCTACCCGGCGTTCAAGCGGCTCTCGGAGCGGCTGCCGCGCCTCTCGCCAGCCCAAAAGCCGGTTCCGGTGGGCTAAAGTGGAGCTATGGTGGCTCGCCACTTTTTGAATGCTTGGGGCGTGTTCCTCGCCGTGGCACTCGCCGCTGGCGCGCAGAGCGCTACCCCGTTCACCTACAAGACCACCGTGGGCGAGGTGCTGGTGCAGGCCAACGTGCTGGACAAGCACGGCAAGGCGGTCAACAACTTGCCGCAGGGCGATTTCACTGTTTTAGAAAACGGCGTGCCGCAAAAAATCGAGTCCTTCTCCCACGCGGACGCACCTGTTTCGGTAGGCATCCTGGTGGACAACAGCGGCAGCATGCGTCCCAAACGGTTGCGGGTCGATCAAGCCGCGCTCAATTTCGTCCGCGCCAGCAATCCCCAGGATGAGGTCTTCATCGTCAAGTTCAACGACGAGTACCAGCTCGCGGCGCCGTTCACCAACAGCATTCCGCGCATGGAACAAGGCCTGGGCGAGATCAACCCCGAGGCGGGCACGGCGCTGTACGACGCCATGATCCGGGGTATCACCTACCTCAGCAAGAACGCCCGCCATCCCAAGAAAGTGATCCTGCTCATCAGCGACGGCGAGGACGACGCCAGCTCCCACTCGCTGGCGCAGGCCATGGCGCTGGTGCAGGCGCCGGACGCGCCGCTCATCTACGCCATCGGCATCTTCGGCTCCGACGACGGCCGCTCCGCCCGCAAGGAGGCGAGCAAGGTGCTCCAGAAATTCGCCGACGCCAGCGGCGGCAACGCCTATTTCCCCAAGGACTTGAACGAGGTCAACGCCATCACCGAACAGGTGGCGCGCGATATCCGCCTGCAGTACAGCCTGGTGTACCGCTCCAACCAGACCACGCCCGGGTTCCGCGCCATCCGAGTCGAAGTCAAGGACCCGCATCAGAAAAACCTCAAGGCGCACACCCGCAACGGCTACATCGCCGGCGTGAATTGACCTTGATGGCGGCGCGTGGCGCTAATGCAGCCCGAGCCGCCCCAGCACCACCGTCAGCACCAGCACCGCCAGCACCGCGCCGGTGACGGCCACGAAGCGCCGGTCCCGCTCCTGCCAAAAGGCGATGAAGGCCACCACCACCCGCACTACCGGCGTGAGGATCAGCAGCACCGTCGCCGTCCACATCAGGCTGGTGGCGTCCAGATGGATCAACCCGCGCGCGGCGGCCGGCAACGACAGGGCGAAGGGGGCTTGCAATGAAATCCAGGGCGGGTGCGGCCAGGCGCGCGCCACCCCCAGACCGTAGAGCACGGTGCTGATGATCATGCCCCACTCCAGCACGCGGTGCACTCCCCGGTAGAGGTTGCGGTCGCCGGAATCAGTGCTCTTGGGCGTGGCCATTTAACTCCCCAGGTTGGGCAGATGCAGGTGATAGCGCAGCGCCAGCGCCCGCGCCAGCATGCCGTAGGCGAGATACAGCATCAAAACCGCGAATAGCCCCTTCAGCACCACCGAGCGCATGCGGTTCATGACCATGGTGCCCAGCGTGGCCCCCGCCGTGGTCCCCAGCGCCACCGGCGCCACGATATAGAAATGAATCAGTCCCGCCAGAAAAAACAGGATCGAGCCCACCGCCGCCGTAATGCCGATCATCATCTTGCTGGTGCCGACGGCGGCCTTCATGGGCACGTTCATGAAGCGGTTCATGGCCGAGACTTTGAGCACGCCCCCGCCCACGCCCAGCAGCCCGCTGGAGACGCCGGCTAAATACGAGATCACCATGCCGGGCGCAGAGCCGTTGACGACGTAGGCGACCTCGCGCCCGAGCGCGTCGTCGTGGTAATGGCCGGCGAGCGCCAGCACCCCACTGGTCCGGTCCGGACGGGCGTCGGCGAAGCCGCCACCGGCGATACGCTCGTCGTCGAGGTGGCGCGTGGTGAACGCCGCCCAAGCCATGTACAACAGCATCAAGGCGAACAGCGCCAGCATGATCCACTCCCGCAGGTACAGCGCCAGCACGCTGCCCGAGAGCGCCCCCAGCGTCGTGGCCACCTCCAGGAACATCCCCAGCCGGACGTTGGTGATGTGGTGCTCGACGTAGCTCGAGCCGCCCGCGTTGCTGGTGGCGATGACCGAGACCAGACTGGCGGCCACCGCGATTTTGACCGGGAGCTGGAACCCCAGCACCAGCGCCGGGACAATAAAGATGCCCCCGCCCACCCCCAGCAACGCCCCCAAAAACCCAGCCACCACCGCGGCCGCGAACAGCACCACCACGAAGGCATGCGAGAAGAGCATGGCGCGAGATCAGTGTAGCAAGCGTTGCCGCCTCCACCGAAAAGCGGTTATGGTAACCTTCCCTCCCGGCGGGCGTTGTTAAAGCTCTGAGCCCGAATCATGTCCATGACGGAAGCCACCACCCCATCCCTGTCCGTAGCCGCTCCTGAAACCAACGGAGCGCGGTACTTGCCTTGGCTGCTGGTGCTGTTCGCCGGTAGCGGCGCCTCGGCCCTGATCTACGAGATCGCCTGGTACCAGATGCTGCAACTGGTCATCGGCTCGACCGCGGTCTCGCTGGGAGTGCTGCTCGCCACCTTCATGGGCGGCTTGTGTATCGGCAGCATCGGTCTGCCGTGGTGGCTCCGGCGGCGCCAGGCGCAGCTGGCCGCGCAGGGCGCGACGCTGCATCCCCTGCGCGTCTATGCGGCGCTGGAGTTGGGCACGGGGGTGCTGGGCTTGGTGGGCATTTGGCTCATCCCCTTGATTGACAAACTCTACCTGGCTGGGGCCGAGCACGGCCTGCCCTCGATGCTGCTGCGCGGCCTGCTGTGCGCCTGCTGCCTGCTGCCGCCCACGATCCTGATGGGGGCGTCGCTGCCGGCCATCACCGGCTGGATCGAGAACACGCCCCGGGGCGTGGCCTGGTGGGGCTTGCTCTACGCTGGCAACATCGCCGGGGCGGTGTTCGGCTGCCTATTGGCCGGCTATTGCCTGCTGCGCGTGTTCGATCTGGACATCGCCATCGGCTGGGCGGTGGCCATCAACGCGATCGTGGCTGGATTGAGCTTCTGGGTGGCGGCGCGCGCCCCCGCCTCGGCCGAACTCCAGCCCGACCCGCACAAGCCCAGCGAACAACCCAACGAACAACCCAATGCGGCCACCGGCCAGCGCGAACGTGAAGCCCGGCGCTGGCCGGTGATGCTCGCCATCGCCCTCTCGGGGTGCGCGGCGCTGGGCGCCGAGGTGGTCTGGACGCGCTTGCTCGGCCTGCTGCTGGGCGCCACTGTCTACACGTTTTCGCTGATTCTGGCGGTCTTTCTCATCGGCCTGGGCGGTGGTAGCGCCCTCGGCGCCTGGATGGGCCGCCGCTACCATCCGCGCGCGGCGCTGGCCTGGAGCCAAATGGCGCTGGCCGCGGGCGTCGCCTGGGCGGCGATCATGATTGCGGGCTCGCTGCCCTACTGGCCCATCAACCCTGACCTATCCACCAGCCCCTGGTTCACCTTCCAGATCGATCTGGTGCGCTGCCTGTGGACCATTTTGCCGGCCGCAATCCTCTGGGGCGCGAGCTTCCCGCTGGCGCTGGCGGCCGCCGATCGCTCCCGCGGCAGTCATAATAATTCGGGACGCCTCGTGGGCGAGGTCTACGCCGCCAACACGCTGGGCGCCATCGCCGGGGCGCTGGCGTTTAGCTTGTTCCTGATTCCCTGGGTGGGCACGCGCGCCTGCGAGGTGATGCTGGTGCTCATCTCGGCCGCCAGCGGCCTGCTGCTGTTGATCGAAAGCTTTGAATCCGACCGCTGGCAGCCGGGCGTGAAGATCGCCGCCGCGCTGGTGGCGGCGGTACTCCTGGCCGTGACCGTGCCCGGCGTGCCAGGCCAGATGATCGCCTACGGACGCCTCACCGCCGTCGATGCCGGTGAATCGCAGATCCTCTACACCGGCGAGGGACGCAACGCCTCCATCGCCGTCTCCCGTTGGAGCGATGGCACCATCCAGTTCCACGTCAGCGGCAAGGTCGAGGCCTCCACCGACCCCGCCGACATGCGCTTGCAGCGCATGCTGGGACACTTCCCCGCGCTGTTCCACCAGGGCCCGCTGCACTCGGTGCTGGTCGTGGGCTTTGGCGCCGGCGTCACCGCTGGCTCCTTCACCCGCTATGCCAGCGTGAGCCGCATCGCCATCTGCGAACTCGAGCCCCTCATCCCGCCCCACTCCACCGCGTACTTCGCCAAGCAGGACTACGACGTGATGCACGATCCCCGCACGCAGATCTACTACGACGACGCGCGGCATTTCGTTTTAACCACTCCTGAACACTTCGACCTCATCACCAGCGACCCCATCCATCCCTGGGTCAAGGGCAGCGCCACGCTCTACTCGCGCGAGTACTTCCAAATGGTGCGCAATCACCTCAACCCCCATGGCGTGGTCACCCAGTGGGTGCCGCTGTATGAAACTGACGCGGCCACCGTCAAAAGCGAGATTGCGACGTTCTTCTCCGTCTTCCCCAACGGCTCGATCTGGGCCAACGAGCTGAACGGCGGCGGCTACGATGTCTTCCTGCTGGGCTCCAACGATCCCGCCAACGCCCCCCTCACCATCAACGCCGACGCCTTGCAGCAGACGCTCGATTCGCCGCCGTACGCCGGGGTGCAACAATCGCTCGCCGAAGTCGGCCTGGGCTCCGCCAGCGCCATTCTCGACACCTACGCCGGCCAGCACCGCGACCTCGAACCCTGGCTCGTGGGCGCGCAGATCAACCGCGACGGCAACCTGCGCCTGCAGTACCTCGCCGGCCTGGCGCTCAACGACGACAATGAGGATGCCATCTACGCCGCCATGCTGAAGTACCGCCGCTTCCCCGGCAACCTCATCACCGGCTCACCGGAAACGCTGGCCCCGCTGATGCGCGTCCTGCGGCCGCGGTAGGTGGCAGCCGTTAATCCCGCCTTTCAGCCACCGCTAATCCAGGGAAACCGTGATTTTGCTGAAGCGCTCCGGGTGGGCGCTCCAGTCCTGCAACACCTGTGGCGCGTGCTCCAGCGGGACCAGGATGCGGGCGACGCGCTCGACCGGAAACCGGTGCTGCTCGAGCATGGCCACGACGGCGCGGAAATCCTCCGGCAGCGCGTTGCGGGAACCGAGGATATCGAGTTCCTTTTGCACGAAGAGCTTGGTCTCGTAGGCCACCGGCTCCTTGGCGTAGCCGATATAGACGACCCGCCCGGTAAACGCCACTTGCTCGACGGCGGCGCGAAAGGTTTCCGCCGAGCCGACCGCTTCGATCACAACGCTGGGGCCGGCGCCATCCGTCCATTGCGCCAGAACTGCGGCGGCCGCCTGCGACCCGGAGTTCACGGTGTGGGCCGCCCCCGCCGCCCGGGCCAGATCGAGCTTGGCGTCATCCACATCCACCGCGATCACGCGCGCGCCCCGCGCCGCCGCCGCCGCGATCGCGCCTAATCCCACGCCCCCGCAGCCGTAGACCGCCACCGCTTCGCCAGCCGCCACGCGTCCGCGCGCGGCGGCGTGACAACCCACCGTCAGGGGCTCGACCAGACACAGCTCCTGCAGATTCAGTGGCGCCGCGTACAGCTTCTCGATCGGGATCGTAATGTACTCGGTCAAGGCCCCATCCCGCTGCACGCCCAGCGTCTGGTTCGCCTGACAAGCGTTGTGCCTCCCGTTGAGGCAGGCGGGACAGCGGCCACAGTGGGAGTACGGCGACAGCGTGACGTCCATCCCGGGCGTCAAAACCGAGGAGTCCTCGCTGAGCGCCACGATGGTCGCGGCAATTTCATGCCCGGGCACGCGCGGAAACGTGACCAGCGGATTGCGTCCACGGAAACTATTGAGATCGCTGCCGCACAGCCCCACGCGGCGCACCTTCAATAGCGCCTCGCCCGGCTTCATCTCCGGCTCGGGCACGTCCTCAATCCGCGCCTGGCCCGGCGCAGCGATGACCAACGCCTGCATCGTGGCCCTAGGTCAGCGCAATCTTCAGCGCCACCGCGAAATCGGTGGCGGGACGATACTGCTGCGGCAGCTCCACCTGCAAGCCCGCGGGGGTTTGCTTCCACGTGACCTGGGCGGCGGAGTCGAGCACTTGCACCTGATGAATCTTGCCCGGTGAGGTCGCGGCCGCCGTGCCCAGCGCGGCGATCGTCAGCGGCGCGGTGGGCACGCCCAGCACGAGGGCGTAGATCACGGTGTTCGCCTTATTGCGGGTGAAGCGGATATCCGCCGCTCCCAGCTTGCTGATGCTGTTGCCCTGGAACGACCCGCTCTTAACCATGTCCGGACCTTCGCCGTAGACCTTCCAGGGACGGGTGGCGTAGATGGCTTCGCCGTTGGGCTGCATCCAGGCGGTAATGGCGTCCAGCACCGCGATCTCCTTGGCGTCGATGGTGCCGTCGGGCTTGCCGGGGATGTTGAGGATGAAGGTGCCGTTCTTGCTGACCGTATCGATCATCCAGTGAATCACGTCCCGCGGCGGCAGGTAGCCGCCGTACTCGCCCGGCCTGTCGAAGAGCTGGCGCTGATAGTGCCACTGCCCGATGCACGTCTCCGATTGCCAGGCGTAGGGCATGATCTGGCTGGTCAGGCCGCGCTCATAATCGGCGACCACCGTCTTGGCGAGGTTGTCGGGAACATTCTTGATGGTCGCGACCGCCTCCATTTTACCGCCGTGGGTCAGCAGATTATGGTTGTAGTAATAGGCGGCGAGGTTCATGCCGCCCCATCCCAAGGGGAACAGCGCATTGTCGAAGTACAGCACGTCGGGATCGTGTTGCTCGATGAGGTCGCGGGTGCGGTCGTAGAAATTCTTGACGTAGGAGACATCGGGCAGCGCATCGAAGGGGTGCTTGGGAGCGTAGAGCTGCTGCGGATCCAAACCCTCCCACCACTGGCCCTTGCCGTCAGCGGCGGTGAGATCGCCGTCATAGGGCACGCCGGCCAGCGGCCCGGTGGCGTCGGCGCCGTGGGCGGTCTGGAACCACCACCAGTTGCGGTGCTGGTGCACGGTGACGCCGAATCGCAACCCCTGATTGCGGGCCGCCGCCGCCCACGTGCCCACCACGTCCCGGTGGGGACCGATGGCGACCGCGTTCCACGGATGGTGGCGTGAATTCCACGTGTCGAAGCCGTCGTGATGGTTCGCCAGCGCAAAAAACAGGCGGGCGCCGGCCTTTTTGTAACGAGTGATCAGCGCGTCCGGATCCCAGTTGAGCAGCGTCCACTGCGAACAGAGGTCCTTGTAGCCGAACTTTGAGGGCGGCCCGTAGTGCTGCAGTTGAAACCTATTCTGCCCCGAGCCCTGCACGTACATGTTGCGGGCGTACCAGTCGCCGTCCTCGGGCACGCACTGCGGGCTCCAGTGCGCCCAGATGCCAAACTTGGCGTCGCGATACCACTCCGGCGCGTCGTACTGCTGCAGCGAATCCCAGGTGGGTTGATAGGGACCGGTAGCGACCAGACTGGGAATCGGCGCCACCATGGGCACGCCATCCCAGGAGCCGCCCTCGACCGGCAGCTCTGGCGGCGCACCCCAGGCCGTGGGCTTCCAGCCTTGGGCTTCGAGTTGTTCGCGGATGATCTGGCCGCCATCCAGGGCATAGAATTGCCGCTGCCCGGCGGGGGTGGCGCAGAAGGCGGAGTAATCTTGCCGATAGGTGTCGAATCCGGCCGGCGCTGCGGCTGGGGTGGCGCCTTGGGTGGCGCCTTGCGCGGCACGCAGCATCGGTGGCGCCGCAACCGCCGCCGTGGCCGCCGCCATGAGTTTGCAAAAGTTTCTCCGCTCCATCGGTGTCCCTCGAGGTTGGATTCAAGCTGACTGTAGGGTCAGTTCCACTACAAAAGCAACGGTCTTGTGCGTCCATCCAACCCGCGACCGTCGCCAACTTCGCTTTTTCTTTGTGCTAGCATCGGGCCATGCCGCAGTCCATGAAGTCCATGCTGCACCCCGTGGTGGAGGCATGGTTCCAGACCCGGTTCGGCGCGCCCACCGCGCCGCAGATGCGGGGCTGGCCGGAAATCGCCGCTAAGAACGACACGCTGATCGCCGCGCCCACCGGTTCCGGCAAAACCCTGGCCGCGTTCTTGATCGCCATCGACGGCCTGTTCCGCCAGGCCGCGGAGGGCACGCTCGCCGACGGCATTCAAGTGGTCTATGTCTCGCCGCTGAAGGCGCTGGCCAATGACGTCCACAAAAACCTGGACGAACCCCTGGCGGAGATCGCCGCCGCCGCCGCGGAGCGCGGCCTTTTGGCGCCTCCCATTCGCTCCGCCACCCGCAGCGGCGACACGCTCGCCGCCGCGCGCCAAGCCATGCTGCGCCGCCCGCCGCATATTTTGGTCACCACCCCCGAGTCGCTTTACATCCTGCTCACCTCGGCGGGCGGGCGGCGCATGCTTAAAACCACGCGCACGGTCATCGTCGACGAGGTGCACGCGCTCGCCGGCAACAAACGCGGCGCCCACCTCGCGCTCACGCTCGAGCGCCTGGATGAGCTCGTCGAGCGCGCGGGCGGAGTCCAACGCGTAGGCCTCTCGGCCACCGCCGAACCCATCGACGAGATCGCGGCGTTTCTCGGCGGCGCCCGCCCACGCCCCACCATCGTCGCCGTCGCCGACGCCCGCCGCTTCGATCTGGCGGTGGAAGTGCCCGCCTCCGAGCTCGGCCCCATCGCCACCAATGAGCAGTGGGAGGAGCGCTACGAACGGCTGGCGGAGCTGGCGCGCGCCCATCATTCGACGCTGGTGTTTGTGAGCACGCGCCGCATGGCCGAGCGCGTCGCCCACCGCATGCGCGAGCGGCTGGGCGAGGAGGCGGTCGCCGCCCACCACGGCAGCCTGTCGCGCACCATCCGCTTGCGGGCCGAAGAGCGCTTCAAGGCCGGCGAGTTGAAGATGATGGTGGCCACCGCCTCGCTCGAACTGGGCTTGGATATCGGCGCCGTCGATCTCGTCTGCCAGATCGGCTCGACCCGCCAGCTCGCCAGCGCCTGGCAGCGCGTGGGCCGGGCGGGACATTGGAAAGGAGCAACTCCCAAGGGCCGCTTCTTCGCCCTCACCCGCGACGATCTAATCGAGTGCGCGGCGCTGGTGCGCGGCATCCATCAGCGCGCGCTCGATCGCATCCGCATTCCGCCGTGGCCGCGCGATATCCTCGCCCAGCAGATCGTGGCCACGGTGGCGTCCAGCGAAGATCCCGAGGGCTGGGGAGAAGACGCGCTCTACGCGGCCGTGCGCCGGGCGTGGCCCTACCGCGCGCTGCCGCGCCCCGAGTTTGACGCCATCGTGGCGCTGCTCGCCGAGGGCATCAGCAGCCGCCGCGGGCGCCGGGGCGCGCTGCTGCACCGCGACGGCGTGCACCACCGCCTGCGCCCCCGCCGCGGCACGCGCTGGGCCGCCATCACCTCCGGCGGCGCCATCGCCGAAACCGCCGCCTATCTCGTCCAGGCCGAGCCCGAGAACCTGACCATCGGCACCTTGGACGAGGACTTCGCCATCGAGAGCAACGCCGGCGACGTGATCCTGCTCGGCACTCACTCCTGGAAGGTGCGCGGCGTTGAAACCGGGCGCGTCCGCGTCGAGGATGCCCACGGCGCTCCTCCCACCGTGCCCTTCTGGCTGGGCGAGGCGCCGGGCCGCACGCAGGAGCTCTCGGCACTCGCCTCCCAACTGCGGGAAGAGATCGCGACCATGGATGAAGGCGCAGCCGGCCGCAGGCTGGAGGCTGAATGCGGCCTAAGCCCGGTGGCGGCACGCCAAACTTGGGCCTACTGTGCGGCGAGCGCCGCCGCCTTGGGCGCTGTGCCCACCGCCCGCCACCTCATCGCCGAGCGTTTTTTCGACGATGGCGGCGGCATGCAGCTCGTCATCCACGCTCCCTTCGGCTCGGCCATCAACAAGGCCTGGGGCATGGCGCTGCGCAAGCGCTTCTGCCGCGGCTTCGATTTCGAGTTGCAAGCCTCGGCGAGCGAGAACGGGCTGGCGCTGGCGCTCTCCGAGCAGCATAGCTTTCCGCTGGAGACCATCTTCCATTACCTCACCGCCGCCGGCGTCGAGGCCATCCTCGAACAAGCCGTATTGCAGGCCCCGATCTTTCAAACGCGCTGGCGCTGGACGGTGGGCCGCGCGCTGGCGCTTCCCCGCTTCGCCGGCGCCCGCAAACTCCCGCCGCAGATTCAGCGCATGCGCGCCGAAGACCTGCTCGCCGCGGCGTTTCCCATGCAGGTGGGCTGCCAGGACAACCACGGCGGCGAGGACCTCGAGATCCCCAACCATCCCTACGTGCAGGAGACCATGCGCGACTGCCTGCACGAGTTCCTCGATCTTGACGGCCTGCGCGCCGTGCTCGCCGGCATCGGGGATGGCTCCATTACGACCGCCGCCATGGACACGCCCGCGCCGTCAGGATGGGCGCAGGAGATCCTCAACGTCGGTCCCTTCGGGTTTCTTGATGACGCGCCGCTGGAGGAGCGGCGCGCCCGCGCCGTCGCGCTGCGCGGCACGCCGGACACCTCCCCAGGCCCCGGCCGCCTCGACCCCGATGCGGTCGCCGCGGTGTGCGCGGAAGTCTGGCCGCAGCCGGAGTCGCCCGACGAGCTGCACGACTTGCTGCTCTCGCTGATCTGGATGCCGGAGGCGGAAATCCCATCCGCCTGGCGGATAGATCTCGACCTGCTGCACACTCATCACCGCGTGACACAGTATGGCGGAGGTTGGGCCGCCGCCGAAAGAATCGATCTGCTGCGCGGCACGGCCGCCACGGACCAGCGCGGCACGGGCGAGATCTGGCCCGGGGTCGAGTTTGCCGGGGCGCGCCTGAGCGCCAACGAGGCCGCCGTGATCGCCATCGTCGGCGGCTGGATGGAGATCCTGGGGCCCATCACCGCCGCCGCGCTGGCCGCCCGCCTGCACCTCTCCGCCGCCGAGGTGGACTCCGCCCTGCTGGCGCTCGAGGGCCAGGGGCGCGTGCTGCGGGGCGAGTTCGGGTGGTGCGAGCGCGGCCTGCTGGCCCGCATCCACCGGCGCACGGTACGGCGCCTGCGGGCCGAGATCGAGCCGGTGGCGCCCGCCCTGTTCTACCGGTTTCTGCGCCGCTGGCAGCATCTCGATCCCGGCACCCGTCTGCACGGCGTCCACGGCCTGCGCGCCGTGCTGGAACAACTCGAAGGCTTTGAAGCGCCCGCCGGGGCTTGGGAGGCGGCGCTGCTCGCTGCCCGGATCGCCGATTACGACCCCGCCTGGCTCGACCAGCTTTGTCTCTCCGGCGAGTTTGCCTGGGCGCGCCTGGGGAGGGCGGCCCCGGCCTCCGGCAGCCCCGGCAAGCGGCGTGCGGCGCCCACGCGCAACTCGCCGGTGACTTTTTTCCGCCGCAGCGCCGCCGCTTGGCTGCTCGCCGCCTGCGGCTGGACGCCATCGCAGGACGACGCCGGACTCACCCCGGCGGCTCAGCATGTGCTCGCCACCATCGAGCGCCGCGGCGCCTGCTTCTTCTCCGACTTCACCACCCGCGGCTTCGTGGCCAGCCAGATCGAAGACGCGCTCTGGGAACTCGTCGCCGCCGGCCGCGCCACCGCCGATGGCTTCGACAACCTGCGCGCCTTTCTCGACCACAAGCGCCGCTCTGGCGAACGCCGCGCGCAGCGTCCGCGCCACAGCCCTGGGCGCTGGTCGCTGGTGCAATCATTGGCCAGCGCCCGCGCCGGCGAAGCCGAACCCGCCGCTGGCGCCGAGCGCGAGCTGTGGGCCGCCGCCGGCGCCGAAAACCAAGCCCGCCTCTGGTTGCGCCGCTACGGCGTCATCTTCCGCGCCCTGCTCGCCCGCGAGCCCAGCGCCATTCCCTGGTACGAGGTCCTGCTCGCCTGCCGGCGTTTAGAGGCGCGCGGCGAGATCCGCGGCGGCCGTTTCGTCTCCGGCTTCGCCGGCGAGCAGTACGCCCTGCCGCAAGCGGTCGAGGCCCTGCGCGCGCTACGCCGCTCCAGCGATTCCCAGACCGCCGGCGCCGCCCCCACGGTGGCCGCCGCCGATCCCCTCAACCTGGCCGGCATCCTGCTGCCCGGACAACGGGTGTCGCCGCACACCACCGCCTTGGTGGCGGCGGGATAGACTGGGGCGATGACACAGCCCAACCTCAGTGCTTGTCCATTGGTCGCGTTTGTGATGACGGCGGACCCTGTCCCTGCCCGCGCTTTCTATGAAGGGACGCTGGGCTTGCGCTTCGTCAGCCAGGACCGGTTCGCGATCGTCTTCGAGACTCATCGTAGCCGGCTGCGGGTCGTGATCTCGGAGTCTGTTGTTCCCGCCAGCCACACCATCCTCGGCTGGACCGTACTCGACGTGGCCGCCGCGGTTCGAGCGCTGGCGGAGTCTGGGGTTACCTTCGAGCGCTACCCCGGCATGCAACAAGACGAGCTGGGCGTCTGGACCTCACCAAGCGGCGCGCGGATCGCCTGGTTCAAGGATCCCGACGGCAACGTCTTAAGCCTCACCCAGCCTCCCGCGGTATGAGAGCATATCCCCATGCTGGTCACCACCACTGAAAAAGCCGAGGGCTACCAAGTCAAGCAAGTGCTGGGCCACGTCTTTGGCGTCGTGGTGCGCAGCCGCAGCTTGGTGGGCAATGTCGCCGCCGGATTGCGCTCGCTCGCTGGCGGCGAGATCACCGAGTATACGCATCTGGTCGAGGACACCCGCCGCCACGCCATCGACCGCATGATCGAAAACGCCAAGCTCATGGGCGCCAACGCCGTGCTGATGATGCGGTTCGACTCCAGTGAGATGGGCCAAACCATGTCGGAAGTGGTCGCATATGGCACCGCGGTGCGCCTCGATCCGCCGCCGCCCGCGTGAGGCACCGGCGTGAGGCATGGGCATGACCACGATCTGTATCGTCGGGATAGTGATCGCTGGGTGCGTGGCCCTGCACCACCGCTTTGACCGCCGCTATCGTGGCCATGTCACCGCCGCCCAGCATCCCACTAGCGAAATCTTCCGCGACCCCGCCACCGGTGCGCTCACCCGCGTCTACGAAGACCCCCGCTCCGGCGCCCGCTCCTACAAGCCCGAATAGGCGGTGCGGAATCGGCCCGTTCACTCGGCGGCGCGCAGGACGCGCGGCTCGCTCAGCATTTGGCGCACGCGGCGCAGCAGCGCCTCCGGCGTGAAGGGTTTCTGGATAAAGGCCAGCCCCGCCTCCAGGTCGCCGTTATGGGAGATGGCCTGTTGCGGGTAGCCGGAGATGAACAGCACCGCCATCTCCGGCCGGGCGGGCGCGAGTTGAGCGGCGAGTTTGCGGCCGTCCATGCCCGGCATGATCACATCGGTCACCATGAGATCCATGCGCCCCGGGTCGCGCTCGCTCAGCGCGATCGCCTCGGCCGGGTTGGCGACCGTGGCCACCTCATAGCCAGCCTCGCTCAGCACCTCGTGCAGCAGTTCGCGGACGATGACGTCATCCTCGACAATGAGCACCCGCTGCAAGCGGGCGGCGCGGGCCGTGCTGGCTCCGCTCTCCTCGCCCCCCGCGGCCGCGGCCACGCCCCGCATCGCCGGCAGGTACACCTTGACTGAGGTGCCCCGGCCCGGCTCGCTGTAGATGGCCACGCTGCCGCCGCTCTGCTTCACGATCCCAAACACGGTCGACAACCCCAGGCCGGTCCCCTTGCCGGTGGGCTTGGTGGTGAAAAAAGGCTCGAACACCCGGTTCAAGGTGGCCGCGTCCATGCCCGTGCCGTTGTCGGTGATGGCCAGCATCACGTGCGGACCGGCGGTGGCTTCCGGATGGTTGGCCACGTAGTGAGGGCCAATCTCGACGTTGGCGCTCTCGATGGTGAGCCGGCCGCCCTCGGGCATGGCGTCGCGGGCGTTGATCACCAGATTCATGAGCACCTGCCCGATCTGGCCGGGATCGGCGCGCACCGCGGCCAGATCCGGCGCCAGCGCCGTCACCAGATTCAAATCCTCGCCCAGGACGCGCCGCAGCAAGGGGTCCATTTCTTGCAGCACGGCGTTGAGGTCGATCAGCCTGGGCTCCAGAACTTGCTGGCGGCTGAAGGCCAAAAGCTGTTGCGTGAGCGCGGCGGCGCGGTTACCGGCTTTTTGGATGTTCCCGATTTTGGCCGCCAGCTCGGGCGTCAACGCCTTGTCCTGGGTGCGCCGCATCAGCATGTCGGCGTAGCCGTTGATCACGGTGAGCAGGTTGTTGAAATCGTGGGCGATGCCGGCGGCGAGCCGGCCCACGGCTTCCATCTTCTGCGCCTGTTGGAACCGGTCTTGCAGACTGCGGCGGTCGGAGACATCGACGAAGGTCAACACCGCGCCGCTCAGGCGCCCATCGCGCCGCAACGGCGCCGAGCGAATGTCGGCGGGAATGCGCGAGCCATCGGCGCGGCGGACCTTCGCCTCGATCGCGGCAAACGGCTCACCGGCGCGCATCGCCGCCACCATCGCGCCCTGCTCGGCACCGTCGGCGGCGCCCTCGGTGTCCACCTCGCCCTGCAGCAGCCCAGCGGCATCCTTGCCGAGCAGGTCGGCGGCGCTGCTCCACCCCAGCAGATGCACGGCGGCGGGGTTGCTCCACACGCACTTGCCCTCCAGATCGGCGGCGATGATGCCTTCGCTGGTCGAGTCCAACAGGATATGCGCCTGCGCTTCCGTGGCGCGCCGCGCCGTGAGGTCATGGATGAACGCCACCTCGGCCGCCACCCCGTTCCAGGTGATGCGGTGCGAGAACACCTCGACTTCGAGCTCGCCGCCCGTCTTGGTGCGATGGTTCCATAATCCGGTGACCGCGTCGGCGGGCTCTTCGTCGCCGCGACAGACTCCCATGACGTCCATCGCCAGAAACTCCTCGCGGGAGTAGCCGTACACGCGGCACGCGCTGTGGTTGACGGCCAGGAAGCGCAGCGTGGCCGCATCGTAGATCCACATGGGCTGCGGGTTGCCCTCGAACAGCAGCCGGTACCGCGCCTCCGACGCCCGCAGGTCGCGGTCCCCGCTGGCGCGCACCGCATCCATGCGGTCCAGGGCGCGCGCGATCATCCACAGCAGCGCCACGATGAACGCCACCAGCCCCAGATCGAACAGCGCGCCGCCGATCGCCGTGCCGATGGCGTCCCCGCCCTGACGCGCCGCGGTCGCAAACGCAATCACCAACTCGAAGACCAGGATGATCGGCAGCACCCGCCGCATCACCGCCCCCGCCGAGTTCGTCTCCAGGAAAAATGCCGTCGGCCGCTGGCGCGGATGCAGCGCCAGCCAATCCGCGCTCAGCGCCAGGATCGCCACCGCCATCAGCCATGACATCGGCCGCTGGCCGGGGTCGGCGACCGGCACGCCGAAGGCCAAATCGAGCAGCACGTTATAGGCGGTGAGGCCCACCAGCAGGTCGAAGCCCGCCGCCGTTTTCGGCCACCAGCGCTTGAAACCGAGCGACAGGCCCAGGAACAGCAGGCACGCGGCCGTCTTCGGCGCCACCCCCGTCAGGGCGGTCCAGTGCAGTTGCGGCAGGTTGATGAGCCCCAACCCCACCACCGCCGCCGCCAGCACGCTGCCCAGACGGCGGCGTGCGCCCCCCACTGCCTGGCCATCGCCCTCCGGCGCCAGCAGCCACATCCCCGCGCCCGCCAACACCAGCGCCCAGCCTTGTTGGAGTCCCCGGAAACCGGCCTGCAGCGCCCCCGCCGCCGCCCACCCCAACCCCAGAATCGCGATGACCACCGCGATCCGCAGACCGGCCCGGCGCAGTTCGCGCGGGCGCTGATCAGTCGCGGCTTCGCCGGTCTGGAGAACCATCGGCATCAATCCTTTCGCGGGCGTCGTTCAAGCTCCGTGCCCGAAATCGGAGACGGTACTGCGCTGGTACCGGCTGCCCCCATGCGATTCCATCACGGCATGCACCGACAGCCCATGCTTCTGAGCCGCGCACGCGGGTCACCCAACTCCCACCACCATACACCTGTTGACGGAATTTATATCAGCTTGAGCTCGGCTTGCAGGTCCCGCGCCAGCTGCACCGGGTCGAACGGGCTGGAGGAGAAGTAGCGGCCATCGAGATCGAAGGTGGGCACGCGCGCCTTGCCTTGGTTGTGCTCGCGCACCAGCGTGTCGGCGCCCGGCGTCTCCTCGATGTTGACCTCCTGAAAGGCGATCTGGCGCTCAGCGAGGAAACGCTTGGCGCGCCGGCAATCCGGGCACCAGGCGGTGGTGTACATCTTCAGCATGATTTTAGGTCGCGGCGGCGGGCTTTTGCAGCACCTCGCGCAGGACCACGGCATTGTTGTGCTCGGTGTCGTGGGAGCTGTAGATCAAAGTGAGCCGGCCCTGGCGCGCCGCCGCGCGCAGCGGCGTCAACGCCTGGGGATGCTGGCGCAGTTCGGCGCGATAGCGGCGTTGAAACTCCGGCCATTTTTCCGGATCGTGGCTGAACCACTTCCGCAGGCCGGGACTGGGGGCGGCGTCCTTGATCCAGGCATCGAGCGGCAGGTCGGTCTTTTTCACCCCCCGCGGCCACAGCCGTTCGATCAGGATGCGGGCACCGTCGTCCGCCGCGGCAGGCTCGTACGCGCGCTTGAGGGCGATCACGCCGCCCCCTCCGCCGGCCAGGCGAGGGTCAGCAGAAAGGCGCAGTCCTCCACCGCCTCGACGTTGTGAACGAGGTCGCGGTCGAGCACCAACAGCTCGCCGCCAGCCAGCTCTTCCCGCTTCCCGGCGATGTTCAAGCGCAGCCTGCCGGTCAGCGCCTGGACCGTGATGCGGGCCACGGTACGGTGCTCCGGCATGACCTCGCCCCGCCGCATCGTCACCAGCACCACCCGCAAGTCGGGGTGCTTCACCAGAGTGGTCGAGCTGGGTCCAGAGCCGGCGTGCCACGCCTCCTGCTGGTGCAGATGATCGACTTCGGCGCCCAACTGAAAGCGCAGGATGGGCCGGTCCAGCGTCCCCTCCAACTGTTCATGCCCCACGGGCCGAGCGGGTGATTCGTCCTGCGGTGCGGTTGCCATATCTATAAGTTTAACGCTCACGCCGGGAGTCTAACGCTCACGCAGGGGGTCGGGCGCGACCAGGAGCCAGGCGCCGAGCAGGGCCAGCGGCAGCAACTCCAATGGCGCCAGCGCTTGCGCCAGCCCCAGCGGCTGGCCCAGATTAGGCACCAGCCCTTCCACCGGCACCTGGCTGATCCACCCCAGCGTGCCGATCACGCCGTAGTAACCGCCGGCCAAGCCGGGGACCAGCAACAGAAAACCCAGCAACTTGCGGGCGCGCAGATTGTGGCGCGCCGCCCACATCGCCGCCAGCACCACCCCCGGCGCCAGCCACGCCGTCCCGCTCTCCAAGCCGGCCCCGGTGGCCGTCAGCATGAGCACCAACCCCACCGCCGCCGCCCGCTCCAGCAGCAGCACCCCGGCCACCGTCACCGCCGCCAGCACCGGCACCAGCACCCGGCCCGCACCGCCGAGACCAGGAGCCCAGACCCAGGTGTAGGGCAGCATCAGCCCCGCGCCCAGCACCGTGGCAAAGATGGCAAGTCGCAGCCCAAGCCCCCGCGGCGCTCGGCTTCCAGTCCGCTGTGCCACAGCGGCGGAAGAATAGATGGGCGGGCTGGCGGGCGTCTCCGGCATGGCGGCCTCCCCGATCATAACGCAACGGTTCTGGCCAACCTTGGCCCGGGATTCTGACACAATGGAAACGATGGCACGCATACAGCCTTTCTCCGCCTACCGCTACGATCTCAGCCACGTCCGCGCCGCCGACGTGATCACCCAACCCTACGACAAGATCACGCCTGATATGCGTCAGCGCTACCTTGCCCAGAGCCCCTACAACTTGGTGCGGGTCATCCTCGGCGAGAAACACGAAGGCGATAACGACGGCAACAACGTCTACACCCGCGCCCGCGGCTACTTGAACGAATGGATCCAAAAAGGCATCCTGCGCGCCGACCCCGAACCCGGCGTCTACCCCTATACCCAGAGTTTCGCCTCGCCCGATACCGGCGAACACTGCGTGCGCCGCGGCTTCATCGCTCTGGGCGGCATCGAGGATTACGCCAACCAAGTCGTGTTCCGGCACGAGCAGACGCTCAGCGGCCCCAAAGCTGATCGCCGCGCCCTCTTGCAAGCCACGCGCACCCACTTTGGCCAGATCTTCATGCTCTATAGCGATCCCAGCCAAGCCACCGAGGCGGAGTTGCTGGCGCGGGCGCAGAATCCCATCTTCGAGGCCACCGACGAGTACGGCACCACCCACCGCCTGTTCCAGGAAACCGATGGCGCCGTCATCGCCCGCCTGCACGATCACATGGCCAGCCAAAAATTGGTGATCGCCGACGGCCATCACCGCTACGAAACCGCGCTGCAGTGGCGCAATGAGTGCAATGGCCAGGCCCCGCACCGCCCCGACCATCCCTGGAACTGGGTGATGATGACCTTCATCAACGCCGATGCCCCAGGACTCATTGTGCTCCCCACCCACCGGCTCATTTATGGATTAGCGGGTTGGGATGCAGCCGCGGTCACGGCCAAACTGCACGCCTACTTCGACATCGAGCCGCTGCCCGGCATCAGCCTCAAACCCGGCAACGCCGCCGAAGTCTGGACGGCGCTGCGGCCCCGGCTGGCCGCCGCTGGCGCGACGGCCATTGCCATGGTCTTGCAAGGCATTTCCCACCCCAGCCTCTTGCGTCCCAAAGCATCGCTGGACCTCGCCGCGCTCTTACCGGAAGCCTCGCCCGAGCAACGCCGCCTCAACCTGGTGGTGTTGCACCGCCTGGCGCTCGATTTGGGCCTGGGGATCACGCCCGAGATGGTGCGCGAGGAGCGCCACCTGCGCTACCTGCGCAGCGCCCCGGAAGCCCTGGAATCGGTGGCGGTGGGCGCCGGCCAAGCCGCCTTCCTGGTCAACGCCATCCCGGCTTCGCAGGTGCGCGAGGTGGCGCTCGCCGGCGGCGTCATGCCGCAGAAGTCGACCGACTTCTTCCCCAAACTCCTCACCGGCTTGACCATGTACCGCGTCGAATAGCCGCTGGGCACGGCAGCCGACGTGGCGGAGGCACGTCTCCGGTACGCCGCTCCCGCTGGTCGCTCGAACGGCAAGGCCGCTGGCGCACGCGGCCTAGCGGGCGGCAAAGCCGGGGATGCGGCCACACTAACCGCGCGGTCCGCCGCCGACGCCCGAGCGGGGCTCAGGGGTCCCCGCGACGCGGCGGCGGCGAAGCGGGCGGCGAACCCGGGTGCCCGCGCCCGGTCCGCCGCCGACGCCCGAGCGGGGCTCAGGGGTCCCCGCGACGCGGCGGCGGCGAAGCGGGCGGCGAAGCCGGGTGCCCGCGCCTTAATTGAAGCTGGCGACGGCGGCGTCCTCGGTCTCGTAGACGTCGAAGACGGTCAGCAGCTTGGTGATCATCAGCAACTCGTGGAAACGCTTGGTGATGGCGGCGAGTTTAATGCGCGCGCCCCGCGAGTTGGCCGTGCTGTACAGTCCCACCATCGCGCCCAACCCGCTGGAGTCGATGAAATCCACCTGGGCCAGGTTGATCACGATCTTGGTCACCCCATTGGCGAGCAAGCCCTTGACGCTCTCGCGCAAATCGTTGGTTTCCTGGCCGAGGATAATGCGCCCGACCGCCTCGACAACGGTTACGCCACTGACAATGCGGGTGGTGAGTTTCAATGCCACGCTGTATCCCCCTAAGCTTCTTGAAGTGCCATTAGACACTAGTGTCCGGTCCAGGGTCAATCGGCTCTCCGCCTGTGGCGCGCCATATGCACCTATCGCGCGGGCTGGCGCCGGGCTTGCATCTCCAGCCGGATGCCGCGCCGGTCCTCGACGCTGAGCCGGTCACGCAGAGCCGGAAAAATCAACCGCTCCTCCAGCGCGAGGTGGTCCCGCCAGGCGTCCTCAAGCTCCCGCGCCTCGGCGGCGGTCGCGGCGGCAGCGCCGGCATCCGCCGCCGCCGCCTGCCACTTGGGCAGAAGAGCGGCCACCGTGCGGTCGATGGTGCGGTGCTGATCGACCATGGCTTGGTTGGCCGCCGCAAGCGGGTCCTCATCCCCGGCGCCCGCCAGCGCCGCTTTCAGCCGCGGATACACCGACTCGTTCTCGTCGGCTTCATGCAGCGGCAGCGCCTGACTGTAGTAGCGGTAAACGGCGCCGGCCGCCGAACGCACCTCGCCCGCCGGCGCCCCCGGCTGCGTGAGCTTGACCGCGATGCCGGTAAAATGGCGAATCCGCGTGTGGCAGCTCAACAGCAGATCGATGGGGTCGCTCTGATCGCCGGCTTTAAGCGCTTCGGCCAGGCTGGCGGCCTGGCCCGGCCCTGGGCTCGATGGCCCCGGCTTAATTTGCGTGAACATACTCTAAGTCTAGCGTTTCCAGCCGATTTTCGCTAAGCTCCGACCGGAGGTGTGCCCATGCGACTTGTCCTAATGGTCGCCGCATTGCTCGCCACCGCTTGCGCCCAAGGCCCCAGCCTGCCTGGCTGGTGGCTCGGTACGTTGGCGCCCGCGGTTCCCCTGCGGCTTGAAATGCATGTCACCCAAGCCTCTCCCAAGCTGGAAGCCACCTTCACCAGCCTCGATCAAGGACGGGCTCAGTTTCCCGCCTCCAGCGTTGCGGTGCAAGGCCGGCAGGTCTCCATCGCCGCCGCCGCCGCCCACGCCACCTTCACCGGCACGCTGAGCGCCGATGGCAACACCATCACCGGAACCTGGTCTCAAGGCCCCGGCAAACTGCCGCTGACCTTACACCGCGAAGCCGGGCCGCTGCCGGTGGCACAGAACCGTCCGCAGGAGCCGAAGCCGCCATTCCCCTATCGATTGCTGCCGGCCCTGGTCCCCGGCCCCGGCGGCATCCACCTCGCCGGAACCCTCACCGTTCCCCCAGGCCCAGGCCCGTTTCCGGCTGCGCTGCTGATCGCCGGCTCCGGCCCCAACAACCGCAACGAAGACGTCTTTGGACACAAGATTTTCCTCGTCCTCGCCGACAACCTCACCCGGCACGGCTTCGCCGTGTTGCGCTTGGATAAGCGCGGCGTCGGCCAATCCACCGGCGACGCGGCCACCGCCACCACCACCGATTACGCCGCTGACGCCGCCGGCGCCTTCGCCTGGCTGCGCCGCCAGCCGGGCATTGACGCCGCGCGCGTGGGTCTCATCGGCCACAGCGAGGGCGGCCTGATCGCCGCCATGGTCGCCAGCCAGCACCCCGAGGCCGCCTTTGCCGTCATGATGGCCGGCCCCGGCGAACGCGGCGAAGATTTGGTCGTCTCCCAAGTCGAGGCCCTCAACGCCGCCAGCGGCGCTCCGCCCGCCACCGTCGCCAAAGACGCGACCATGGAACGCGCCGTGCTGGATTTGGTCATGGCCGCCCCCACCGATGCCGCCGTTCCCGCGGCCCTGGATGCCGCCGCCACCAAGGGCACGCTGCCCAAAATCCCCGCCGCCCAGGTCGCCGGACTCGCCTCACCTTGGTACCGGGCGTTTTTGAGATCCGATCCTGCCCCGTATCTGGAACTGCTGCGCTGCCCCGTGCTGGCGCTCAGCGGCTCCAAGGATGTGCAGGTCCCGCCCGCCGCCAACCTGCCGCTGCTGAAGGCGGATCTCGCTCATGACCCGCACGCCACCGTGGTCGAGCTACCCGGCCTCAACCATCTCTTCCAGGCCGCTAAAACCGGCCTCCCCGCCGAGTACGCGCAAATTGAAGAAACCATTGATCCAGCGGCACTTTCGGCGATCGATACCTGGCTCGATACTGTGATCGTTCCGACGCGGGCCGCCCACCGCTAATGTAAGCGCCATTTGAACATATAATGTAAATTATTGCGTTATAATTTTAATTAGTGGCGTACAATGTAAATCATGGACGCCGCCGCTTTCAAGCCCGGATGGATGACTGGGCGGCTCGTCCCGATCCCGCATGGCCGTCCAGACACCGCTGTTGCCTTCATTCCCCATCCGCTGCCACCGCAGTGGACGTGGCCGGACCGGCTCTGGCCGCTGTTGTTGGAAGCCCGCATCTGCCTCTCCCGCCTGGACGGCACCGGCAAGCACCTCCCCAACCCGGAGCTGCTGCTGCGCCCCATGGCCAACCGCGAAGCCCAGCTCTCCTCCCAGCTCGAGGGCACCACCACCGACCCGCAGCAGCAGGTGTTGTTTCAGATCGACCCGGGCTACCCCATCTCAGTCGGCGATCCGAAGAATGCCCTGCGTGAAGTCTTCAACTATCAGCGCGCGCTGCGCCTGCGGCTGGACGACGGCAATCAATTACCGCTGTCGCTGCGACTGATTCGGGATCTGCACCGCACCTTGCTGGACGGGGTGCGCGGCTCCGATCAGCGCCCAGGCGAGTTCCGCCAGATCCAGAACCAGATCGGACGTCCAGCGCGCTACGTTCCGCCGCCGCCGGCGGAGGTGCCCGGCGCGCTCGATGCGCTGGAAAAATACCTGCATGCTAGTGATCGATTCGATCCGCTGGTGCGGGCGTTTTTGGTGCATTACCAGTTCGAGGCCATTCATCCATTTCACGACGGCAACGGACGCGTGGGGCGGCTGCTGCTGTCGCTGGCCATCGCCGAGTGGTGCCAGCTCTCCAGCCAATGGCTCTATATGAGCCCCTACTTTGAAGCCCGCCGGGACGAGTACATGAACCTGCTGCTGGCGGTTAGCACCGACGGGGCCTGGGAGCCGTGGATCGGCTTCTGCCTCCAAGGCGTGATCGCGCAGGCGCGCGACACGGAGATACGCTGCGACCGCCTACTCGCCCTACAACAGGATTTCCACCACCGCCTGCGGGGCGGCAGCCTGCGCCTGGCGCAGATGGTGGACCGGCTGTTCGCCACGCCGGTAATCAGCGTCCCGCAGTACCAGCGCATGTTCGCGATCACCCATCCCACCGCCCGCTCCGACCTGCGCAAGCTGGCGGCGGCGGGGGTAGTGGCGCAGTTGCCGGGGTACGACCCGATCACTTACTACTGCCCGCCCATTTACGACGTCACCTACGGCGACGGCGTGCTGGATTAATTCATTGATCCGGCCCCGGACGGGCGATGTGCGTCACGCTATACATTCGATAGGGGCCGACCGCTTTGACCGGCACGAGCCCTAACTGACGCTGCAACGCCTCCGCCACCGGCTCACCGAAGACGACCTTTTGGCCGATTTGCACGGGCCGCGCCAGCCGCCGATAGAGCACGATGACGTAATTCCCGGTCAACCGCGTCCGATCGATCACCGGCCGGTCAAAGAAAAGCACGGGGGCGGGAATATTCAGGCGGGCGATGAGATCCGGGAGGCTGCACCCGCGGTAAAGCAGCGTGAGCATCTGCCTCTCTGCCGGAGGGGGAACCGCATCCATGGCCTTGGCGCAATCCTCGCCCGGCGGCAGCGGCGTCAGCTTGGGGCCGCCCGGCGCAACCTCGAGGTCGTAGACCGGCTGCACCTTGTCCCCGATGCTCAACTTCAGTTGGAAACGCTCGACCAACACCCGCCGCAGCATCAGCAGCATCTGCGCTTTGCTCGTTGGCTTGCTGGTGGTCGCGGTGATCGAATAAAGGCTATCTTCGGAGTATTGCGC
>JANWJU010000017.1 GCA_025451775.1 Terriglobales bacterium
GCGGCAGCTTCTTCGATGCTGTGCTGGTGGTGGAGGAACTCTCCCGCGTCGATCCCGCCGCCGCCGTCATCGTCGACGTGCAGAACACGCTGGTCGCCAACGCGCTCGCCCGCTGGGGTACCCCCGAGCAACGCACCCGCTTCCTGCCGCTGCTGGCGACGGGAACGGTGGGCGCCTACGCGCTCTCGGAAGCCGCCGCCGGCAGCGATGCGTTTGCCCTGCAGACCCGCGCCACCGCCACCACGGGCGGCTATCGCCTGCAGGGCCGCAAGCAGTGGATCACCAACGCCGCCGAAGCGGGCCTCTTTATTGTCTTCGCCAACGCCGATCCCGAAGCCGGCTACCGCGGCATCACCGCCTTCCTGCTCGAGCGGGACGCCGCCGGGTTCCGCATCGGCCACAAGGAGGACAAGCTCGGCATCCGCGCCTCCTCCACCTGCGAGCTGCTGCTCGAGGACTGCTTCGTGCCCGCGGGCAACCTGCTGGGCGAGCTGGGGCGGGGCTACAAGATCGCCATCGAGACCCTCAACGAGGGCCGCATCGGCATCGCCGCCCAGATGCTGGGCCTGGCCCAGGGCGCGTTCGATGCCGCCCTCGGCTATGCCAGCGAGCGGCGGCAGTTCGGCCGCCCCATCGCCGGTTTTCAGGCCGTGCAGTTCCAACTGGCGCGCATGGCCGCCGAGATCGAAGCCGCCCGCCTGCTCACCTACAACGCCGCCCGCCTCAAGGACGCCGGCGATCCATTCTTAAAGGAAGCCGCCATGGCCAAGCTGCTGGCGTCGGAGACGGCGCAGCGCATCGCCACCCAAGCCGTCGATCTTTACGGCGGCAACGGCTTCGTCAAGGATTACCCGGTGGAAAAGTTCTACCGCGACGCCAAGATCGGCGCCATCTACGAGGGCACCTCGAATTTGCAGTTGCAGACCATCGCCAAGGCGCTGGGGATAGCGATGAGCTCTTAGCTGTTAGCTATTAGGAAAACCGGCGTTGCGTGCCTAAGAGCTAATAGCTAACAGCTAAAAGCTATTTTTCACGCCCGGGCGCGTTGGCGGGCGTCGCGGGCGTTGAGCATCTGGTCCTCCAGCGCCAGGATGTCGGCGATGCTGACCACGCCCAGCGGCCGCGGCGGGCCGGCGGCGGAGGCATCCACGACGACGGCCCAGTCGGCGCGCGCCTTGATCATGGCGTGGGCGGTGACGGCCACGCTATCGCCCGCCGCGGCCTCGATGTAATGGCGGGATTTCAGGATTGCGTCCCAATCCGGCTCGCCCGCAGCGGGTGGTTTCATAAGCTCATGGATCTCGGTCGACCACAGCTCCAGCTGGGGCGCGGTGTAATCCTGGGAGACGATGAGGCCGCGTTTGGCGAGCTTCTCCGTCATCATCGAGTCGGCGGAGACCAAGCGCATGAGCCCGTCGGCGATCATGACGCAGACCAGTAACGGCAGCACGGCGGCGGGATCGTGGCTCAGCTCGAACAAAAAGATGACCGCTGTGAACGGGGCGCGCGCCACCGCGCCGAACACCGCCGCCATGGCGCAAAGGGCGTAAAAGCCCGGCGGAGAAATGGCGATCGCCGGAAAAAGCGCATGCCAGCCCAGCGCGAACGCTGCCCCCACCCCGCCGCCGATCACGAGCGAGGGGGCGAACACGCCGCCCGTCGTGCCCGAGCCCAGCGAGATGACCAACGCCCAAAACTTCGCCGCCGAGATGCGCAGCAACGTCCCCGCCCCCATTAGCGCATAGGGCGCCCCATGCGGCGGCTGGTTCGGCGATTGATTCAACATGGCGCGGATGGTGTCGTAGCCGGTGCCGAATACCTGCGGAAAGAAATACCCGATCACCCCCAGCAGCAACGCTCCCACTACCGGGCCCCAGATGGCCACCGGCTTGAACGGCAGCTTGTCAAACAGGTTTTCGAGCCAGAACAGCGCCTTGGTCATGCCCCAGCCCACCAAGCCGCAGATGGCGCCGAGCACGGCGAACAGCGCCAGCTCGCTCATGCTGTGCAGTAAAAACAGGGGCGTGGCGAACATCGGCCCGGCGCCGCGGTAATGAATGGCGATGGCGTCCGCCACGGCGCAGGCGAGTGCGATGGGAATGAAGGAGCGGGCGCGGAACTCGAACACGATCAACTCCACTCCGACCATCACCCCCGCCAGCGGCGCCAGGAAAGTCGCTGCCATGCCGGCGGCGGCGCCGGCGGCCAGCAGCACCCGCCGGTCGTAGACGTTGAGCCGCCGCCACTGCGCGAACAACGAGCCCAGCGCCGCTCCGGTCTGAATGATGGGCCCTTCGGCCCCAAACGGCCCGCCCGTGCCGATGGCCAGCGCCGTCGCCAGCGGTTTCAGCAGCGCCACCCGCGGCCGCACCATGCTCTTGCCAATCAGCACCGCTTCCATGGCTTCCGGAATGCCGTGACCTTTGAGCGTCGGCTCCCAGAAATACACCATCAAGCCCACCGGCAAGCCGCCGATCAACGGAATCAGAATCACCCACCATCCCAGGTGATTGTCGGCGGCGCTCCACGCCGCGCCGCTCCAGACACCGTGAAAAAACAGCCCCGTCAGCCGGTAAATCAACGCCAGCAGCCCCAGCGCCACATAGCCGCTGGCCACGCCCACGATCAGGGCGTAGAGCGACAGCAGGGCGGTATGCGGGCTGAGCGCCTCGCCAAACTCGCGCACCGCAAGGAAGCGCGGCAGCCAGCGCCGCCGGCGCCGGGGCTCGCCCCCCTTCGCCAGTCGAGTTCGGCCCTCAGGCATGGTTCCTAGATTAGACTGAGTGCGGTGGAAAACGCTCCCCGGCTCCGTCCCCGCTACATTGCGCTCGAGGGTCCGCTGCGCGTCGGCAAGACCAGCTTGGCGCAGGTGCTGGCCGAACGCACGCAGGATCACGGCGGGGCCCGCCTGCTGCTCGAGCCCGACACCAATCCCCACCTCGACGCCTTTTATGCCGGCGAGCCCGGCGCCGCCTTCCGCGCCCAAATGCACTTCCTGCTGGAGCGCTACCGCCAGCTCTCCACCGTCGGCGCGGGCCCGCTCTACGACCTGGTCATCGCCGATTACATTTTCGAAAAGGACAAAATCTTCGCCTGCATCAACCTCAGCGATGCCGAACTGGCCGTCTACAACCCCTACTACGAGATGCTGCGCGCCGGGCTCGCCCAGACTGCGGCCCCTGATTTGGTGATCTACCTGCAAGCCACGCCGGAGGTGCTGCGCCGCCGCCTGGAACGCAAGAACCTGCCCAACGAACGCCAGGTCTCGGCCGAGTACCTGGCCGAGGTGGCCAAGGCCTACGACCACTTCTTCTTCCACTATTCGCAGAGCGATCTGCTGGTGGTCAACACCAGCGAGATCGACTTCGTCGAACGCTCCGGCGACTTGCAAGAACTGCTGCGGCGGTTGAACGAACCGGTGGCGGGTACGCAGTTCTACCTGCCCCTAAGCGGTGAGCCCGGCGAAGGGCTAGAATAAGCCCAGGAGGACTCGATTCCGGCAGGAACGGGTACCACGCTATGAGCCTTTACCCCGCTGAGTCGGCCGCGCGCAGCCTCAAAGTCACGGCCGCCAGCCTGCAAGCCAAAAAACGGCAGGGCGAAAAAATCGCCTGCCTCACCGCCTACGATTACCCCTTCGCGCGCCTGCTGGACGAAGCCGGCGTCGACCTGCTGCTGGTGGGCGACTCCTGGGGCATGGCCGTGGCCGGCTACGACGATACCCTCGCGGTCACACTCGACGACATCGTTAGCGCCACCCAGAACGTCGGCCGCGGGGCGCGGCGGGCGTTGGTGGTGGCCGACATGCCCTACGGCAGCTACCATCTCAGCCCGGAACAGGCCGTGGGGAATGCCATCCGGCTGATCAAGGAAGCGGGCGCGGGAGCGGTCAAGCTCGAGGGCGCACGGCCGGAGGTCATCGCCGCCCTCGTCGCCGCCGAAGTGCCGGTGCTGGCGCATCTGGGGCTGACGCCGCAATCGGTGCACCGCCTGGGCGGCTACCGCGTGCAGGCCACCACCGAGCCCGCCGCCCGGCAATTGCTGGAGGACGCCGTCTCCATCGAGGCCGCGGGCGCGTGCCTGCTGGTGCTGGAGGGGGTGCCGCGCGAGCTGGCGGCCGCCGTAACCGCCCGCCTCACCATCCCCACCATCGGTATCGGCGCTGGCCCCGATTGCGATGGCCAAATTCTGGTGCTGCACGATCTGCTGGGGCTCAGCTTCCGCCCCCGGCCCAAGTTCGTGCGCGCCTACGCCGAGCTGGCCGCGGTGGTGCGCGCCGCCGCCGAGTCCTACCGCCAGGACGTCGAGGCCGGCCGGTTCCCCGCCGACCAGGAAAGCTATCACACGCCGCCGTCTCCCCGGGCCTCCGGCGCAGGAGCGGGGCTGACGCTGCCCTAAGAAGACCCGCGTGGAGATCATCGCAGACCCCTATCAATTTCAGGCTTGGTGTGCCTCCCTCGACGGCGCCCAGGCGCTCGGCTTCGTGCCCACCATGGGGGCGCTCCACGCGGGCCACGCCGCGTTGATCCGCGCCTCCCGCCGCCGCGATGAACGGACGGCGGTCAGCATCTTCGTCAACCCCACGCAGTTTGGTCCCAGCGAGGACTTCACCCGCTATCCGCGTCCGCTCGAGCAGGATCTTGCCCTGCTGGGAAACGAGGGCGTGGCGGTGGCGTTCACCCCCGCCGCCGAGGCCATGTATCCGGCCGGCGACAGCGTGCAGGTCGAGGTGGGGGAGCTGGGCGAACGCCTCTGCGGCGCCAGCCGCCCCGGCCACTTCCGCGGCGTGGCCACCGTGGTCGCCAAGCTGCTGCAACTCGCCCAGCCCGCCCGCGCCTACTTCGGGCAGAAGGACGCCGTCCAAGCCGCCATCGTGCGCCGCCTCATCGACAGCTTGTTTTTACCCGTCGAGCTCGTCGTCTGCCCCATCGTGCGCGAGCGGGACGGGCTGGCGCTCAGCAGCCGCAACACCTACCTCAACCCCGAGCAGCGGGAAGCCGCCAAAGTCCTCTCCCGCGCCCTGCGCACCATGGGCGAAGCCTACGACGCTGGCGAGCGCGAGACGGCCGCGCTGCTGCTCATCGGCCGCGATGTCTTCGCCAGCGAGCCCGGCGCCCGCCTCGAGTACCTCGCCGCCGTCGACGCCGCCACCCTGCTGCCGGTCGCGGCGGCTGGCCCCGGCACCCTGTTCGCCGTGGCCGCCTTCTGCGGCCCCACCCGCCTCATCGACAACGCCCACATCGACCACAACGGCGTCTACTTACTTTAGTTGTTAGTTGCCAGTTGCTAGGCACACAGGGCCCACCCGCTCCGCGGGGCCTTCCGCGGCGCCGGGCAGGCTGGCGTTCCTAATAACTAACAACTAGCAACTAGCAATTAACAACTGATAGCTAGTCCGCGCTGTAGTCAATCTCCAGCCGGCGGACGCGGCGGGCGGAGTAGGCCAGCACCACGGCGGCCACCACCAGCAGGCCCACGAGGGCGGCGGACTTGGAGATGGCCGTGGGTGCGGCGACGAGCAGGGCGAACAGGGGCGAGACGCCCGGCCCCGAGGCCACGCTTACCGGACAAAGCTGGGTCAGATAGTAGATGACGCTAATTTTTTTCAGCAGCGCCGGCAGGAACGGGTTCACGCTCTCCCACAACAGCAGCGCGACGGCGGGCACGATGGGGTTCTTGAAGTTCAGTCCGGCGGCCAAAAACACCGCCCCGTAGCCCAGACAGGCGAGCGCCGTCACCCCCAGGTAGGCGCCCATATGGCCCAGCCCGGAAACGCCCGGCTGCCGCCCCAAAAGCCAGATCTGCACGGCGGCACTGCCGCCGAAAATGACCACGGCGGCGGCCAGACCGGCGAGGAACTTGCCCGCCAGAATGTGGCTGCGCCGCACCGGCGCCAGGAAGTAGAAGTGCAGGCTCTTGTCCAGCAGCTCGCCCCGGAACAGGTTCATGAAAATGCCGAGGCAGCCGAAGAACACTGCCAGGCGCAGGTAGAAGAACTGGAACACGGTGGCGAACAGCAGGTTGACGTCCCCCAGCGTCGGCCCCGGACGCGGGCGCACGTTCATCACCTTGCCATCCTCGAGAAAGATGTCGTAGAGCGCGGAACCGTCGGAGTAGCGGAAGCGGGCGTCAAGGCGCAACTCGATGGTGTCGTTGGCGGCGCGGCGGCGGCGGCCGAAACGGAACTGGCGTGCCGGCGGGCCCAAGCGCGCGAGTACCTCCGCCTCGGTCATGCCGCGATGTATGGCGGCGAAGTCGGCGGCGGCGAGCGGCTTTTGATTGTGCGCCGCCAGCTCCTGCCGCTGCTGGGCCTCGACTTTGTTCTGCACGGTGTAGCCCAGAAACAGCACGAACGGCGCCAACGCCAGCAGGTACACCCAGAGACCGCGCCGGGCCAAAAAGGTCTTGCGCAGCTCCAGGCGGAAGACGGCGGCAATGGATTGCAGGCTGGCGTTCATTGCGCGCCTCCGCCGCTCGCGCCGGCCCCCACCAGGTAGGCGTACACCGAACCGGCATCGTCGTCGGCGGGCGCCACGCCCTCCAACGCGATGGCGCCCGAGGCCGCCAAGCGGTTGAGGGCCAGGTAGAAGGCGTGCGCGTCGCGCACTTTGACCAACAACTGGTGCTCGCCTACGGCGAGCTCCAGCACCTCCAGCAGTTCCTGGCCCGGCTCGGGCTGCAGCAGCCGCGCCGCCATCTCCCGCGGCCGCGCACCCTGCAACCGAATCTGTATGGGGTGGTCGCGCAGCTCGCTGCGGACGCCGTGAATCTGCCCCTCCGCCACCACGTACCCGTGGCTGAGCATGATGACCTGATCGGAGATGGCGTCGACCTCGTGCAAGACGTGGCTGGAGAGGATCACGGCCCGCCCCTCGGCGCCCAGCCCACGGAACAGGGCGATGGTGTCGGCGCGCACCAGCGGATCGAGGCCGTTGAGCGGCTCGTCCAACACCAACACCTGGGGGTCGTGGGCCAGCGCCTGGGCGAGCCGGATGCGCTGCCGCATGCCCTTGCTGTAGCCCGCGATCTTGCGGTCGGCCGCCGCCTCCAGCCCCACCCGCTCCAGCACCCGCGCCGCCCGCTCTCTTCGCTCCGCCCGCGCCTCCCCGAACAGGCTGAGGTAGTTCTCCAAAAATGCCCGCCCCGTCGCCCCTTTTGGATAGGAGTCGAACTGGGTGCAGTAGCCGACTTTTCTGAACAACCGTTCCGGATCGGTGGCGGCGATGCCGAGCACGCTGATCCGCCCTCGCGTGGGCTGGATCAACCCCGTCATGAGGTTCATCAGCGTGGTTTTGCCGGAGCCGTTCGGCCCCACCAGGCTGGTGATACCCGGCGGGATGGCGAGGTGGATGCGGTTGACGCCCAGCACCTCGCCGTAGAACTTCGAGACGTTGTCAAACTCCACCGCTGCGGAGCCTTGGCCTCCTGCGCCCGCTTCCGCGGACGGACCGTCCCAGCGACCAGCGCCGGGGTCCCCAGCGCGCAGCGCAGGGGTGGCAGCGGGAGCGCTGCCCGCGCCACCGCCTCGGCGAAATTCGCTGCCGCGCGCAGCGGCGGTCACTTGATGACCTCCAGGGGCCGCACCTTCTTCAGGATCATCCACAGCGAGCCCGCCGCGATCGCCGCCAGCACCGCCCAGGCGGCGAGGTACAGCCCCAGCGGCGGCGCTGGCCGGCGGAACAGACCGCTCCAGGCGATCAGGTGCACCTCCATCAGGTCAACCAAGCTGCCGTACTGGGTTCCCAGCACCAGGTTGATGACCTGGGCAAAGCCGGCCCCGAAAAAGTAAATGCCCAGCAAGACCGCGCCCGCCACCACCCGCCACTTCACCCAGGCGGAGATGGCCAGCGCCAGCAGCGACCACACCACGATCCACACCGCGCAGGCGAGCACGATGCTCCACCCCAGCCAGCCGTTCGCCTGCCGCCACGCCGCCCCGCCCATGTCGCTTTGGACGCCGAACAGGATCAGCCCCGGCACCCACGTCAGCGCCGACAGCAGCAGCCACAGCACCGCGATCTTGCCCGCCAGGTACTCGGCGCGCGAGAACGGCCGCGACAGATACAGCGCCAGGCCCCCATCGGCCAGATCCGGCGCGATCAGTCCCGGCGCCGCAAACGCCGTGAACAGGAATGCCATGAAGCACTGGTAATGGACATAGGTGAAAAAGAAGCTGCGGTTGATGGCGATGAAGCGGGGCAGTCCCAGAAGGTGGAAAAACGCCGGGTTGTGGGAGATATAGATCGTCACCAGCTCCAGCAGCGGGATGAGGAAACAGACCACGAAGAAGCCCAGCAGCAGCTTCGACTGGAACAGGCTGCGCCGCGCCTGCTGGTAGAGGATGAGAAACCGCGGCGCCGCCGGCGTCAGCGGTCCGGTGTAGGGACGGTAGGTTTGCTGGTAGACGGCCATGGATACCCGTTAACTCGTGCCGGCGCCGTCGTCCCCGTGCATGGCGCGCAGGAAGATGTCCTCGAGTGTGTCGCGCCGGAAGCTGAGCCGGTGAATGGGCAGTGCGTGCGCCGCGGCGATTTGGTAGATCTGGCGGATCAGCGCCGCCCCGTCGGTGCCCGGCGGCAGGGTCAGCCGCACGCTGCCGTTGCGGCCGGGTGTGAGCTCGCACCCCAGCCCGCCGAGTGCGGCCATGAAGTCCGGATGCGCGCCATCGGTCGCGCCTTTGGCCTCGATGCCGGTCTCGAGATCGAGCCAGCGCTGCCCCATCTCCTGCGACGTGCGCCGTTCTTCGGCCAGGTTGGCATGATGGACGATGCGGCCCTGCTTGAGGATGACCACCTCATCGCAGGTCTCCTCCACATCCCGCAAGAGGTGCGAACACATCAAGATGGTGACCTTGCCGGTGTCGCGGATCTCGCCGATGAGGTGCAACATGCGCGCCCGCGCGGGCGGATCGAGGCTGTTGGTGGGCTCGTCCAGAATCAACAGCCGGGGACCGTGGACGATGGCCTGCGCCAGCTTGGCCATCTGCTTCATGCCCAGCGAAAAGCCTCCCAGCTTGCGGTAACGGGCCTCGCCCAACCCCACGTAAAACAACGCCTCGTGCGCCCGCTCCAGCGCCGCCTCCGGCGGCAGGCCGGAAAGCTCGGCCATCAACCGCACAAACGACACCGCCGTCAGGTTGGCGATAAAAGCGTCGTTCTCCGGCATGTAGCCGGTGAGGGCGCGCAACGCGCTGCGCTGCCGCCGGACGCCCATGCCGGCGTCCAACCCGAGGATGCGCACCCTGCCGGCGGTGGGGCGGACAAACCCCAGCAAGGTATTTATCAGCGTCGACTTGCCGGCCCCGTTCGGCCCTAACAGCCCAATCACCCGCCCCCGCAACTCGGCATCGATACCGTGCAGCACGGTGCGGCGCCCATAGGCCACCGTCAGCCCAGAGATGGCGATCGCCGGGGCGTCCACGACGGGGGAGGCGACGGGTTCGAGCACGGTCGGCGTGGAGGCCACCTGCGATAACGCTGGCGGCCCGATTTATGTGACACCGCCCCGCCCTGTCGTGCCCACTAGCTAATTGTTCACTTGAATCAACACCTTACCGCCCTCGCGCGTCCGCGCCTTGGCCACGGCGCCGTTGAAGTCGGCGAGCGGAAAGCGGTCGGTGATGAACTGGGTGGGGTCCAGCAGCCCGGCGGCCATCATGCGCAGCACGTTGGGATAGGTGCCGTGGCCGGTGTTACCCATGGCGCCGATGACGTTGGCCTTTTTGCACTGGAAGATCTCCAGCGACACCGGGGCTTTGTGGGAATCGCGGCCGATGATGACAATCTGGCTGCCGTTGGCGGCGCAGGCTTCCATCTGCGGGAAGCTGGACTCGAACGCGCCCGCGCACTCGACCTGCACGTCCGCGCCCTGGCCCCCGGTCGCCTCCAGGACGATCTTGGCGGCGTCCCCACTGGCATCGTAAACGGCGTGGGCGCCGACCTTGGTGGCCAACGCGCGGCGCCCGGCGTTCTTCTCAAAGCACAGCACTTTCACAGCCCCGGTGGCGCGCAGCAGTTGAATCACGGCAAGCCCGATGGAACCCGCGCCGAACACGGTGGCGAACGCCCCCGGTTTGATCCGCGCCGCGCATTCAAACAATGCGTTGTAGCCCACCGTGAAGGGCTCGATCACCGCCCCCGCCTCCAGCGTCTTGGCTTTGCTGCCGAAGCGGCTGACCAGGGCGTTGATGTTCCAGCAGTTGCTCTCGGGCACGCGCAGCAGCTCGGCGCAGCCGCCGTTCATGGTGAAGCCGACGTCGTCGAGGTTCTCGCACTGGTTGGGGAAACCGCGCCGGCAAGCATCGCAGCGGTGGCAGCAGACCATGTCGTCGAGGCAGACCAGATCGCCGGGCTTGAGGTAGCGCACGCCCGCGCCGCAGGCCACCACCTCGCCCGAGACCTCGTGGCCGGGCACGCTGGGAAAGCGCGCCATGCCGGGGTACTTCATGTAGCCCGCCGCATCGGTCTCGAAAAAGTGCAGGTCCGAGCCGCACAACCCGGCGGCCGCGACGCGCAGGATGACGTCGTCGGGCCCGGGCGTGGGATCGTCCAGGGTTTGCACGCTGGAGGTGGGGTGCTTCCACACCGAGGAGGCCGCCCGCGCCATTTGGGTGCGCGTTTCTTCGGCGGTGACGGGATAGTCGGGGCGGGGCGCCCACTCGGCGCTGATCACGGCAGCTTGCATAAACCTTTGCTCTCCTGAGACGAAGCCTCAGTTTAGCAGGGCGGACGCTCCCGCCGGCCGCTGTCGCGCCGCTGTACCATGGAGCCGATGCCCACGACCGGCCCCGCCGCCCCCCGGCGCTGGCGAGATCGCCTTCGGCGCCACCCCGTTGTCGCCTACTTCGTTCTCACCTTCGCCATCTCCTGGACCGGCGCGCTGTTGGTCGCCGCTCCCCGCCTGCTGCGGGGCGAACCCCTTTCCCAGATAGATGGCCTCGTGATGTTTCCGGTCATGCTCCTGGGACCGAGCCTCACCGGACTGTTCCTGGCCCGCGTGGTGGATGGACCGCCGGGGCCGCGCCTGCTGCTGGCCCGCATGGCCCGCTCGGGGCCGCGCCGCTTCCTATGGGTGCTGCTGTTGCCCCCGCTCATGCTGCTGTGCGTTCTGCTGGGCATGAGGACCATGGTGTCGCTCGCCTACACCCCGAACCTGTGGCTGCTCGGACTCACCTTTGGGGTGCCCGCCGGTGTTTTGGAGGAGATCGGGTGGACCGGCTTCGCGTTGCCCAAAATGAACGGCGGCCAGCACGCCCTGTCTTCAGCGGTCCTGCTGGGCGTGCTGTGGGGATGCTGGCACCTGCCGGTGATCACCTGGTTAGGCACGGCGGTCCCGCACGGCGCGTACTGGTTCCGCTACTTTCTGGCCTTTGCGGCGGCCATGGTGGCAATGCGGGTGGTGATCGCCTGGGTCTACGCCCACACCCAGAGCCTGCTGCTGGCGCAGCTGTTGCACGTGAGTTCCACCGGCGCGCTGGTCATGCTCAGCCCGCCTCGGGTGACGGCGGCGCAGGAGGTGGCCTGGTATTTGGTCTACGCCGGAGCGCTGTGGATCGTGGTCGCGATCATCGCGCTCCGCTACGGCCGGCGTTTGGGCCCGGGCTCGGCCCAAGCCTGGACGGCAGCCCTGCCGGGGACGCGGCGGATCAACCCGGCAGCGCCTCTACCAAACCGCCGCGGGCACGTCCGTGCGTGAGAAATCATCGCCTTTGAACAGCAGCGGCTCGCCGTTCACCACCGCCGCCGCATAGGCGCAGCAGTCGCCCAAGTTCAACTGGGCTGGGTGCCGTCCCTTGCCGAACCGCTGCCAAGCACCGTAGGCGGCCAGCATCTGGTCCTGGTCGAACGCCAGCGGCTGAATGTCGAGATCGGCCAACGTCAACAGCAACGCCCGCGCGGAAGCCGCCCCGGACCGTGCCTCGGCTACCATCATCGACTCGAACCAGTTCACCACCCCAATGCGCCGCATGGGCGCCGCTTGCAGGGCGCGCGCCAAGCGCTCCGCTTCGGGCTCGTTCCAGACCACCGCCAAAAGGGCTGAGGAATCCACGATCACCGCGGGACGCCGTTTTCGTCATAGCCAACGATCTCGTCGTCGCTACGGGGGTCCAGTATGGGGAGTTTCGCCGTCTCCCGCGCGCGCGCCAGCACTCGCTGGATGACGTGCTCACCGCCGCCGTATTGGCGCTCCGCCTGCCGCAACTGCTGCCGCAACGCCTGCTTCACCGCATCGGTCATGGTTTGGCCGGTGCGTTCTGCCAGTTGCCGCGCCAACTCACGCACCTCCGGATCCTTGATATTGAGCGTCCCCAATACTCCTATACTCCTTAGCGTACTCCTGGGGCTTATTGTACCGTGAAGCGCACCTGCCGGGGGGCGGCGGGCGGGAACTGCCCGACGACCGCCAGGCGGGAGAGCAGCAGCGGTTTGAACAGCACCATGGGCGAGGCTTCGGCGCGGGTGGCCGCGGTGGTGGGGTCGAGGCGGGCGGCGAGGCTGTAGACGTCGATCACGGCGGCGGCGTTGGCATCGAGGCGCTGCACGAAGGCGGCGCGCGTGGCGGAGTCGGCGTTGGCGTAGGTCTGGTCGGCGGCGGCGCCGATCCGGTCGACGGCGTCCAGGCAGAGGGAGAGCACGCGCGCGGCATCGGCGCTCGCGCCCAACTCGGCGTAGACCGAGGCCAAGGTGGCGGCGGTGTCGGGCACGGCGGCCAAAAGCGCGGCATTCAGCATGCCGTCGGCTTGGTTGGCGGCGTCCCGCGCGCCGCCGGGGGCGGAGCGGGCCAACATTTGGGCGCGGTTGACGAGCAGCACGAAGGCGCTCGTGCCGATGCTCTCGCCGCTTTCGGGCGCCACCGGCGCCGCGGTGGTGACGGAAAATCTAAAAATCGGCCCGCCGCCCGGGGTAGAGTCGACCACGACGCTGGGTTGAGTCACCGCGCCGGTGCCGCCGGTCTGCAGCAGCGCCGCGGCACGCTCCCGCGTACGCGGATCGGCGCTGGTGCTGAGAACGGCCTGCAGCGCCGACTCGACTTCGGGTGCGAGCGTGGGCGTCTCGCGCCGGATCGCCTGCAGAAAAAACAGGGCATCGGCGTCCTGGTCCGTGCTGGCGCCGGCATCGAAGTAGCTCAAGCCCGACTGGGCCAGCAGCAGGCGATCATTGCCGTCCAGACGGCGGGAGCGCAGCGCCGTGGCCAAGCCGCGGTACGGATAGGTGCCGTCGCTGCGCGCGCACTCCTGCACCAGCGCCACCCCCGTCGCCGCGTCGCCGCGCTCGGCGGCGCGCATGACCAGCGGATCATAGAGCGGGGCTTTGGGCACATCGGCACGGCGCGCCAGTTGCAGGGCGGCGTCAGCATCAGCATCGGCATCGGCAGCGGCGGCGGCGGCGGCGGCGGCGGAATCACGCGGCGGGCGTGGGCGCAGGAGCGCGTTGACGGCGCTGCGCTCGGTCTCCGCCTTGATCGCCTCGACCGTGGCGCTGGCCGGGTCAGCGCTGGCCGGCAGCGGCAGGGCGCGGGCGAGCCAGAAGGCGGCGGTGTAGTCGGCGATGGCCTGCTGGGGGAAGAGCCGCATCTCGTCGCGCGCCAGGGCGGCGGTGATGACCGGGGCGGCCAACGGCCCCACCGCCGCCACATCGGCGCGCGCGCTGCCAAACAGGGCTTGCACCAGCCCCCGCGCGGCCGCATCGGGGGGCGGCGGACCGCGCCGCCCGCTGGGCGCGGCGCGGCCGCCGCGGCTTTGCGCTCCGAGCGCAACTGCCAGCAGCAGTACCAGCCCCCGATGCCTCCACATGACGCTTAGCCTTGCTTCCTAGCCATGGTGAATCGTGACCTTAACGATATGGACGGGCGTCAGCGGCTTATCGTTGCTATCGCGCGGCACCTCACTGATGGCATTGGCCACGTTCTGCCCGGCGGTGACCTGGCCAAAGATCGTATAGTGCCCGTCGCCGGACGGATAAGGGGCGACGGTAATGAAGAACTGCGTGCCGTTGGTGTTGGGTCCGGCGTTGGCCATGGCGAGACGTCCCGCCCGGTCAAACTTCAGCGCGGGCGTGGTCTCGTCGGCGAAGCTGTAGCCCCCGTCGCCCTGGCCGGTGCCCAGCGGATCGCCGCCCTGAATCATGAAATTCGGGATCACGCGGTGAAAGATGAGGCCCGGGTACAGCGGCTGGCGGGTGTGGACCTTGCCGGTGCGGGGATCGCGCCAGGGCTGGGTGCCTTCCGCCAAGCCCATAAAGTTGCCCACCGCCAGCGGCGCGTCCTGCGGAAAGAGCTGGACGGTGATGGAGCCGAGGTCAGTTTGGATGTCGGCGGTGTAGTTGCCGGGCGGCGCCGGATGCGGTCCGGGAACAGCGGCGGAATGGCACCCGGCAAGGACAAAGGCCCAGAGGACGAGCAGCGGCCACCAGAAACGGCGCATGCCGTCATTGTAAAGCGGCTTTTCTTCCCACGCCGGTCTGCTTACAATCATCTCAAGAGTCCAGATGTCCGGATCCTCACCGCGATGATCACGGCAGACGAACGCCCAGAACGTCTGGGACGCCTCGATGCTTGGCGCGTGGCGCCCATGGGCGTGCCGCTGGGTCCACCGTTGCTGCTGGTGCATGGGCTGGGCGGCGGCCCCTGGGGCTGGGAGAACTTTCAACGCCGCTTTGCCGAGAACGGCTACCTCAGCTACGCGGTCGAGCTCCCCGGCCACGGCAGCGACGTCAACTCGCCGCGCGCGGGTGAGCTGGGCGCGTTCAGCATCGAGACCTACGCCCTGTATCTCGCCAGCGCGCTGGCCGAGTTGGGTCAGTGCGTGGTCATCGGACACAGCATGGGCGGGCTCATCGCCCAGAAGCTGGCTGAGTCGCACGATCAAGCCGGCTACGTCTTCTTGTGCAGCGCCCCGCCCTGGCATATGTTCCGGCGCGCCTACTGGGCCATGTGGCGGCGGCTGCTGTGGCATCCCTGGCGGCAGATCGTCGCCCCCGTGATTGGCCGCACCGTGCTGCTGGACGATAGTCTGCAGGACGAACTCGTCAACAACCGCCTCTCCCCCGAAGCCCGCGCCATCGTCGGCGGCAAGGACGTACCCGACTCCGGCCGCGCCTCCATGCAGATGGTGGTCGGGTTGGTCACCATCGACGCCAGCCAGGTCCGCTCCCCCTGCCTGGTGGTCGGCAGCACCGACGACCGCCTCATCCCCCCCAGCGAGCAGCGCCTGATCGCAAAAAAATACGCTTGCCCGCTGCAGCTCTACGACCGCGGCCACATGCTCCTGCTCGAAGATGGCTGGGAAGAAATCGCCGATGGCATCCTGAGCTGGGTCGCCGCCCTCCCCGCCGCCCGCGCCGACATGGCGGCCTCGATCTGAGTGGCTCTAAGCTGGCAGGTGGCTCGCCACTTTTCGCTGGGTCGCTCCCGCTGGTCGCTGGGCTCTAAGCCGGCAGCAGGATCAGATCGCGGGCGGCGAGCAGGCGGCGGAAGCCGCGATCAAAGGTGACCAACTGCTCCCCGGCCGCTTCGACCGCCGCGGCGATCCAAGCATCGTTGATGGCATTACCGCCCAGGTTCAGCGCCAACAGCTTGGAACGCAGCAGCGGCCACACATCGCCCTCGCGAATGACAATGCCGGGGGAGGCGAGCAGGGCATCAATGAAGGCCACTGCCTCCTCGGGGGAACTGGGATTGGCAAACACTCGGCGGTTCGTCACCTGGCGCAAAAAGCCAGCGAGGACGAGCGGCAATAGAACCAAGCTGGCGTTTCCCGCCATCGTCTGTTCGCGCACTTCCTCAGCCACGGTGCCGCGATGCCGAAATGAGCGTGATCGTCCCGAAAGGCGGCGACGAGGACGTTGACGTCGGGGATCATTCCTGGTCAGCGGCATCGAACATGGAGCAATTGCTCGATGGATCAATGCCGGGCAGCAGACCACCCCCGCGATGCGACACCGGCAGTGGTGGCAGTTCACGCCGTACGGATTGAACCGGCCGCAGCCGCAGCGCCAGACCCTCTTCAATCATCCGTGTCAGCGTCTTTCCCTGCCGCGCTGCCTCCACCTTGGCCCGGCGCAGCAAATCGTCCCGGATATCCAGGGTCGTCTTCATATCTTCATCTACAGAATTCTGGACCTGGTTCAGCCCTGGGCGGCGCCAGCGAGGGCGCGGAACTCGGACTCGGAGTCGGCGGGGAGCAGGACCCAGAGGGTGTAGATGCCGAGCGCGGTGCCGAAGGGGATGCTGACCAACTCCAAAATGCCGAGCACGATGGCGAGGATGCGGGCCC
>JANWJU010000018.1 GCA_025451775.1 Terriglobales bacterium
AAAAACGTGCATGTGCTGACCAGCATCAACTATGCCGACATGAGTGCGGCCGACAAGGGCAAGGAGGACATGGTCAACCCCGATCACTTCTACCCGCTCAGCTGGCTCCATCGCGTCGGCAAGGGCCGCGTCTTCTATCAGGCCCATGGCCATGACGAGCACGTCTATGCCAACGTGCCTTATCTGGAAGAGTTGCTGGCGGGTACGCAGTATGCGTTGGGCGACCTGAAGGCCGACGATACGCCCGGCAATGTGAAACTCAATTAAGCCTTGATTGCGGCAACGGCCCCAAAAAACAAGCCCCCGAGCGTGCGTACACGCCGGGGGCTTGTGGCATGAGGGTACGGAACCTGGGCGTCGCTATTGGGAAAGCGCCCAGGCGAAGACCGTGCTCCCGAAGCTCGAGACCACGTACTGGCGGCCATCCAATTCATAGCTGATCGGCGAGGCTCCGCTGCGAGCGCCGGTCGCGGCATGCCAGAGGATCTTGCCGTCGCTCGTGGTCAGCGCCACGATGTTGCCCTGCCCGTCCCCGGTGAAGGTGAGGCCGGAACCAGTGGTGAGCACGCCCGCACCTGAGCTCGTCGCCCATGCATGCTTCCAGCGCGCCTTCCCCGTCTTATAGTCGATCGCCTCCAGCACACCGGAATTGAAGACCTGGTAGTCAGCGCCGGCCCAGCCGAAGTTGCCGTCCGCCTGCTTGTAGAAGTAAATGCCGTAGCTGGGGCTGGAGTTGACCACATACAAGCCGGTCTGGGGATCGAAGCTCGAGGCCCGGAAGTTCGTCAGCCCGGCCTCGGCGGGTGCGACCAGGCGGCCATCCCGCGCCGGGTCCTTCTCCGGGTTGGGAATGGGCGTACCGTTCTTGTCCAGACCCAACATCCAATTCACCGGCCCAAACGGGGTGGTGAGCAGATCCTTGCCGTTGGTCCGATCGAGCAGCACATACAGGCCGTTGCGCGAGGCCTGCATCAGCATCTTGCGCGGCCGGCCGTTGAAGGTCCCGTCTACCAGCTCGGGCGTTTCGACCGCATCCCAATCGTGGGTGTCGTGCGGGGAAACCTGGTAGTCCCATACCAGCTTGCCGGTGTCGGCATTCAGCGCCACGATGCAATCGGTATAGAGGTCAGGCCCGGGCCGCGAGCCCCCATCAATCACCGGTGTCGGATTGCCGGTACCCCAATAGATCAAGTTGAGGGTGGGATCGTAGCTTCCCGTGATCCATGTGTTGCCGCCGGTGAGGCCCTCCGGAGTCGAATACCACGTCCATTGCGTGTCGCCGGTCACCGGATCCACGGCACGCAGGAAGGAGCGCACGTTGTCGAGGTCGCCCGACTCGCCGATGAGAACATGATCGCCCGCCACCAGCGGCGCTTCCGTCGTCCAATAGCCGAGATTCTGGTTGGCGATCTCCTTGGTCCAGCGCACGCTGCCGTCCTTGGCATTCAGCGAGACCAAACGATCGTCGGGGAGCTCGAAGTACAACCAGTTGCCATACATTCCCAAACCGCGGTTGCCGATGGAGTTGCCCTTATCCGGCGCGGTGTAGTGCCAAACCAGGTGCCCGGTGCGCGCGTCCACCGCCCAGACGTTATCGGGGGCGGTGAAATACAGGACGCCATCCACCACCAAGGGGGAGGATTTGATTTCGGCCTTGTCCCCGGTCGAGTACTGCCAGGCCGGCCCCAACTGGCTGACGTTGGACGGCGTGATCTGGGTCAGCGGGCTGTGATGCTGCGACTTGTAGGAGCCGTTGTAGGTCGGCCAACTGCTGGCGGGCGGGTCGAGCAGTAGCGCTTGGGTCGCGCCCGGGTTGAGTTCCAGCACCGAAGCCGCGGGCGCGGGCGGGGCGCTGGGAGTGGCCGCCGGCGCCTCGGGTCCGGTGAGCGTCTGCAGATAGGCCATCAAATTGTGAATATCATCATCGGTGTATTTGGACAGCATGCGGCCGTGCGCGGCAGCGGGATCATCCACGGTGAACTTCACCTGGCTGGTGGGCCAGGAATGGTAGTAGCCCGCCGCATCAATCAGGGCAATATCGAAATCGTCCTGATAAGCCAGTTCGCCCGTGACCGTCTGGCCTGAGGGCAGCGTCACGCTCACCGTCGCAATCGCTCCCTTGGGCTGGCCGGCCCCGCCCAGCAGAGCGGCAAAGCGCGGCGGAGCCTCGCCCTTGGGACGCACCGTATCCGCGGGGACGGTGAGGAACGACTCCTCCAGTTGCAATCCTTTCAGCCGGTTCGCCACCCCGGCCAGATCGCCGCTGGGCGAGTGACACGTCGAACACCCGCCCGCACCGTTGAAATAGGCCTTGCCGGCGGCGGCGTTGCCGGTCTGCAAATCTTCTGGAGAGACGCCCTTGCGGCCGCCCATCTGCGCCCGCACGGCGGACGTCTGGTAATGCAGGAACGCGGCGATGTCTTCGATTTGGGTCGGGGTGAGCTTGAACGCTGGCATGGCCGTTCCCGGACGCCCATTCAGGACCACCGTGCCGACGAGGTTGCCGTTGACGTCGGAGGCCACCAGCGCCGAGCTGGTCAAATCGGGTCCCGATCGACCCTCGGCGTCGGGGCCATGGCAGAAGGAGCAGTCCGATTCAAACACCGTTTTGCCGCTCGCCGCCGCCGCCGGCATCGGGGCCCGGCCAAACCCCTGCGCGAGTACCAACCCGCTGCAGGCCAACCCCGCAAGCATAGTGAAACATCCGTTGCGCCTCGTCATCGCTGTCTTCCTCGCTCAAGATTTGTTTCTCTCCGGCCGGGCCCTGAACCTCCGATCGAGGCAGCTTGGTCTCCCAGCTGCCTCCATGGGTGAGGTAAAAACTTCTCGCAAGGCCCACACCCGCGTTTTCAGCCTAAGGCTAGTCGACCGTGCACACACTGTCAACGCTTCCATCGTGAGCGGGTTAGCATTAAATTTGGGCCGCTGTGAGGAGCAGTAAGTTGGCCGATCAAGCGGGCGCGCCGCGCCGCAACCACCGGCGCGGGTGACCCATTTTGGCCCTCTTTGGTGTATGCTGTGCTGCGAGATAGGGAGGAACCCATCGTGCAGGCAGCTCACAAAAACAGACACATCTTTTTAACCGCGGCGGCGTGCGTCACCGTTCTAGGTTTGGCTGGCGCCTTCGGCCTCGCTCAGGGAGCGCCGGGCGCACCTGGGGGACGGGGACAGCGCGGAGGACCGGCGTTCGTCCAGGTCCCGGGTTACTTCGCCACCGGCGCCAACGCCGCCCGCGTGCAGAACCAGATCCCGGTCACGCACGACACCATCGCCGTGCTGGACGCGCTGCCCGCCACCGCCCCGGCGGTGCCCAAGAAGCCGCGCAAGATTTTTGTCTTTGCCCGCGCCGTGGGCTTTGTCCACTCCAACATTCCGCTCGCCGCCTTCACCATGAAGGCCTTGGGCGACAAGACGGGGGCCTGGTCCACCACCATCAGCTACGACCTCGCCGACTTCACCGCCGCCAACCTCGCCCAGTACGATGCCATCATGCTCGACAACACCACCGGCACCTTTCTGGATGACAGCGACGCCGCGGCCACGGCGGCGCGCCATCAGGCGCTGCTCGACTTCGTCAACAGCGGCAAAGGGCTGATCATGGTCCACGCCGCCGGCGACTCCTACCACGACAACGGCACCGGCGGCTTTACGCCGGGCGCGCGCGGCGCGGCCCGCGGTGCCGGCCGTGGTGAAGGCGCGGCCCGCGGTCCCGCCGCCGCCGGCGCCCGCCGCGGTCCTTTTACGCCTCGCCCCTCGCGGCCCTTTGCCGATGCACCCACCAGCCTGTGGCCCGCTTATAGCGCCATGGTCGGCGGCTTCTTCAAGTGGCACTGGCCGTACCCGCAGATCATCTCCGTCCATCTGGACGACCCCAAGAGCCCGATTCTGGCCGGCTACCATGGCCAGGATTTCACCATCCACGATGAGACCTACACCTTCGCCGGCTTCTCTCCCAAAAACGTGCATGTGCTCACCAGCATTGACTACGCCAAGATGAGCGATGCCGACAAGGCCAAAGAGGACTTCAAGCGCCCCGACCACTTCTACGCGCTGAGCTGGCTCCATCGCGTCGGCAATGGCCGCGTCTTCTACCAGGCCCATGGCCACGACGAGCACGTCTACGCCAACACGGCGTATCTGGAGGAGTTGCTGGCAGGCACCCAGTACGCGCTGGGCGACCTCAAGGCCAACGACGCCCCCGGTAATGTAAAACTCAATTAACCCGCATCCAATCGACACCGAGCCCCCGGACGCGCAGCGCCGGGGGCTCGGTGCGTTAAGTGGGACGGCAACGGACACAACTTGAGCAAAAGGGGGTTCGCCCCTCGTAGTGGCGGAGCGGATGCTCTAAAATGGAGCTTCTACCCCCAGAGCTTGCGCCACTATGATCGAACTTCCCGTGCCCGACTCGCTGACGTTTGATGACGTCCTGCTCGTCCCCGCGTACTCGGAGGTGCTCCCCACCGAGGTGGAAACCTCGACTTGGCTCAGCCGCCGCATCCGCCTCAACATCCCCATCCTCTCGGCCGCCATGGACACGGTGACCGAAGCCCGCCTCGCCATCTCCCTCGCCCAGCAGGGCGGTATCGGCGTCATCCACCGCAACCTCAGCATCGAGCAGCAGGCCGACGAGGTGGACAAGGTCAAGCGCTCCGAGAGCGGCATGATCGTGGACCCGGTGACGATGGGGCCGGAGCAGAAGATCGCCGAAGCGCTGGAGATGATGCGGAAGTATAAGATCAGCGGCCTGCCCGTCACCCAGCAGGGGAAGCTGGTCGGCATTCTAACCAACCGCGACCTGCGCTTCGAGACCCGGACCGACATCCCCATCGGCGAGGTGATGACCAAGGACCACCTCATCACGGTGCCAGTGGGCACCACGCTGGAGGAAGCCGAGGCGATCCTGCACCGGCACCGGGTGGAGAAGCTGCTGGTGGTCGACGACCACTACATGCTCAAGGGCCTGATCACGGTCAAGGACATCCAAAAGAAACTGAAGTATCCGCTCGCCGCCAAGGATGGCCAAGGCCGGTTGCGGGTGGCGGCGGCGGTGGGAGCGACCGGCGACTTCCTGGAGCGGGCGCAGGAGCTGGCGCTCAAGAAGGTGGATGTCATCGCCATTGACACCGCCCACGGCCACTCGCGCCGCGTCCTGGACGCCGTCCGCCAGCTCAAGGCCGCCCTGCCCAACGTCGATATTCTGGCCGGCAACGTCGCCACTTATGAGGGCGCACGGGACCTGATCGCCGCTGGCGCCGACGGCATCAAAGTCGGCATCGGTCCGGGCTCCATTTGCACCACGCGCGTGGTCACCGGCGCCGGCGTGCCCCAGATCACGGCCATCTCGGAGGTGGTGCGCGCCAGCCAGGAATTGGCCGGCGGCGCCACCCCCGTCCCCGTCATCTCCGACGGTGGGGTGAAGTTCTCCGGCGATATCAGCAAAGCCATCGCCGCCGGCGCCAGCACGGTCATGATGGGCAGCATGTTCGCCGGCACGCACGAGAGCCCCGGCGAAATCATTCTGTTCCAGGGGCGCTCGTTCAAAAGCTACCGCGGCATGGGCTCGCTGGCCGCCATGGAGGCGGGCTCGGCGGAACGGTATGGCCAGCAGTTGGCCGATCCTTCGGCGGCGGGCATGGACGCCAACCGCAGCCAAAAGCTGGTCCCCGAGGGCATCGAAGGGCGTGTCCCCTACAAAGGGCCGCTGGCGGCCATGGTGCATCAGCTCGTCGGCGGCCTGCGCGCCGGCATGGGCTACTGCGGCTGCCGCGCCATTCCCGAGTTCCAGCAGCGCGCCCGCTTCATCCGCATCTCCAACGCCGGACTGCGCGAAAGCCATGTCCACGACGTCATCGTCACCCAGGAAGCGCCCAACTACCGGCGCGAAGGTCTCGAGTAGCCTCGGCCGCGAGGCGTTTCCGCATCCAAAGCAGCGTGAGCTGCTGGCGCTGCATCGCCGGTCCGGACGTGACCCCCATCGCCGGCGCTTGGGAGGCGGCTGCCGGGCGCGCGCCCGGCTCGGTGTTTCAGACGTTGATTTTCGCCCGGTGCTGGGCGGAGGTCTTTGCCCAGAACGTCGACGTCCAGGTGTGGACCGATGGCCAGCTCATCCTCCCCCTCGCCTTCCGCGGCGGCACCCTGATACCGCTCGGGGAAGGGCTCTTCGACTATGTGGATCTGATCGGTGACGACGGCTGCCCGGAGGCGGCGCAACGCCGCGCCGCCGATTGGATCGCTGGCCGCGGGTGGAGTTCGCTGCAGATTACCGGAGTGCGGAGCGGCTCGCCGTTCGCTCCCTTCTGGCGCCACCTCGGGGGCGGGGGCGAGGCCTTCACCGCCGCGCCCCGCCGCCGCCCCACGGACCCGGACGTGGAGGCTGAACACCGGCACGCCGCCGCGCGCTGGCGCCGCGCCCAGCGTCTCGGCGCCCGCCTCGAGCGCCTCACCCAGCCGGCTGAAAAGCAGCTGCTGCTGCACTGGATGCTGGAGCACAAGTCCCGTCGCCTCGCCGCTGCTTGCCAGACCAACGTGCTTGGCGAGCCCGAGCAACGCTGGCTGGAACGCATGCTCGACGCCGCACCCACACTCGCCGAATTATGGTGCCTGCGGCTGCGGGATCGCCTGATGAGCGGGCTCCTGTGCTGGCGCTTCAACGCCACCCGCTACGCCTACATGATCAGCTACGATCCAGAACTGGCACCGCTCTCGCCCGGCATCCTCTTGCTATTCGCCGTCGTGCGCCTCACCATGAGAGCAGGGCTGTATTTTGACTTCCTGACCGGAGAGCAAGCGTTTAAACAACGATTTGCCACTCACCGGGAGACCTTGTGGCGATTCCGGCGCCAACGCGACTAATTCGGTACTGATTCCATTTCCGCATATTATGGGCGACGCCAACTCCTCTCCCCAATCTGGCTGGCCAATCGGCTGGGTGGATACCCATATCCATCTACTCCCCGGCCTGGACGACGGTCCCGCCGACATGGAAGCCGCCCTCGCCATGGCTGAGACCGCCATCGCCGACGGCACCACACACGTCATCGCCACCTCCCATGCCAACCACCAATGGGGCTACCAGCCTGAGCGCGTCGCTGAGTTGCGCGAGCAGATGCAGGCCTCGCTCGGTGACCGCCTGCGGCTGGCCGCCGGGTGTGAACTCCACCTCAGCTTCGAAAACGTGCAAGCGGCGCTGGCCAACCCCCGGCTGTACTCGCTCAACGGCAGCCGCTACCTCCTGTGCGAGTTTCCGGAGTTTTTCGAGCGCACGTCCATGGGCAAAGCGCTGGAGGATTTCCGCCGTTTAGGGGTATCGCCCGTGCTCGCGCATCCGGAGCGCAACCCGGTGTTCCAGCAACACCCCAATACCCTGCTCGACTACCTGCGCCTGGGCTGCTACGCCCAAGTGACGGCGTCCTCGTTTGGAGGGCGCTTCGGAAAGCGCGCCGAACAGTTCAGCGCCGAGCTGCTGCAGCGCGGCTGGGCGCACATCGTCGCCTCCGACGGACACTCTGCCGAGCGGCGCGCGCCCCGCCTCAGCCGCGCCTACGACTTCATTGAAAAAGAGGCGGGCACCGAAACCGCGCAGGCGCTCTGCTCCGGCAACCCCATGGCCATCCTGCTCGACCAGGAGCTGCCCTACGCCCCCAGCCTGGCCGAAAGCAAACGTAAAGGGCTCTGGTCCCGGCTCCGGTCATAAACGCCACCTGTGTGGATGCGCGTGGCGCACAGCCGCGCGCATGGCGCCGGGCATCACATCCGCTGTCCACTTCCCTCTGGAGTTCAGTGGAGGCGCGCGCCACCGGCCCCCTGCAGAGGCATTTCCACATCGACGGAGAAACACATCATGAACACACTGAAAATGATCGGCCTCGCGGTTGTGGTATCGGCGGGGATGGCGATGGCTCAGGCTCCCAGCCAAGCCCCCAATCCCTCCAATTCACAACAAAACCAAAACCAGAGCAACGCCGGCGCCACCCCGGCTGCCCCCGCCGCGGGCGCCCAAACCCCCAACGCGGGTAAAAAAATGCCGGCGACCGCCTCCCCGCTGGAGCTGATCGCTTTGCTCGGCTTGGGCACGCTGGGGGTGGGCGCCGCCCTGCGCAAACCACGCCTCGACGCCTAAACGCCTAGGGGCCTGCACGGGCTGCACTCTGCGCCTCCCCACCGCCCGTGGCGGGGAGGCGTTTTTTTGCCCATCCAGCTACACTGAACTTCCATGAGGGTCGTAATCGCCACCAAAAGCCGGGGCAGTGTCGCCGTTTGGCGCTGGCCGGATGCAGCTACCGCGCGGCTGCGGGCCGAGTTTCCGCAAGTGGACTTCGTCGAATACTCCGGACCCGCCGACGCGGCCCCCGCCACGCCCCAGGAACAGGCCACGGCCAGCGCCGTATTCACCACCGCCGCGGCCGTGGTCGCCTGGCAGCTCGACCCGGCGCTGCTCGCCGCCGCCCCCCAACTGCGCTGGATCCACTCCCCCGCGGCGGCGGTCAACCAACTCCTCTCCCCCGAGCTGATCGCCCGCCCCATCGCCGTCACCAACGCCGCCAGCGTGCACGCCACCGTGGTCGCCGAGCACACCGCCGCGCTGCTGTTGGCGCTGGCGCGGGGCTTGCCGGCCGCCGTCCGCCAGCAAACCGAGGGGCGCTGGGATATCGCCGCCTGGCCTGACATCGTCGCCGACGTCGCCGGAACCAGCGCCCTGCTACTGGGTATGGGCCACATCGGCCGGGCACTGGCGGTGCGCTTGGCGGCGTTTGATATCCGCGTGGTGGGCGTCCGGCGCGGCCTCGGAGGCGTGCTGCCGGCGGGCTGCGCCGCCATGCACACGCTCGCGGACCTGCCCCGGCTGTTGCCTGAAGCCGACTGGATCATCCTCGCCCTCCCCAACACGGCGGAGACACAAACCGTGATCGGCGCCCCGCAATTCGCCCTCATGCGCCCCTCCGCCCGCCTCCTCAGCGTGGGCCGTGGCGCGGCGTTGGATGAGGCGGCACTCGCGCGCGCGCTCGCTTCCGGCACCCTCGCCGGGGCCGGCCTGGATGTGTTCCGCCACGAGCCTTTGCCCGCCTCCTCCCCCTTGTGGCGCTCGCCCCGCATGCTGATCACGCCTCACGTCGGCGCCTCCAGCCCGGGCGCTTGGGACCGCCAAGTGGCGCTGCTGGAACACCACCTGCGCCGTTTTCTTGCCGGTGCAACTCCGGAACCACTGGTTGATAAGCATTTAGGCTATTAAACTGGTACTCTGAAACTTTTCGGAGGTTGCATTGGATCTCGCTCAAGCCCAGGACCTGGAGGCTCACTACCTCATCCCAACCTATACCCGCGTCCCGCTCATGCTGGTGCGCGGGAAGGGCGTCTTTGTCTATGCCAGTGATGGCAAGAAGTACCTCGACTTCATCACCGGCATCGGCGTCAACGCCCTGGGGCACGCGCATCCCCGCGTGCTGGCGGCGATCCGAGCGCAAAGCAAACTCCTCATCCACAGCTCCAACCTCTACCTCAACCCCTACCAGGGCTTGCTGGCCCAGCGCCTCACCGCGCTGAGCGGCATGGAGCGCGCGTTTTTCACCGTGGGCGGCGCCGAGGCGGCCGAAGGCGCCATCAAGGTCGCCCGCAGCTTGGGACAGAAGATCGCGCCCGGCAAGATCGAAATCATCGCCCTGCACAACTCCTTCCACGGACGCACCTGCGGCGCGCTTTCCATTACGGGCCAGCCCCGCTACCGGGCGCCGTTCGGCCCCTTGCTGCCGGGCGTGCACTTTGTCACCCCCAACGACATCGCCGATCTGCGCGCCGCGGTTTCCGAACGCACTTGCGCCATCATCATCGAGCCCGTGCAGGGCGAGGGCGGGATTCACGAAATCGACCCCGCCTTCCTGGCGGCGGCCGCGGAGCTGGCGCACCAGCACCAAGCCCTGCTCATCCTCGACGAGATCCAGTGCGGCTTGGGCCGCACCGGCAAACCCTTCGCCTTCCAGTGGACGGACGTGCAGCCCGACTTGGTGATCACCGCCAAGCCCATCGCCTGCGGTTATCCGCTGGGGGTGTTCATGGCGCGCGGTCCGGCCGCCACCGTGCTCGATGCCGGCACCCACGGCACCACCTTCGGCGGCGGCCCGCTCGCTTGCCGCCTCGCGCTCGAGTTCCTGGACGCGCTCGCCGACGGCGCCCTCTACCAGAACGTGCAGACCCTCGGCGCGCAGCTCAAGCAGGGCATGCAGGCGCTGGCCCGCAAACACAAGTTCGTAACGGAAGTCCGCGGCAAGGGCTTGATGGTGGCCATGGAGCTGGACCGCCCCGCGGCGCCGTACGTGAACCGCATGGCGGAGCTGGGACTGCTCGCCAACGTCACCCACGACACCATCATCCGCATGCTGCCGCCCTACATCGCCGAGCCCAAGCACATCGACCAGGCCCTGCGCATTCTGGGCAAGGCGCTGAAGCTGAAGCTGCCATCAGCCTAGCGAGAGCCGCCGCCCGGCCTCCCACTGCTCCAGCATGGCTTCGCCGATGGGCGCGAACGCGGGATGTTCGCGCCCGTAGGCCGCCACCTCCCGCCCCACCTCGCTCAGCGCATCGCCAAGGCGCTCGAAGATGCCGCCGATGCGTTTCGGCCCCGCGCCCAGACGCGCCTCCCCGAAGCGCCGCAGCGCTTTGGCATCCGGCCACTCCGTGCTGCCGTCCATCGTCAATGCCATCCGGTCGTGGGGCAAGTAGATGGAGGTCGTCACCAGGTCGTAGGCCGGCGCCAACCGCGCTTCGCCGAGCACGTTGTCGTAGAGCACGCCGAAGTTCTTCAGGTGCGCATCACCGTTGCGCAGCGCGCAGTTGAGCGCGATCAGCGTGAACAAGCGCTCCATGTCCCCGGTCAGCCATCGCGGATCGCAGAACTGGCCCAGGCGCTTCATCACCGCCGTCTCGTAACTGCCCCGATACTTCTCCGCCGTGCCGCGGGCGTTGAGTACGCAGAAATCCTCGAAGCCGCGATAGGTGCCGTCCGCACGCAGATCGAAGCGGTCCACCACCAGCGCCAAGCCATCCTCAGAAAGCCGGAACGGAGGCACCTCGAGCCCGCACCGCTCCGCCGCCCGCAGGCAAAAATATTCGTTCGCCGCCAACTGCGGGTACTCGTTGGGCTCCCAGAACTTGACGACATGGGTAGCGCCACGCAGGCTGGGCGAGG
>JANWJU010000019.1 GCA_025451775.1 Terriglobales bacterium
GTCCTCGCCGGTTTCGCCTGGACCAGCACCATGTCCACCTTCAACACCGCGGTGCAGCTCGCCGTGCCACCCTGGGTGCAGGCGCGCGCCATGGGCAGTTACTTGATGTGCTTCCAGGGCGGGCTGGCACTAGGATCGATTCTCTGGGGCACCATCGCCACCCACTCCTCCACCGAGGTGGCGCTGGCCGTGGCTGCCGCGGCGCTGGCGGCCAGCTACCCGTTCACGCGCCGCTTCCACATTTTCCATGGGCCCGTCCCCGATCACACGCCCTACGTCTTCAAGCACCCCGCCCCACAACTGGCCCCCCTGGTCGCCGGGGCCGACGACGACCTCGACGCCGTCGGCCCGGTGCGCGTTTCCATCCATTACCGCGTCTCCGCGGCCAACTATCCTGCCTTCACCCGCGCCATTCACGCGTTGCGCGACGTACGCCTGCGCGATGGGGCGATCCGTTGGGGCATCTATCGGGACACCTCTGATCCCGAGCGCCTCCAGGAAACCTTCATCATGGAATCCTGGCTCGACTACCTGCGTACCCGCGAGCACATGACCGCCGCCGACCAACGCATCCGCAGTCTGGTCTATGCCTTGCACCAGGATGGCGGCGCCTCTCCCCAAGCCACCTACCAGATCTATGCCCGCGAGGTGGATGTCCCCGACCTCTCCCCCGACGATCATTAACGGGGTTGCACATCCCTGTTTCTACGAAGACGGGTTGAAGCAATAGAAGAAAACAACAGTAGCCGTAGGCGGACCGCATTTGTGAAAAACTACTGCTTCCCCTTTGGAATGAGCGCCTTCGCCGAAGGCGACCCGGTGGAAATCCCGTGACAACGGCGGAGGGCTGCGCATCGCCGCGGCAGCTTCCACGGCTTCCACAGATATTCCACAGCTGCTGCACGCCGCAATCCACAGGCGGTTAGGTTAGCCTGAAAGCGGTGGCGGCAAACTACGATGCGGTGGTCGTCGGCTCCGGGCCCAACGGTCTGGCGGCCGCAATCGAGATGGCGCGCGCGGGGCGCTCGGTGGTGGTCTATGAGGCGGCGGACACCATTGGCGGCGGCACGCGCTCGGCCGAGCTGACGCTGCCGGGCTACACCCACGATGTGTGTGCGGCGGTGCATCCGTTGGGGGCGAGCACGTGGTATTTCCGTTCGTTGCCACTCGAGGCGCACGGCCTGGAGTGGGTGCATCCGCCGCTGCCGCTGGCCCACCCCTTCGACGATGGCACGGCGGCGGTGCTGGAACGTAACGGCGAACGCACCGCCGAGCGGCTGGGCGACGACGACATGGCCGCCTACCGGCAGTTGATCGCCCCCATCGTCAAGGACTGGCCGTGGCTGGAGCGGGAGGCGCTGGCGCCATTCGTCCCGCTGCACTGGCCGGAGCATCCCGCGGCGCTCGCCCGCTTCGGCCTGCGGGCGGCACGCTCGACCACGGGGTTGGCGCGGGCGCTGTTCAAGACCGCGCCCGCGCAGGCGCTGCTCGCCGGCTTGGCGGCCCACTCCGGGCAGCCACTGGAGGCGCGCGGGTCGGTGGCGATTGCGCTGATCCTGGCGGCGGCGGCGCACCGCGGCGGATGGCCCTTTGCCAAAGGCGGTTCCCAAGCGATCGCCAACGCGCTCGCGTCCTATCTCAGATCGCTGGGCGGCGAGATCGTCACCGGCCGGCCCGTCGCCTCGCTGGCGGAACTGCCGCAGGCGCGAACGATCTTGTGCGATGTGGCGCCGGAGCGCCTCGCCGACCTCGCGCGCCTGCGCATCCCGGCCCGCTACCGCCGCGCGCTCCAGCGCTTCCGGCGCGGTCCCGGCGTTTTCAAGATGGACTGGGCGCTGCGCCAGCCCATCCCCTGGACGGCGCTCGAGTGCGCGGCGGCGGGCACGGTGCACCTCGGCGGCACGCTCGAGCAGATCGCGGCCTCGGAGGCGGTGTGCGCCCCCGGCGCGCTGGCCGCTTCGCCGCGCCCGTTCGTCCTTTTGAGCCAGCCCACCTGCTTCGATCCTTCGCGCGCGCCCGAAGGAAGGCACACCGCCTGGGCCTACTGCCACGTGCCCAACGGCTCGGATCAGGACATGGCGGCGGCCATCGAGGCCCAAGTCGAGCGCTTCGCGCCCGGGGTCCGCGATCTCATCCTGGCGCGCTCGGCGCGCGGCGCGCTCGAACTCGAGCGCCACAATCCCAACCTCGTCGGCGGCGATATCGTGGGCGGCGCGAATACCCTGCGCCAGTTGCTGGCGCGGCCCACGCTCGCCGCCTACTCGACCCCCATGCCGGGCGTGTACCTCTGCTCGGCCTCGACCCCGCCGGGCGGCGGCGTGCACGGCCTCTGCGGCGTCTACGCCGCCCGCCGCGCGCTCGCCGCATCCAACTAACCCATGGCAACAGTCCTGCTCGGCTTGGCGCTGGCGATTTTGGCGCCGCCGTTTCAGATTCTCACCACGCACCTGCCGCTGCCGGTGGCCGGCCAGCCCTACCTCGTCCAACTCCGCGTCGCGGGGGGCACGCCGCCCTATCAGTGGGTCCTGCTGCAGGGCGGGTTGCCGCCAGGGCTGGCGCTTGATGTCGACCGGGGCGTGATCGCGGGCGTGCCCTCAACGAGCGCGCCCTTCGCGGTGACGGTGCAGGTGACCGACTCTTCGCAACCGCCGCTGGCGCTCACCCGCCTGCTGCCGGCCGCCGCCGCCGCCCCGCTGGCGTTGGCGTGGACCACAACGCCGGCGCTGGCGGATGCCATCCTGAGCGGCGCGGTGCGCGCTGCAAACGCCGCCGGCGCGGCCGCCACCGTCACCGTGATCGTGGAGGCGGTCAATGAACGCGGCAAGGCCTTCGCCCTGCGCTACGATCACGAATCCCTCGCCAACGACACGGCGACACCAGCGTTGGCGTTCTCCGAATCCCTGCCGCCCGGTGTCTACACTCTGCACGCCGACGCTGTGGCCGAGGTCTCCCCCGGCGTGATCTACCGCGACCACATCGAGCAAGCCGGGCTGTTGGTACCGGCGCCTTAGAGCCGCGCGATGATGGCTTGCGTCATGGCCGCAGTCGAGACCGCTGCCGTGCCGGGGGCGGCGAGGTCGCGGGTGCGGACGCCGGCTTGCAGCGCCGCGGTGACGGCGTGCTCGATGGCGGCGGCGGGGGCTTCGAGCTGGAACGAGTGCCGCAGCAGCATGGCGGCGGAGAGGATCGCGCCCACCGGGTTGGCCACGCCCTTGCCGGCGAGGTCGGGGGCGGAGCCGTGCACCGGCTCGTAGAGTCCCACCGCACCGCCCAGTGAGGCCGACGGCAGCAGGCCCAGCGAGCCCGCCAGCACGCCCGTCTCGTCGCTCAAAATGTCGCCAAACAAGTTGGCCGTGGCCAGCACGTCGAAAAACGTGGGCCGCAGGATGAGCTGCATGGCGCAGTTGTCGACGTACATGTGGTCGAGCGTGACGTCAGGATAATCGAGGGCGACGCGATTGAAGACCTCGCGCCAGAGCTGGCTGACCTCCAGCACGTTGGCTTTATCGACGCTGGTGAGGTGGTGACGGCGTTGGCGGGCCAGCCCGAAGCCGAAGCGGGCGAGGCGCTCGATTTCGGTCACCGTGTAGCGCAGCGTGTTGAAGGCCTCCTGGCGGTTGGAGGAAAAGCCGCGGGGCTCGCCGAAGTAGAGCCCGCCAGTGAGCTCGCGCAGCACGATCAAGTCGGTTCCGGCGACGATCTCCTCCCGCACCGGGGTGGTGCCGGCGCCGGGGATACGGCGCAGCGGGCGCAAGTTGGCCCAGCAGCCCAGCAGCTTGCGCAACCCCAGCAAGCCGGTCTCGGGCTTGCGCGCTGGCGGCTCGCGGTCGAATTCGGGCGCTCCCACCGCTCCCAAGAGCACGGCTTGCACTGCCGTCACCGCCGCGCGCGTGGCGTCGGGGAGCGGCGAGTTGGCGGCGCGCAGGGCGGCGCCGCCGATGAGCTGGGTCTGGGTGCGGCAGGTGAAGCCGAAGCGCTGGCCGGCGGCGCCGAGCACGGCCATGGCGGCGTCGGTCACTTCGGGGCCGATACCGTCGCCGGGCAGGAGGCAGAGGTTGAGTTCAGGCATGATTCCATTCAACGCGCAGCCTCAGCTTGGGGCTTGGGGCCCCGAGCTGAGGCGAGCAAGCTGCCCTGCGCAGTAACAGCAGGGCAGCGCAAAGCGGGACGCGCGGCGCTGGCGCCGCGCTGGGGCCCGCGCCCATTAACGCTGGCCGCCGAATTGAATGCGCACCCCGGCGGTGATGGCGCGCGGGCTGTTGACGTAGGCGTCGGGGGTGAGCTCGATCGTGTAGCGCCGGTTCCACAGGTTTTCCACCGCGAAATAAGGCGAGTAATGGCCCAAGGTGCGGCTCACGAAGATGTCGGTGTTCCAGAACGAGGGCAGCAGGAACGTGTTCTGGTCGTTGTCGAAGTTGCTGCCGCCGAAGCGCTCGACGGCGGAGAAGGTGAAGCCGTGCTGGGTGGTGAGCAGGCGGGTGGAGAAGTTGTTGTCGGGCACATGCGGCACCGCCAGTCCGACCAGCGCCGCTTGGTCTGCCGAGATGACGGTGGAGTTCAGGTGGGTGTAGGAACCCCACAGGGAGAGGTTGGGCCGCACCGTCCATTGTCCGGAGAAGGTCTCGCCCCGGGGCCGCACCCGGCCCACGTTCTGGCGCTGCTGCGTGATCAGCGACGGGGTGGTGGTGAGGGTGACGCTGGTGACCAGGTTGCTGACGTAGCCATCAAAGTAGGTGACGCGCAGTTGGGTGGAGGCGCTGGGCGTGATCACAGCGCCCGCCTGCGCGCCGCGGTAGCGTTCGGCGGCGAGGTTGGCGTTGGCCAGGGTGTTGACATTGCCCACCCGGAAGGGCCGGTAGAGCTCGTTGAGCGAGGGCGCGCGGAATGATTCGTACCCGGACAGCCGCAGCGCCAGCCACGGCCGTGCCGCCCACACCGCGCCCAGGCTGGGACTCCAGGCGGAGCGGATGCGGTTGGGATAATTGGTCGTGAGCGTGGGCGTGGTCTGGAACGCGTCGTAATTGCTCCAGTGGTCCTGGCGCAGGGTGCCGGTGAGGGTCCAGTTGGCGCCGGGCGAGGCCGAGGCCTCGACGAAGCCGCCGTAGAGGCGCTGGCGGCCGTTCTCGGCGCGGGCGCGGTTGGGAGCGCTGAAAGGGGTGGTCTCGTTGTCGACGGCGGTGACGTGCATGTAGCTGCCGCCCGCCACCACGCTCCAGCGCGCTTGGGCGCGGGTGTAGTTCAGCGCCGCCCCCTGGGCGCGGGAGGGAACTTGCTGCTGCAACACCAAGCTCTCGGAGCTGCGGTCGCTGGCGACCGAGCTGAAGTTGGCGCTGAAGTCCTCGGACTGATCGAAGAAGCTGCCGTCCCACAGGCCGCCGTGGTCGATGATGGCGTGGCCGGCGATCTGGCGCAGGCGGGTGGAGTTGACCTGCAGCACGGTGCCATTTTGCCGGTTCTCGCCAAAGTACTCCGACGAGAGCGAGAACATGGCGTTGGGCGAGGCCACGTAGCGCAGCGTGGGCGCCCAATCCTGGGCGGTGACACCAGCGTCGTGGTCGACCGCGCCGGGGTTGGCGAAGGGCACGAAGCCGGTGACGTGCAGGCCGCGGCCGCGGATATCGAGCGCCCACTTCGAGGCCACGATCGCGCCCGCACCGTCGGCCAGGCCAGTGCCCAAGCCGCCGCCGCCGGTGCGGGCATCGAGATAGGTGTGCACCGGCGCCGCCGTCTGGAAGCCGATCACGCCCGAGAGCGCCTGGTTGCCATACAGCGGCGAGGCTCCGCCGCTGACCACGCTGACGCTGCTCAAATCCTCCACCGGCACGCGCAGCCAGTTGACCCAGCCGCCGTAAATGTCGTTGACCGGCAGGCCGTCGAGCAGCACCAGGGCGCGGCTGGCGCCGCTGGAACCGGTGCCCAAGAGGGAGACGCCTTGGGTGGTGGGGTTGGCGGTGAGCGAGCTGTTGACGCGGAAGGTTCCCAGGTCAGTGAAGCCGCGCAGAATACTGTCGGCGTTGATCGGGGCCGAGGTCTTGATGCGCTCGCTGCTCATGACGATGGTTTGCAACGGTACCGAGGCGGTGGTCTGGTTGCGCGCGGTGGCAGTCACCGTGACCGACTCCGCCATCGCCGCCGGCACCAGCTCGACCCGCACCGGCGCGGCCGTCACGCTGACGGTGGCGGGTGCGAAACCTTTGGCGGTCACGGTCATGGTCGTCGCCGCCGCGGTGAGGGTGAAGTGGCCGTTGGGATCGGTAGTGGTGCGGGCCGTGCCCGCCTGAATGGTGGCGCCCGCCACCGGCAGGCCATTGCCCGCCACCACGATGCCGGAGACTCCCGCGGCTTGCGCCAGCAACGCCGCGCACAACAGGAAAGGAACCGCCAGCGCCGCTAACACAGCGCTTAGCCCTTCAATCTTTTGGCTGAACATTATGGGGCAATTATAACAGCGTGACCCCACCGGTACGGGTCACATAGGGCATGCCGCGAAGGTCATGGGTGGCCGCGGCCAGGCTCAGCCCAAGGCGGCGAGCAGTTCGCGTCCCTGCGCGGCGGTGGGTTGATCGGGTTCGGGGGGGACGGTGAGATAGCTGAGGAGCAACTGCCGCGCCCAGGCGAAATCCTGGCCGGTGGCTTTGAGTGCCTGGGCGCTGAGATACTCGCCCAGGCGGCTGTCGGGATGGATTTTCTGGCCGGCTGCCAGCACGCTGCGGGCGGCCTCCAACCGGTGCAGGTAAATCAGATTGGCGGCCTGATAGCCGGAGTACAGCGCCGATTGCGGGTTGAGCGCCAAGGCGCGGGCGAGGTGGGGGGCGGCGGCGGCGTACTGGCCGCGCTGGTAAAGTGCGCGGCCCAGGGCGAACGTGCCCCGGGGGTCGCTGGGGGCGGCGGCGGCGGCGGCACGGTACTCCTGCAGCGCCTGCTGCGGCTGATCGGCGGCTTCCGCGATGGAGGCTAGCGCGAGGTGGCCATCGACGGCGTCGATCTGTTCCAGTTGCACGGCATGCGCGCGGGCGTCGTCGATGCCGCCACCAGCGGCCTTGGGCAGGCTCAGGTCCCACTCGATCCAGCCCCACTGCACGTCATCCAAATGCGGATCCAACGCGGTGGCCTGCTCGAGCTGCTTCTTGAGCTTGGGCAGCTCCCAGAGGCCGCGCACGGTGCTGAGCGTGCGAGCGCGGGTGGCCATGGCCTCGAACAAATAGAGATGGCAGGAGGCGCACTGCCCGTCCAGCGCCACGGCGCGCTTGGCCCAGCGCTGGCCGCCGCTCACGTCCCCAAACTTCATGAGCACGTGGGCGTAGTAGGCCAGCAGGCGCGCATCGGCGGCGTTGGCGGGCACGGCCACCGCCGCTGCCAGCAGGTCGCGGGCTTCCTTCAGCCGCCCCCACTCCACCAGACTCGCCGCCCGCTCGATGGTGGCATCACGCCCACTGGGAGGCGGCGCGGGCGCCGCCCACGCGGCCACGGTCATCCCGGCCAACACCGCGGTGGCGGCGGCTGCTCGGCTGAATATGCGCATGTGTCCCAATTTTAGCCCAGACCCGCTATCCTTGAGGCGAGGGCCCGTTGTCGCCATATGCGGATTCTGCTGGTCGAGGACGAGCATAAAGTCGCGCAGTTCATTAAAAAAGGGCTGCAGCAGGATCACTTCGCCGTCGACCTCGCCTCCGACGGTGAAGAGGCGCTCTATCTCGCTCAAAGCGACGGCTACGATCTCATCATCCTGGATCTGATGCTGCCCAAAGTCTCGGGGTTCTCCGTCCTCTCCACTGTGCGCAAACGCAGCCCCAATATCCCCATCTTGATCCTCACCGCCAAGACCGCGGTCGAAGACCGGGTGCGCGGCCTCGAGATCGGCAGCGACGACTACCTCATCAAGCCGTTCGCCTTTGCCGAGTTGCGCGCCCGCGTGCGCGCCCTGCTGCGGCGCGAATGGCGGGAGCTGAAGCTGCAACTGCAGGTGGCGGACCTGGTGCTCGATCCGGTGAAACGCCGGGCCTGGCGGGGCGATAGCGACCTCGAACTCTCCAACAAGGAGTTCATGCTGCTCGAGTACCTGATGCGCAACGCCAACCAGGTGGTCACGCGCACCATGATCGCCGAGCACGTCTGGGACGCCAGCTTCGACAGCTTCACCAACGTCATTGACGTCTATATCAGCTTTTTACGCAACAAGATTGACAAGGACCGCCCCGCCAAACTGCTGCACAGCGTGCGCGGCGTCGGCTACATGCTCAAGGACGAGGAACCGGCGCGCGGCAACCCTTCAGGCGCCTCCGGTCCGTCCGGCTCAGGGGTTGCGGCGCCTTGAGCACCCGCCTGCAAGCGCTGGGGCGGGGCGTGGCTTCGCTGTCCTGGCTGTGGCGCTGGCCGCGCTGGCGGCCCAGCTCGACCCGCGGCCAGCTCACGTTTCAGTACACGGTGGTGTTCAGCCTGCTGTTGTTTCTGGCGGCGGGACTGCTGTACTTTACCCTCAACTGGATCCTGTTCTGGAACATCGACAACGAGCTGCAAAGCGAAGCCGCGCTGGTCAAGCAGTACATCAGCTTCGACAACGGCAAGCCGGTGTTGCACTCGCACCTGCGGGACATGGACGAGAGCTACGACCTGAACACCATCTTCAACGTCTCCCAGATCGTCAACACCGAGGGTCTGCCGGTCAAATCCTCGCCGGAGCTGACCGCGTTCGGCTACTCCTTTGAGCCCAAGCAGTTGAAAGGGTTGGTGGCGATGCAACCGCCGCCCACCTTCATCACCGTGGGCGGACGCCGGGATGAGGAGGTGCGTTTCGTCAACACCATCCTCATGGGGCCGGGCGGGCAGCGCTACCTGATGCAAATCGGGACGCGGCTGAAGCCCATCAACGACGCCCAGGACACGTTTTTATGGGTGATGTTGATGTTGTTGCCGGTGACCGTGGTGCTGAGCGCCCTGGGCGGGTCGATCATGGCCAAGCGCACGCTCAAGCCGGTGACGGACATGACCCACGCGGCGCTCAATATCTCCGCCTCCAACCTCAACTTGCGCCTCCCCACCCGGGGCCGCAAGGATGAGCTGGACGAGCTGGCCGGGGCTTTCAACGCCATGATTGCCCGTTTGCAGCAATCCTTCGATAAAATGAATGAGTTCGCCGCCAACGTCAGCCACGAGCTGCGAACGCCGCTGCAAGCGATGCAGGGGGAGACCGAGCTGGCGCTGATCGAGAGGGCGCCGCTGGCCGATTGCCGGCGGGTGCTGGAGAGCAACCTGGAGGAGATTGACCGGCTCAAGCGCATGATCCGTAATCTGCTGGTGCTGGCGCAGGCCGATGCCGGCGAAATGCGGCCGCGGTTGGAGCCCATGGATCTCAACGAACTGGTGCGGGACTTGGTGGAACAAATGCGGATGGTGGCGCAGGCGCGCGGGGTCGAGCTGCGGGCCTATACGGCGGCCCCGGTGCCGGTGCGCGCCGATAGCTTGCGGTTGCGGCAGATGGTATTGAACCTCATCGACAACGCGGTGAAATATACGCCCGCCGGCGGCCATATCGAGGTGCGCGTCGAGCGCGGCGCCGGCCCCTCCCATCAAGAGGGCAAGGAAGCCAAGGAGGCGAAGGAGGCCAAGGAAGCGCGCCTGCAGGTGCGGGACACCGGGGTGGGGATTTCGGCCGAGGACCTGCCCCAGATTTTCGACCGCTTCTTTCGCGCCGATAAATCCCGCTCCCGCAGCCACGCCGGCGAGGAGGGCTGTGGCTTGGGCCTGCCCATCGTGAAATGGGTGGCTGAGGCCCACGGCGGCTCGGTCGAGGTGGCGAGCACGCCCGGCCAGGGCAGCAGCTTCATCGTCCGCCTGCCGCTGGCGCCGGTGCCCGTGAATGCCGCGCCATCCACGCCGGGGGTGCACCCGGCGTGAGCACCGGAGCGCACAACGGCAACGGCCACAACGGGCATCATGCCCGCGCGCCGGAGGCGCCTGGCGGCATGAGCGGCCTGAATGGATCGTCGGCGGCGGGCGGGCCTTGGCGCGTGCGCGTGCTCGTGCCCGGCCTCCCATTGCAATCCTGCTCGGTGCTGCTCAGCCACCGCGATGGGGTGCGCCATGTGGTCGTGGACACCGGCTTCTCCCATCACGACTGGTTGCTGCTCGAGGGCCTGCAACGCACCGGCGTCGCCCCCGCCCAGATCACCGGGGTCATCAATACCCATTACCACCTCGACCACTGCGGCGGCAATTTCCTCTTTCCGCAGGCCTGGGTCTACGGTTCCAAGCAGGATTTCGATTGGGCCGTGGCCATCTACACCAGCGTGTGCAGCGGCGAAACCCGGCGGGAGAAGTTCCGCGAGTTTTACCCGGAAGCAGGCGAGGATGAGTTCGACCGCATGGACGAGGCGCGCGTGCTGCAACTGCTCAAGTGGATGTGGGACCCGGCCAACCTGGGCGAGCTCGCCCGCTACCGCTGGCGCGAGGAGGAGGAGTTGGGTCTGGGCGGGCTGCAGCTCATCTCCACCCCCGGCCACACCCCCGGGCATCTCTCGCTGCGCGTGGACGGCGTCGACGGCCCCTATCTCATCGCCGGCGATGCCCGCCCCTTCGCCGCCGAGGACGCCCAGGGTTACGACATGCCGCCCCATAATGCCACCCAGTTCCGCCATTCCCGTCTGCTCGTCGACGAGTTCGAGGGCATCCTCATCCCCGGCCACGACGATCCCTTTACCCAGACCCGCGCCGTCGCCGCCTCAGGCCAACGCTCATGATCACCCACTCCGCCGCCGCGCCCCCGCAGCGCGGCATTTCCAATCGCGTTGCCCAGTTCACCGAGAGCGTCATCCGTGAAATGACCCGCCTGGCGATGGAGTACGACGCCGTCAACCTCGCCCAGGGCTTTCCCGATTTCCCCGCCCCCGATTTCATCAAGGAAGCCGCGGTGCGCGCCATCCGCGACGACATCAATCAGTACGCCGTCACCTGGGGCGACCCGCTGCTGCGCCAGGCGATTGCGGACAAATACCAGCGCTGGTACGGCATGCCCGTCACCGGCGACAACGTCACCGTTTGCTGCGGGTCCACCGAGGCCATGATCTCGACCCTCACCGCCGTGCTCAACCCCGGCGACGAGACCGTCATCTTCGAACCCTTCTACGAAAACTACGGCCCCGACTCCGTGCTCAGCGGCGCCGTGCCCCGTTTCGTGACCGTGCGCCCCGCGGCGGGAGGTGGCGCCGGGGGCTGGAGCTTCGACCGCACCGAGCTCGCCGACGCCTTCAATGCCCGCACCCGCGCCATCATCATCAACACCCCCAACAACCCCACCGGCAAGGTGTTCACGCGCCCCGAGCTGGAGTTCATCCGCGACCTGTGCGTGCGCTGGGATTGCCTCGCCATCACCGACGAGATCTACGAGCACATCGTCTACGACGCCCGCCCGCATATCCCCATGGCCACGCTGGAGGGCATGGCCGATCGCACCGTGACCATTAGCGGGATCTCGAAGACCTTCAGCGTGACCGGATGGCGCGTGGGCTGGGCGCTGGCGCCGGAACGGCTCGCCGGCGGCATCCGCAAGGTGCACGATTTCCTCACCGTGGGCGCGCCCGCGCCGCTGCAGATCGCCGCCGCCGAGGCGCTCAACCAGGGCGACGCCTATTGCCGCTCCCTCGCCGCCGGCTACACCGCCCGCCGCGATAAAATCGTTCCCCAGCTGCAACGCTCCGGCTTCCGCTGCGCCCCGCCCGAAGGCGCCTACTACATCATGGCCGACGCCACGCCCTTTCTCGACCGCGCCGGAGATGAGGAGTTCGCCCGTTGGCTGGTGCGCGAGCACGGCGTCGCCACCGTGCCTGGCTCGAGCTTCTACCACGGCCCCGCCGGCGGCCGCGCCCTGATCCGCTTCTGCTACTCGAAGGTCGACGCCACCCTCGATGCCGCCGTCGCCCGCCTGGCTCAGCTCCAACGGCGCTGAGCCAGGCGCCCTGCGAAGCCCCGGCGAAGCAGGGCCCTTTCCGCCTCCCGCGAGCCCCGCCGTCAATACTTGCGCAGCACGCCGATCACGCAGCCCTGCACCCGCACCCGCTCGGCCTCCACCCGGATGGGCGGCATGCGCTCGTTGGCCGGCTGCAGCCGCAGCATCCCGCCCGTTTCCCGGTACAGGCGCTTCAGCGTGGCGTTGAGCCCATCGACCAGCGCCACCACGATTTCGCCATCGCGCGCCGTCTCCCGCCGCTCGACCACCACGTAGTCGCCATCGACGATGTGATCGTCGACCATGCTGTCGCCCCGGACTTCCAGCACGAAGGCGGCGCGGTTGCGGGTCAGATCGGCGAGCGAGATCTCGCCGTGGCCGCTAATGGCCTCGATCGGCTGCCCCGCCGCGATGCGCCCGAGCAATGGCAAGGCGCCCGCCGCCGCCGCCGCGTTCGCCCCGGGGTTCACCGCCGCATCGCTCGCCCGCCGCGGCCGCCGCAGCTCGATCGACCGGCTCTGATTGAACCCCCGCCGCAGATACCCCTTCTTTTCGAGCGTGGTCAGGTGCGCGTGCACGGTGGCCAGCGACGACAAGTGCATCCCCGCGGCGATCTCCTCGTAGCTCGGGCAGAATCCTCGCTGCTGCTGGAACTCTTGCAGAAATGTCAGCACTTCATGCTGGCGTTTGGTCAAAACCAAGCGGACCTCCTCGGCGCCGGCGGGGGAATGCGGGCCGCCCCCAGCATAGGCAAACAAAAAGCGAAATGTCAAGGAAA
>JANWJU010000020.1 GCA_025451775.1 Terriglobales bacterium
CAGCGCCAGCTCGGCGAGGGAGCGCAGAAACCCCAACGGCACGGCCGGCAACGATCCGAAGACGCCGCGTCCGGCCAGCAGCCCCGCCGCCCGGGCCCGCACCGAGGGCGACAGCACCGTGCGCTGCGCCAGCGCGGAGTTCAGCACCGCCAGCATCCGCGTCACGGCAAAGATCAGCAGCAGAGCCATGCCGTGAGTGTAAATCGCCTTAACCGCGCACGGCGCGCCACCAGTCCCGCAACCGCGGCACGACCGCCCGCCGTTGCGGACGCCGCCAGCCGCCCAGGAAGGTCAGCAACTCTTCGGCCTGCAACCGCCGGGTCATGCCCTCGCGCTGGAAATACTCAATGCATCCTCCCGGCGTCATCACCACCGTCGCCGGCACGGCGATCCCGCCGTGCTCGTGCCGGTTGTATAAACCCCACGCCTTCACCGCCTGCCGGTCCACATCGCACAGCACCGGAAAGGGCAGCTCCAGCATGGCCCGCAGGCGCCGCGCCCGCTCCGGGCCGTCGACCGCCAGCGAAGCCAGCTTGTACCCCAGGGCCTCGATCCCGCGGTTGGCGTGGCGAAACTCCACCAACTGGTGGAGACAGAACGGTCACCAGTAGCCGCGATGAAACAGCAGCACCAGGCCCCGCTCCCCGCTCAATTCGGCCCAGGACAACACTTTCCCGTCCTGGTCCGGCAAGGTCTGCGGCGGTGCGGTGTCTCCCGGTCCCAGCATGTATCCCAGTGTAGCTGGTATGTCCCGTCGTTTTGCGGAGGCCGCGCCGTTTGCACTAGGGCGGCCGGCCCCCGGGGAGCGAAGCGGCGCGGCACCGACCCGCTTGACGCTCGACCGGGACGGCCCCCTGGAGCCCCGGCCCGGTCGCGTTCCGCCATCTTGCTACTGGCAGCCGGTGAAGGCCAGCGTGGCGGCGGTGAGGGAGAGGCCCGGCCCCAGAGTTAGCGTTGCCGCCGCACTGGTTTGGGTGGTGGTCTCGACCGACGGCGTGCAGTCGGGGGTGCCGCCCGAGGAGGGCACGAAGGCATCCGCCTCGACGGTCGTGTCCACCGTCGCCGCCGTCGCCTGTGTCCAGGTGGTGCCGGCGGCGCTATAGGCGCCAGCATTGGCCGGCGCGCCCGGCAACTGCAGGGTATAGGCGGCGCAGCCGGTGTTGGCGGCGCAGCTCGTGCCCGCGGCGGTGGCCAGCGAGGCGGTGCCGCTCGATTGCGCGGTCAGCGGCACGGTGAAGGTAACCGTACTCGTGCCCACGGTGGCCGTCTGCAAGGCCGACAGGGTGACATCGGCGGCAGCCGCCGCGCTGCCCGTCGAGGTGGTCACCTGTCCGGCCACGCCGGCCGGCGCCTGGGCGGCGATCAGCGGAATGCTCGCCAGGCTCGTCCCCACGCTCACCCCGGTGGTCAGGGTGGCGGCGTAGATGACGTTGGTCGAGCTGATGGCGGTCGCCACCACGTCATAGGTGCCGGCCGGCACCGGGCAGAACACGAAATGTCCGCTGGCGTCGGCCAGGGTGGTCATGAAGATACGATCGGTGCCGCTCGCGTCCTTCTGCTCCAGGGCCACCATGGTGGTGCCGCTCACAGCATGACCTGTGGCCTTGTCCACCACGGTGCCGGTGATCGAGGTGGAGGTGGTCGAAACCTCGCCGGCATGCAGCACCGGCTTCAGCCGGTACTGTCCGTTGCCCTCCACCACGATCGAGTCGCAGGTGTCGAAATCAATATTCAAATCTTCCGTGGTGCCCGCCGCCACCGTGAATTTACCCCCGGCGATCTGACCGCTGGGAATCTTGATGCCGGTGGTGGCCTCGCTCGACAGGTTGAGCTGGGCCGCCGTGCCGTTGTTCAACACCACGCAGTTGGCGCCGTTGCCACCGCACTTGTTGCCGGTCACCGCGGTGCTGTTGTCGGCCAGAATGAGGCGGATTTGCTGGTAGTCGCCCGCCTGCAATTGGGTGGTCGAGCCCAGCGAGGCCAGAAAGCACTGATTGTTGGCCTGACCCAGCAGGTCAATCTGTTGCGGCGAGCTTTTGAGGCTGGGGGTCAGGTCGACAAACCCGCTGCTGCCCGCCGCGCTGGTGCTCGCCTGCACATCGGTAACAGTGACATAGACGTGACTGTAGGGTCCGCTCGGTCCGGCGCATGTCGCCGGATCACTCAGCGTCACATTGGTCACGGTTGGAGAGGTTTTCACCGCGCTGCTTCCGCCGCAGGCCGTCCATCCCACCGCGATCAACCCACCCAAAAGTACTGAGATACCCACCGGTGCCCAAAATTTGCGCATGCTCGGCCTCCTGCCGGAGTTCCTGCACCCCGAGGGCCAAAACCCGCCACCTGCCAAGTGACTGAAATTACAGGCTCACTGCCGCGGCGAGGCAGGGGGCGGCAACGCATCCCGGTAGTTTTTACGGGAGCGGGGCGCGGAGTGGCTTCTTGGCGGAGGCCCCCGCGGCAAGATATGGCATACAACCCGCTGCCTTCAGCCAAGCTTCCCACCCGGTCAGCTTCTCCCATGGATGTGCTTACGGAACGGCGGCGGCATCGGCGGCCGCATCCTCATCTGCCGGCCCATGCCCCCGGCACTCCGGTGCGGGCCCTGGGCACGGGTGTGATCACCGGCGCCGCCGACGACGACCCCTCCGCCATCGGCACCTACGCCAGCGCCGGAGCCGCCTTCGGTCCGGCCATCCTCTGGGCGGCGCCGGTGATGTTCCCCATGATGGCCGTCACCCTCTACCTCGCCGCCAAGGTGGGCAAGGTGACCGGCTTGGGCCTGGCGGCGGTGCTGCGCCGGCACTATCCACGGGGGCTGTTGTTCGTAGTGGCGGGTCTGATGCTGGTGGGCAACACCATCGAGGCCGCCGCCGACCTGGGCGGGTTGGTCGCTGGACTACACCTGCTGCTTCCCGTCCCCATCTTGCCGGCCATCGTGGGCGTGGCCGCGCTCATCCTCGCGGTGCAGTTCTTCGGCTCCTATACGTGGATACGAGACGTCTTCCGCTGGCTGGCCCTGGCGCTGCTGGCCTACGTCGCGGCGGGGGTGCTGGCGCACCCCAATTGGGGGGAGATTGCCCGCGCTACCGTGCTGCCCAGCTTCCACTGGACGCGCGCATCGCTCGCCGCCCTGGTGGCCATCATCGGCACCGCAGGGTCTTCCTACCTCTTTGGATGGCAGGCCAGTCAGCAGGTGGAAGAAGAAATCTCACTCGGCCGCCGGCGTTTGAGTGACCGCAGCGACACCACGGAAACGGCACTGAAGGCCATGGCCTGGGACGTGGTGCTGGGCATGCTCTTTTCCGCCGTGATTATGTTCTTCATCCTGCTCTCCACCGCCACCACCCTGTACCCGATGCGCTGGGGAGACATCCATACCGCCGCCCAGGCGGCCCAGGCGCTGGCGCCGTTGGCCGGACGCGCCGCCGGGGCGCTGTTTGCGGTAGGGATCATTGCCGTGGGCTTTCTTGCCATTCCGGTAATGTCGGTGGGCGCCGCCTACATCGTCTGTGACGCCATGGAATGGAAGAGCGGACTCTCCACCTCGCGCCACGAGGCGCCACAATTCCACTGGGTCATCGGCGCGGTCACGGTGGCCGCGGTGGCCATCAACTTTTTGGGCGTGAACCCCATCCACGCCCTCATCCTCGCCGGGCTGGTGCAGGGCTTCCTGGCGCCCGGGATGATCATCCTGCTGCTGCTGATCACCGGCAATCGCGCCGTGATGGGCCGCTGGACCAATTCCCGTCCGGTCGCCGCCCTCGGCTGGCTCTCCGCCGCGGCCACCGCGGCTGCGGCGCTGGGGCTGGTGGCGCTGGTGGTCTTTTAGCTCCGCGTAGCTGGTAGCTCTTAGCTGTTGGCTGTTAGGAAACACTGGGCTGGGCGCCCGGACAGGGCCGAGCGACAGGCATAGCCTGTCTTTGCCGGGGGCTGCGCCCCCGACGCCTCCCACTGGTCGGCTCCCCTCGGCCGCGACGGGATCGGCCGAGCGATCGGTGAGAGCCAACAGCCACGGTGATTTTTTAGCTGGCCGCCAGATCCGTCAGTGCCGCGTCGAGCCGCGGATAGCGGAACGCGAACCCGCCGGCTGTCAGCGCTGCGGGCAGCACCCGCTGGCTGGCAAAAAGCACTGATGCCGCGTCGCCGTATAGCAGGCGGAGCGCCGCGCGGGGCGTCGGCAGTATCGCCGGCCGGTGCAGGGCACGGCCCAGCGCGCGGGCAAACTCGCGACTGGTCACCGCCTCCGGCGCGGCGGCGTTGAGTGGACCACGCCACTGTGCGTTCCCGAGCGCCGCCCGAATGATCGCCACCTCGTCGTCGAGATGGATCCAGGGGAAATACTGTCGCCCATCGCCGATCGGGCCGCCCAGGCCGAGGCGAAAGGCGGGGAGCATCTGCTGCAGCGCTCCTCCATTTCGGGCCAGCACCACGCCGGTGCGCAGGCACACCACCCGCACTCCCAGCGCCTCCGCGCCCCGAGCCGCCGCCTCCCAGTCCCGGCACAAGCCGGCCAGAAAGCCTTCGCCCGGCGGAGCGTCTTCGGTGAGCGCCTCGGCGCCACGGTCGCCGTAGTAGCCCACCGCGCTGGCGTTTACCAACACTTGTGGACGTGGATTGGCCGCCGCCATGGCCTCGACCAGCGCCGCCGTCCACTCCACCCGGCTGCGCCGCAAAACAAGCCGCCGCGCCTCGGTCCAGCGGGGCCCGAGGATGGGCGCGCCCGCCAGGTTGACCACGCCGCCGCAACCGGCGAGCACGCGCGGCAACTCCTCCCGGCGGTCCGAGCGGCCCCAGCGCACGACCTCATCCCCGGCCGAGGTCGCCGCCGCGCTCAGGGCCCCGCCGATCAGTCCTGACGCGCCCGCCACCAGTACCCGCATGGCCTAACTCTCCCGCTCCCCGCTGCCGCCTGCCGACTCGCGCCAGTCCATCGCCGCCAGAAACTCGGCGGCTACGCGGGGAGCGGCATAGCGCTCGACGTGATGACGTCCGGCGGCCGCCATGCGTTGGCGTTGCCCGGCGTCGCCGAGCAGCTCGCGCAAGGTCTGCGCCAAGGCGCCGGCATCGCCCGGCGGAAACAGACGGCCGCACTCCGGTTCGGGCACCACCTCGGGAATCGCCGTGGCCCGCGCCGCCACGATCGGTACCCCCGCCGCCATCGCCTCCAGCAGCACAATCCCGAACCCCTCCTGACGGCTGGGCAGACAGAAAATGTCAGCGCTCAGATATTCGCGGGCCAGCGCAAGGCGGGGAATATGCCCCAGGAATTGCACCCGCTCCCCCAGCCCCAGGCGTTGCGCCTGGCGCTCCAGGCGCCGCCGCTCCGGCCCTTCCCCGACAATGTGCAATTCCACCCCACTGTCCAACTGCGCCATGGCCAAGAGCAGCGTGCCCACATCCTTGCGCGGATACAGATGAGCCACACACAGGATGAGTGGAGCGGGGCGGGGCGATGAGCGGCGCGGCGCCGGCGCTCTCCCCAGCCACTCCCGCCACCCGTCCAAGTCAATCAATTCCGGCACGATGCGGATGCGTTCGGCCGCGACGCCGTAAATCCGCTGCGCCGCTTCGGCGGCATAGCGGCTGGTCACGAGCACCCGCGCGGCGCGCCGCGCCCGCCAACCCTCCAGCCAGGCTTCAAACTTCAGGCGGGCACGCGTCCAGCCACGTTCGAACCGCGCCTCCTCGGCGCGGACGCCTTTCAGCGATGCAACCCCGCGGCCGGGCAAGAACAGGCCGTCCAGATCAAAGCCCACCACGATCGCATCCGTAGGTTGGCGACGCAGCCGCCAGTTGAACCACAGCCGTGCCCAAGTGGTTGCCCTGCCACCCTGAGGCGCCACGTACTCGACCTCAACCCCCAGGCCCTCGAGCGCCCGCCGCAGCGTCTCGATGCCGACGTAGGTTCCGCTACCTTGCTCCACATTGGCCGGCGTGGCAGAGAGGAAAAGCAGTCGTCCCGCTCGCTGTGGCGGCGTTTTGTGGCAGAGGCTCGCCATCCATCTATTTTAGGTGGGGCTTGACTTAGCTAAAAAGATGGTTTATCATCGGACCATTGGAGCTAGTGCCAAGCCGGCCATGAAGACGATGTTCAATGTTCACGAGGCCAAAACCCAGCTCTCCCAACTCCTGGCGAGGGTCGAGAAGGGGGAGACCATCACCATTGCCCGCACCAACCGGCCGGTCGCGGTGCTGGCGCCGCTGCCCGCCCCGCGGCAGTTGGGCACGGCCCGGGGGCAGGTGTGGATGAGCGAGGATTTCGACGCTCCCCTGCCGGAGTTTGAAACCGACAAGTACCGGTGAGAGCGCTACTCGACACCCACACCTTTCTCTGGGCGGTGTCGGAGGCGACACTGCTGGGCCGGCAGGCGACCGCCGTGCTCACCAGCGCCTCCAGCGAACTTTATTTGAGCTACGTCAGCGCCTGGGAGATGGTGATCAAACACGCCAAGGGGCGGCTGCGACTACCGCAGCCGCCCCTCGATTTCATCCGCGTCGAAGCCGCCCGCAACCGCATCCACTTGTTGGCGGTTTCCTGGCCGCACCTGGCGAGCCTGCACGAGCTGCCTCTCCATCACGGCGATCCCTTCGACCGCATGCTGGTGGCCCAGGCGCGGGCCGAGGGGCTGGCGTTGGTTAGCGCCGATCGTCAATTGGCCAGCTACGGCGTACCGGTTATTTGGTAGGACCGGCCGCCTTCAGCGCCACCGGCGCCGCGCCGGCGGCGGTCAGCTTCTGGTTGAACGCCGCCAACGCGCCCGACTTCACCGTGTCGAACTGTGCCAGCACCTTTTCCAGCTCGCCCTGCAGATCCTTGAACACGGCATAGGTCTGGTCGGTGGGCCGCGCATCGTAGCCGCCCTCGATGACCCCCATCAGGTGCCCGATGCGGTTGTTGAGCTTGATGGGGAAGTTGAGCGGGTCCTCGCTGGCGTGGCTCTTGGGCTGATAGATGGTCTCCTCGATATTGGTCAACTGTCCCACCAGCGCCTGGCCGTCGCTTTGCAGCGCGGGCTGGCTCTTCATGCGGTCCTCGACCTGCGCGCGCAGGGCGCGCACGTCCATCACCGCTTGGTTGGCGCGGGTTTCGGCCTCGACCACCTGTTGGTCGAGATCAAACTCGGCCTGCAGGTCGGCCTGGGTGGCCGGCGAGTGCGGATTGGGCAGCACATGGAAGGCCACCGTCTGCGACTGTCCGTCGGCCTCCACCCGCGCGCTGTAGGCGCCGGGCACCGCCGTCGGACCTTGGGAGATGTTGGCGCCCCACAGCACCATGCCCGGGAAGCTGAGCGCTCCGGCATAGTGCAGGTTCCAGGTGTACTGGTTGATGCCGGCGTTGGCGGTCGGCGCGCTCGGTCCGCGCCGGAAGGGGTTGTCGTTCTCCGCCGGCCGCGCTCCCGGCTTCGGGCTGGTGAACGTGCCCACCGTTTTCCCGGCGCTGTCGAGAATGGTCACCGTCACTTTGGCGGCCTTGGCGGGCAGATAGTAGTCCACCGTCATGCCGCTGCCGCCGCGCGCGGCGTCCCGAGGCTGGAACACCTTCAGCGTTCCCGCCGTGGCCACCTGCGGCGTCACTTGCCGCAGGATGTCCATGTTGCGCAGCACCCAGAAGCCGCGGCCCATGGTCGAGATGACCACGTCGTGCGCCGCCAGGGCGATGTCGGAAACCTGGCCGTCGGGCATGTTGAGCCGCAACGACTGCCAGTGGTCGCCGTTGTCAAACGAGATATAAAAGCCGTGCTCGGTGCCGGCGTAGAGCAGCCCCGGCCGCTCCGTGTCGGCGCGCACCGCGTGCACGAAGTCGTCGGGCGCGATGCCGTTGACGATCTTCTGCCAGGTCTTGCCGTAGTCGCTGGTGCGGAAGATGTAGGGCGCGCGGTCGTTCTGCAGATACCGCTTGACCGCCGCGTAGGCCGTGCCGGCCGCGATGGGCGAGGCGTCAATCAGGCTCACCCGCCCGTGGGAGGGCATGTCGGGGGGCGTCACGTTGCTCCAGTGCGCGCCGCCGTCGCGGGTGATGTAGATCAACCCGTCGTCGGAACCCGTCCAGATGGTGCCCGCCTCCTTGCGGGAGGGCGCGATGGTGAAGATGGTGCCGTAGACCTCCGGCCCGTTCATGTCGTGGGTGATCGGGCCGCCGCTGTCGCCCAGCGTCTTGGGGTCGTGCAGCGTCAGATCCGGGCTGATCTTCGTCCAGCTCTGCCCGTCGTCGGTGGTCTTCCAGAGATGCTGCGAGGAGGTGTAGAGGGTGTGGGGATCGAAGTTGTCGAAGACGATGGGGAAGGTCCACTGCCACCGTTCCGGCAACGAGGCCGAGCTCTCGCCGGAGAAGAAACGCGGATACGGTTCGATGTCGCGGCTCTCGCCGGTGCGCCGGTCAAAGCGGGTCAGCAGCGCTCCCTGGCTGCCGGCATAGAGAATGTTGGGATCGAGCGGACTGGGTGCGATGTAGCCGCTTTCGCCCCCGCCCACATCGTAGTAGGGCGCCCACAAGCCGCCCCCGCCGAAGCGGCCGCCGCCGCTGCTCTGCACGCAGATGGTGCCGGAGTCCTGCTGCGCCCCGCACACCTGATAGGGATCATCCCTGGTCAGCGCCACGTGGTAGATCTGCGCCGTCGAATAATCCTCGCGGGTCCACGTCTGCCCGTCGTTGGTGGAGACGGTCGCCCCGCTGTCGTTGCTGACCACCATGCGTTGATCGTTGGTGGGGTCAATCCAGACGTCGTGGGTGTCGCCGCCGCGCACCCGCTTCCACGACTTGCCCGCGTCGTCGGAGCGGTAGAAGCCGACGTTGCCGCCGTAGAGCGTGTCCTTCTTCTGCGGGTCGGCGATGAGGTCGCTGAAGTAGAACGCCCGCTGGCGCAGCGTGTTCTCGTCGTTCACCCGCGTCCAGGTGGCCCCGGCGTCGTCGGAACGGTACACACCGCCGTCATGCGCCTCCACCACCGCATACACGCGGTTCGAATCCACCGGGCTCACCGTTACCCCGATCTTGCCGATCACCCCGGACGGCAGCCCCGGGTTGCGGGTGATCTCCTTCCACGTCGCCCCGCCGTCGGTGGTCTTGAACAGCCCGCTCCCCGGCCCGCCGCTCGACATCCCCCACGACACCCGCCA
>JANWJU010000021.1 GCA_025451775.1 Terriglobales bacterium
ACTTGGCGGCGCTTTTTTCCAGCTTCTTCTCCGACAGGTACCACTGCTTGACGTTGAGCGAGGTGTCGGCGACGCGCTTTTCCGCATCCGCCTGGGTTTGCGGCGGCGGCAGCAGCACCACCCCGCCCTTCTTCCAATCGGCCGGCGTCGACACGCCTTGGGCGTCGGTGGTTTGCAGCGCCTCGAACACGCGCAGCAACTCGTCCACGCTCCGCCCCGTCGATTGCGGGTAGTAGAGGATGGCGCGGATGACCTGTTTGGGGTCAATGAAAAACACCGCCCGGATCGGCGCCGTGTCGCTGGTCTCGGGGTGGATCATGCCAAAGCTCTTGGCCACCTTCATGTCCAGATCGGCGAGGATGGGGAACGGGATCTTGGTGCCGCCCATCTCCTCCATGCTGCGCGCCCAGGCGATGTGGCTGAACACGCTGTCGATGCTGACGCCGATGGGCTGCACGTTCAGCGCCTGGAACTCGCTGTAGCGGCGCGCAAAGGCCATGAACTCGGTGCTGCACACCGGGGTGAAATCGGCGGGATGGGAGAACAACATCACCCATTTGCCTTTGAAGTCGCTGAGGCGGACCACGCCGTGGGTGGACTTGGCTTCGAACTCGGGCGCCGCCTCGCCAATGCGGGGCAGGGAACGATCCTGGACGTCGGTACTCATGAATCTCTCCTTTGATAGCCACCAATAAAAAAGCCCACCGCGAGGTGGGCCGTTGTGAATCACTCGGAAAACCTAGGCTCCCACACCGCGTCAGCGCACAAGGCGGCAGCAACAACAGCCGGTAGCCTGGGACACGTTCGCGCGTGAGTGCATGGTTAAAGCGTAGCGGAGTTTGCCTGCCGCCGTCAACGCCCTGTGCTCGCCGGTAAAATGGCTTATGCCGCCACCCCGCCTGCTGCGTTCCCCCTTGCTCGAGGCGGTGCCTGGTTTAGTGCACGGTTTCAGCACCCGCGACAGTGGCCTCCGCGGCCGTGACTTCGATCTGCGCCGCTCCGCAACGGCGCAGCGCCGGTTTGCCTGCGCCGTCTATGGCGCCGCGGCGCCGCTGCTGCAGCTGCGGCAGATCCACAGCAGTCTGGTGTGGCGTGACCCCAAACCCGGGACCGCTGGCGACGCCGCCATCAGCCCCACAACCGGCCATTTGTTGGCGGTGCGCACCGCCGACTGCCTCCCCATTTTGCTGGTTGACCTGGAACACCGCGCCATCGCCGCCATCCATGCCGGATGGCGGGGCACGCTCGCCCGCATCGCCGAAAAAACCGTGGGGGAAATGCGGGCGGCCTGGGGCACCGACCCGGCCCAGGTGCGCGCCGCCCTCGGACCCAGCATCCGCGCCTGTTGCTACGAGGTGGGCGAGGAGATCGTGCAGGCGTTTCAAGCGCGCTTCGACTACGCCGAAGCGCTCTTCCAGGCGGCCGAGGACGACCCGCTGCGCACCCGCTATCCCATGCTCTTTCTCACCGGCGCGCCCCCAGGACACCCCTACGATCCGCGCTGGAACCCGGCCCAGCCCCGCCGCCTCGACCTGGCCGAAGCCAACCGCCGCCAGCTCCTCGCCGCCGGCCTCGCTCCCGCCGCGATTGACGTGCTTCCCCACTGCACCGCCTGCCATCCCGAGCTGTTCTTCTCCCATCGCCGCGGCGCCACCGGCCGCATGCTCAGCGCCATTGGCCGCATCTAACTGGATGACCGGCCACAACGCCCCTCAGCCCCAAACGAATTCGATCGGCATGTGAATGTCTGGGCGCAGGCTCTGGTGCACAGGGCAGGTATGGGCGGCGCGTTCCAGCTTTTGCCGGTCCTCGGGGCGGAGCGCGTGGGGAACGTGAATCCTGACCCGCAGGCTGTCGATCCTCCGCGGCGCCGTGCCGCTCATCTCCTTCTCGACCGTAGCCGTGGCGCCGCCGATGTCAATCTTCAGGGTTCGGGCCATGATGCCCATGACGGTCAGCATGCACGTGCCCAGCGCCGTGGCCACCAGGTCCGTCGGAGAAAAATTTTCGCCGCGCCCCTGATTGTCCGCGGGGGCATCGGTGTTGAGCTCGGCCCGGGATGGACCATGCACGGCCTTGCAGTGCAGGTCTCCCTCATAAACCGCCTGAATGGTCACCATAGTTTTCCCTCCACGTGCCCCTGCTAATGCTTGAGTTCCCGCGGTACAAACATGGAGTCGGGAAAGGGCGCAAAACTCATGCTGTTGTAGAAGCGCTGATCCAGGCGCTGCGGGCCTTCGAAGTGGTCGATGGTGAAGGGCACGGCGATGGCGCCGATGCGCGTCCAGGTGCCGTAGACCACCGACTCGACATAGTGGCCGCCGGTCTGGGCATCGTCGCGCCGCCAGCTCACCCGCAGCGGCAGGTGAGTGGTCACGGAAAAATCCACGGTGGCGGCGGCGCCGCCGTTGGTGGTGAAGGAAACCTCCTCCGCCTGCGCCTGATCCACCTGCACCAGGCCCAGATCCAGCATCAGCGTGCGCGGATCCTGGGCCCAGGTTTTGAGGATGACGTCCAGGGAGTGGGCGTTCCTATCGGCGTAGGTATCGAGCTGCTTTTTCAGCATTGGCGCCACGCCCTTGTAAGTGATCTCCCAGCCTTGGCCGCCGCGGTAGATCTCGATGACGTTGCGCTGTTGGGTGAGTTCCAAGCGTTCGTCGGCGGGAAACCGCTGCCAGGACCAGAAGCGCGTGCCGGGGTTGGCGAGCTGGCCGGTGGAGTCGAAGGCGTAGAGGCGCCCCGCGCCGGTGCGCTCATTGACCTGCAGGTAATGATCGCCGCCCAAGGCGGCGATGGCGGCGCTGACCACCTGCTGCGCCTTCATGTTCGAGGGCGTCTGCAGCCGTGCGGCCACGGGAGCCTGGAAGCTGAGTAAGGCCAACAGGGGCAGGTGCAACCACATGCGAGCCTCCTAGACGGCGCTCAGCGCCGCCACGCTTTCCAGAATCTTTTTCAGGCCAAAGCCGGGAAAGGAGATGGTGAGTTTGGTCAGCTCGCCTTCGCCCTCGATGCGCAGCACCGTGCCCACGCCGAACTTGGGGTGGCGCACGCGCGCCCCCGAGCGCCAGCCGCCGGCCGAGGCCGGGCGGAGCTTGGCGGAACTTGCAGTGCGGCCGCTGGCCGCGAGCGCACCGGCCGCGGCGGCGGCCTCGGAAGGCGAACCGCCGCTGTGGCCGCTGCTAGAGCCCGGGCGAAGAAAAAACTCGTGGATGCTCTCCACCGAGTTATAACTTCGACGCCCGGAGGCGGCAAACGGTTTCAGCTTCGTCGGCCCCTCCTCCTCCTGGCTGTAGCCCTCGCGCACGTAGCGCGGCCCTGAAGGAGTGGGCGCGTGGGCGAAGGCGTCCGGCGGCGACAGATCGCGCAGCAGCGCCTGCGGCACCTCCGCTAAAAACCGGGACGGGATGGTGGGCTCGCTGCTCCCACCCCCGTAGCGGCGGCGGCGGGAGGCGTGCGTGAGGTAGAGATGCTCCCGCGCCCGCGTCATGCCGACATAACACAGCCGGCGCTCCTCCTCCATCTCCGACGGCTGGTTGAAGGTGCGGCTGTGGGGAAACAGGCCGTCTTCCATCCCGGCCAGAAACACCAGCGGGAACTCCAGACCTTTAGCCGCGTGCAGGGTCATGAGCTGCACCGGCACGGCGGCATCGAGTTCGTCCTGATCGCTGACCAGGGCGGCGTGGTCGAGGAAGGCGTGCACATCCTCACCCCGGCTGGCGGCGTCGGCGGCGGCGTTGAGCAGCTCGCCAATGTTCTCAATGCGGGTCTCGGCTTCCGGCGTGCCCTCCTGCTCGAGCTGGCGGATGTAGCCGGTGCGCTCCAATACCCGCTTGAGGATGGCGTCCACGCCCGCGCCCTCCAGCACCTGCGTGCGCAGTTCCGCCATGAGCTTGTAGAACTCCGCCAGCGCCGGCAACGCCCGTTTGGTCAGCCCCTCGCCCTCAAACGTCCGCTCCAGGCCCCGCTCCAGCGCTTGCAGCAGCGTCAGGTTGTGCTCCAACGCGAGCCGCTCCAGCGCGTCGACGGTGGTCTTGCCCAAGCCCCGCGCGGGGGTATTGATGATGCGCAGCAGCGACACCGAATCGGCGGGGTTGGCGGCGGCGCGCAAGTAGGCGAGCAGGTCGCGCACCTCGGCGCGTTCGTAAAAGCTGAAGCCGCCGATGACCTTGTATTGCAAGTTGTAGCGCCGTAGCGCCTCTTCAAACAGGCGGGATTGGGCGTTGGTGCGGTACAGAATGGCGATGTGCCGCTCCGGGTACTGGGCCAGGGAGGCGCGGATGGTATCGGCCACAAACAGCGCCTCGTTCTCCGCCTCCGGCGCCATGTAGTAGCCCACCGGCGCCCCGGCGCCAGCCTCCGTCCACAGCGTCTTGCCTTTGCGTTCGACGTTATTGGCCACCACCGAGGAGGCCGCCTCCAGAATGTTTTTGGTCGAGCGGTAGTTCTGCTCCAGGCGGATGACGCGCGCCCCCGGGTAGTCGCGCTCGAAATCGAGGATGTTTTTGATGTCGGCGCCGCGCCAGGAGTAGATGCTCTGGTCCTCGTCGCCCACCACCACCAGGTTCTGGGTGGCGCGGGTGAGCAGGCGCATGAGCTCGTACTGCGGCCGGTTGGTGTCCTGGTACTCGTCGATGAGCACGTGCCGGTAGCGCTCGTTGTAGCGCGCGGCCACCTCGGGAGAGTGGCGCAGCAGGCGCTCGGTTTCCAGCAACAGGTCGTCGAAGTCGAGCGCGTTGGCGAGCCGCAGCGCGCTCTGGTAGCGGTCGAAGAGCACCGCCATGCGCTCGCTTTTGGGGTCGGCGGCGCGCTCCAGCATCTCGCGCGGGATCAGACCCCGGTTTTTGGCGGCGGAGATGCGGCTCAGCACTTGCCGGGGCGCAAAGGCCTTCTCGTCCAGCCCCAGCGCCCTGACCAACCCTTTGACCACGCGCATCTGCTCGTCGTCGGCGTAGATGGCGAAATCACGCTTGCCGCCGATGGCCTCGTAGTCGCGCCGCAGGCTGCGCACGCAAAAGGAGTGGAAGGTGGCAATCACGGGCTGCGCCCCCGCCGCGTAGGGCAGCAGCGCCGCCACCCGCTCCTGCATCTCCTGCGCCGCCTTGTTGGTGAACGTCATGGCCAGGATGGCGCCGGGCGGGGTGCGATAATGGGCAATGAGATGCGCGATGCGGTGGGTGATGACGCGGGTTTTGCCGCTCCCCGCCCCCGCCAGAATGAGCAGCGGCCCCTCCACGTGTTCGACCGCGGCGCGCTGTTGCGGGTTGAGTTCGGCGAGCATGGGAAACAGTTGCCAGTTGCTAGTTGCCAGTTGCTAGTGAACAGCGGGCGCGGGCGCGACGATGAGAACTGAGTACATTTTAGCAGTTGGCTGCGCCGCAACTGGGAACTGGCAACTGGCAACTAGCAACTTCTGATGTATTGGCTCTACTCCATCGTGCTCGCCCTCGGCCTGGTGGCCTTGACGCCGTGGCTGCTGCTGCGCAACGGCCCCGACGCCCGCTACACCCGCTTTCTGGGTGAGCGCTTGGGGGGGGTGCGGCCGCTACCACCCCTGCACTGCGCGCCGGGGGCCCCGGCGGTAGGGCGGGGCGCGATTTGGATTCACGCGGTTTCGGTGGGGGAGACGCTGGCGGTGGAGCGGCTCATCGCCCAGCTGCGGCAGCGGTTCCCGCAACGTCCGGTGGTGCTGTCGGTCACGACCGCCACCGGGCGCGCGGTAGCCGAGCGGCGCGTGGACGCCGACGCGATCTTTTATTTCCCCTTGGATTTCCGTTTTGCCGTGCGGCGCGCGCTCGCCGCCATCGCGCCCGATTTGGTGCTCATCGCCGAGACCGAGATCTGGCCCAATTTCCTGCGCGAGGCGGCGGCCCGCAACCTCCCGGTGGTGTTCATCAACGGCCGCGTCTCCGCACGCAGCTTTGCCCGCTACCGCTTGGTCCGGCGCCTGCTGCGGCCCACGCTCGGCCGCGTCTCCGAGTTTCTCATGCAGACCCGCACCGACGCTGACCGCATCCTCGAGTTGGGCGCCGACCCGGCCCATGTGCAGGTGGCCGGCAATCTCAAATTCGACCTCATCCCGCCCGAGCAGCCCGCCTTCCTGCGCCTGCTGCGTGCGGCCCTGGAGAGGGCCGGCATCGAGCGCGTGCTCGTGGCGGGCAGCACGATGGAGGGTGAAGACGCGATCGTGATCGAGGCCTACCGCCACCTGCTGGCCCACCTCGCCGCGCCGCAGAACGTGCTGCTGGTGCTGGCGCCCCGCCATCCCCAGCGGTTCGAGCAGGCCGCCGCCCTGCTCCAGGCCAGCGGCTTGCCCTGGACGCGCCGCTTCCGCCTCGATGTGCAACCCCCGCCCGCGGGCGGCGCGCTCCTGCTCGACTCGATTGGCGAACTGGCCAGCGTCTATCAAATCGCGGCGGCGGTTTTCATCGGCGGTAGCCTCACCCCCCATGGCGGCCATAACATCCTCGAACCCGCCTACTGGGGCGTGCCCGTGGTGTTCGGGCCCCATATGGAAAACTTCGCCCACATCGCCGAGCTGTTCCTGGCGCAGGGGGCGGCGCTGCGCGTCTCCAGCGGTCTGGAACTCAGCCGCGTCTGGCGCCAACTGCTCGATGACCCCGCGCAGCGCCAGCGCGTCGGCGCCGCCGGACGCACCCTGCTCGAATCCCAGCGCGGCGCCACCGGCCGCGCCCTCGACGTGATCCAGACTGTAATTGATTCCGCCGAGACACGCGAGGCGGAAGTGGCCGCGACCGAGAACTCACGATGACAATTGAACCCTTCCCGATTGAGATCATTCCGGGCGCCGTTGCCGCGCCCACCATCGATGCCGCCGCCGGCGCCGGCGTGGCCCGCCTGCTGGCGTCCTTTTTGCAGCGCGCTGGCATCGGCGGCGATGCCGCCCTCCTGCAGGGCCGGATTTGGATCGCCGACCGCTGGCATGCCGAAATCCAACTCGGCGATCAGCGCCAAGCCGAAGAAGCGGCCTTCGACCAGGGCCATCATTTGTTGTTCCGGCTGGCCGAGCGCACCGCGCGCTGGCTGGGGCGCGAGCTGCCCCAGCCCGTGATCCACGCCTTCGAGGATTTGCGCACCGCCTCCCCCGCCGCCCTGCTCGCCTACTGCGCCGGCTGGGGCAGCGACTCGCCTCAAAAATCGTGGACGCGGGCCTTCGAGCTCGATCCCACCTTCGTGGCGCCGCGCACCGCGCTGGCGCAGCGCATTCTAGACGACGGCGGCGCCGCCGCTCACGCCGCCGCCTTGCTAAGCGGCGTGGCCGTCGAGGATGCCGCCACCGCGGCCGCGCTCGGCCTGGCCCTCTGGTCCCAAGGCGAGCTCGCCGCCGCCCAGGCACTGTTGCAGCAGGCCGTGCGCAATAACGCCGACGACGCCGTCGCCGCCGCCGCCCTGGCCGCCCTCCTCGCCCGCTCCGCCCCCTCGGATGCCAACCTCGATATCGGCCCCGCGCTCGACGAAGCCCTGCTGCTCGCCACCCGCGCCACCCAACTCGCCTCAAACGACTACCGCTGCTGGGCGGCGCTCGGCGACGTCTACCGCGCCCGCGCCGACTTCCCCCAAGCCGGCTTCTACTACAGCTTCGCCTTGCGCCTCGAACCCGATGCCCCCACCGTACTCAAGGACGCCGGCGCCTGCTGGCTCATGGCGCGCCAGCCGCAACAGGCCTTGCCGCTCATCGAGCACGCCCTCGCCCTCGCCCCCGACGATCCCGAAATCCACGGCAACCTCGCCTTCGCCCGCCATCTCCAAGGCCAGCCCGACGCCGCCCTCGCCGCCGCCCGCCGCGCCGCCGAACTCGCCCCCACCGATGCCCGCCTCCGCATCCTCCACGGCGACCTCGCCCACCACGCCGGCCAGCGCGAGGAGGCGCTCGCCGCCTGGGCCCGCGCCGCCGAGATCGATCCCGGCATCACCATCAACCCCGAGGGCGGCAACATCGGCCTGCCCACCGCCGCCTCCGCATGAGTTCGGCCCGCGATAACATCGAAATCACCGTGGCCGAACTCGCCGCCCGCCTCGCCGCCGGCGAGCCGCTCCCGCTGCTCGATGTCCGCGAGGCCTGGGAGTTCGACTACTGCCGCCTCGCTGGCGCGCGCCTGCTGCCCATGGCCCAGATCCCGCTGCACCTGGCCGAGTTTGCCACCCACCCCGAGGTCGAGTTCATCTGCTACTGCCACACCGGCAACCGCAGCCTCATCGCCGCCGATTGGATGCGCCGCGCCGGTGTCCCCTGCGCCCGCTCTCTCGCCGGCGGCATCGAGCAATGGGCGCGCGACATCGACCCCACCGTTCCCCGCTATTAAGGCCTTACGCGATGCCCAGCGCGGCGCGGATGCGGGCCGCTTCGGCGGGCGCTTCCGCCAGCGGCATGATGCGGACGCCGGCGTCGGTGAGCAGGCCGCGGTGATAGGCAGCGGTTTGCGCGCTGAGCGCGGCGGCGGGCTGGTCGAAGCCGGCGACATCCAAGCCGGAGCCGAGCCCGCCCAGGCGGCTGCGCAGCCGGGTGACGGTGAAGCACAGCTCTTTGATCGCCGTTGCATCGCTGGACAGCGGGATGGCCTGAATGGCGTGGTGCACGCCATTCGGTTGGTAGTGGTAGTCGAAGCGGAACGCATCCGGCTCGCCCAGCCATTCCCCCGCCCGGACGTTGCGCCCCAAACGCTGCAGCACCCGCTCCTCGGTGAACACGCGCTGCAGGTGCCGCAAAATGGCGCGCCGGGCGCTGCTCACTGCCGCCGTGGCCGGGGCCGCAATGGGGGCGGCGTACTGCTGATAAAGGCGGTCGAGTTCTGCCGCCGGATCGGCGGTGAGCACCACGGCGGGCGCGCTGAGCTGCACGGCGTGGCTGAACGACTCCTGGGCAGACTGCAGGAAATATTCCCGTGAGCGCCAAAATTGTTCTGCGGCTGCCGGCGCTTGCAAACGGGCGAGGAGATCGGCTTCCAGGCCGGCCAGATCGCCTTCTTCAAACAGCGGCGAGAGCTGCCGCAGACGGCGCAGGTCAGGGCTAATGCGCACGCCGGCGAAGCCGCCCGCGGCGGGATCGTACAACGCCACGCCAATATTGACCGCCTCATTGCGGATGGGATCGGGGGCGATCCGGATCAGCACGAACTCACACGCCGACATGGGTGAGCTGTCCATAGGATTACGCGCCCGCCGCCTGGGCGCCCGGCTGTTCACTCTCTTGGTCACGCCAATTCTCGAACGGCGCCCGCGCCGAGGTCTTGACCTGCCACAACAGCTCCCGCACCCGTGCCCGCCGGCGCACCAGGCGCTCGAGCAAGGGCTGCAGATCGTCCCACGCGGGCTGGCACCAGGCGGGCGGAATCTCCTCGCCAGCGGCGAAGATGCGCGCCGGATCCAGGCTCTCGACCCGGCTGAGCCAGGGCTCGAACGCCTCCCATCCAGTCACCCCCGCATAGACGCGATTGCGGCTGAAGACGCCGCGCAGCGGGCTGTCGGGAAAGTTCCACTCCCCGGCGTTAAAGCAAAACCCCTGGTCGATCATGTAGACGCGTAGGGGTTGACGCACCGCTTTGCGGCAGAACACGACCTGGCGGCCGTTGCAGTTGCAGGTCCACTTGTCAAAGACCAGCATGCCGATAAAATCGCCCAGATTGGCCACCAAGTCCAGCCCCGGCTCGGGCAGGTAGTCGTAGATGGGTGCATGCGGATCGGCGGTGGGAAGCCGGGAACCAAACTGCAATCCAGAAGCGCAGGGCACGAGGGCGCCGGCAATGCGCAAAATGAGGCCGGGGGAGCCATCGACCAACTGCGGCGGCACGTCGACCAACGCCGGCTCCGGCACCGGCAGCCCCAACGCCCGCGCCAGCCGCGCCCCCAGCCACTCGTTGGCCAGCACGCGCGCGTGCTGGGGGTTGTTGTGGAACTTCACCACGTAATAGTGGCCGTCGGTGGCGCGCAGCAGATGGCCTTGCGCTCCGCCCCGCATCGGCCGCACGTGTTCCACGGCGAGGATGGCCACGTGGGCAGTGTAAATTAGCTCGCCGCGATTAGCTATCGGCTATCAGGATGGTAGCTGGCAGCCCGCGGTTGTGGCAGTCTGGATGAATGCCGCATTTGCCTGCGCTGGTGCCCTTGGTCGTGTTCGATTTGGATGGCGTCCTGGTGGACGTGTCCGCCTCCTACCGGGTCGCGATCCGGGAGACCGTGGCCGCGCTGGGCGGCGGCGAGGTCACGCCGGAGGCGGTGCAGGCGCTGAAAAACGCCGGCGGCTACAACAACGACTGGGACCTTTCGCAGGAGCTGCTGCGGCGGCGGGGCATCGCGGTCGCGCTGCCGCGCGTGATCGAGGTGTTCAACCAAAAATACCTGGGCCCCGGCGGCGACGGCGAGGGCGGCCTCATCCAACAGGAGAGCTGGCTGCTGCAGCCTGAGCTTTTAGCCGCGCTGCGCCAGCGCTACCGCCTGGCCATCTTCACCGGCCGTCCGCGCGCCGACGCCGATTATGTGCTGCGCCGCTTTGCCGTGGCTGACGCCTTCGACCATGTCATCGGGCTCGAGGACGTGAGCGTGCAAAAGCCGGATCCGGAGGGCCTGTTCGAGCTGCAGCGCCGGCACGCGCCGGCCCCGCTGGCCGCCTATATCGGCGACAGCATCGACGATGCCCGCGCCGCCGCCGCCGCGGAGGCGCCGTTCATCGCCATCGTGGATGCGGAGCCGCCGGAGCGGGAGGAGCGCATCGCTTTATTCCGCGCCAGCGGCTGTCAGTTCGTGACGAGTGGCGCCAGCGGGGTCACTGGCGCGAGTGGCATTGCCGCCGATGTGAGCGCGGCGGTAAGGCTGTTGTTGAACGGCAGCAACCCCACGCTCTGAATCCGGTGCACCCCCTGCCACACGCTGGGCAGCAGGTCGTGGCTCGTCTTGCAGCCGCCCAAACGCGTCAGGCAACCCATGGCGAACGCGCGCGCCCGGGTCCGCTGCCGCGCCGTCGCCCCGGGCGTGAGCATGACCACCGTGCGTTCGGGCCGGCCATCGGCCTCAAAGGTAATGCTCGCCTGGTAGGCAGCGCCGGGGCCGTCCGCATCCACCTGGCCGCGGTCGAACACCAGCGCGCTGGCGATGGCGCCGCCGGGGCTGCCGCCGTCCCCACCGGGATCGGCGCTCACCAGCATGGCCATGTCAATGGCGCCCACCGTGCCGCCGCCAGGGTCACCGGGGCTGCCGGCGCGTTGCAGCATCACCGTGAACTCGGTGCGCGGCGCCAAATGCAGGCGGTGCAGCCACTCGTTCTGAAACTGGAACAGGCAGTTGTCGCCCACGCAGGCGGCGTAGCCGCCATAACGGTCCGCCAGCGATTCCACTTGATTGAAAGCGGTGTGGTCGACACGCACCGGCGTCAGCGACTTAAGCAGCCGCACGGCGTTGGAGCGCGGCATCGCGACTAGAAAAAACAGCGCCACCGGCGTGCCCAGAATCACCAGGTAGGCGAGTTCGCGCAGCAGACGGCGGCGGAGCGTCATTGTGGCGCGGGCCCCAGCGCGGCTCCGCCGCGCGCCCCGCTGGTGCTCGGCAGGGCCGGGGACCCCGTCTGCCCCGGCCCTGCCTGCGCTCGCGCGGGCCCCAGCGCGGCTCCGCCGCGCGCCCCGCTGGTGCTCGGCAGGGCCGGGGACCCCGTCTGCCCCGGCCCTGCCTGCGCTCGCGCGGGCCCCAGGTGGCTCGCCACTTTTCGCTGGGTCGCTGGCTTCGATTGGCGGCCTTGGATGCCCGCTCTGCTCGCGGCGCTTTCAAGCTGCCGCATCACGATGGCACCGGCGTCAGCAAGCGCTTGACGATCTCGCTGACCAGTTTGCCGTCCACCCGCTGCTGCCGGGCCTGGAACTGCGCCATGGCGGCTTTCATCACCACCCCCATGTCCTTGGGGGTCACCGCGCCCTTGGCGGCGATGGTGGCGGCGATGGCGGCGCGCACTCCCTCTTCCACCGCGGCCGCCGGCAGCGCCTGGGGTAAATACTCTTCGATGACGCCGATCTCCTGCCGTTCCCGTTGCGCCAGCTCGGCGCGTCCGCCCGCCTGGAACTGGGCGGCGGAATCCTCGCGCTGCTTGATGAGCGTCACCAGCACCTGCTCGGCCTGGGGATCGTCCAGGGGGTGGCGAAGCTCGATCTCCTTGTTTTTAATCGCGGTCTTCACCATGCGCAGCGTCGCCAGGCGAAGTTCCGCCCGCGCTTTCATCGCCGCCACCATGTCCTGCTGAATCCGCTCACTCAGGCTCATGCTCAAAGTATATCGAGGTCGCGGGGCCGTTGCTTGTACACCGCCAAAAAGGGGCGAGCCACCTGTACACTATTGGGCGGAGGCTACCTCCAAGAGATTCCCGATGCCCTGCCGTTTCCCACGCTGCTACCGCCATCTCCTCACGGGCCTGGCCCTGATGCTGTTCGCCGTGCCCATGATGGCTTCGCTCGCTTCGGCCCAGACCGATGAGATTCAGGTTTACGATGCCGCCATCGCCGCCAAGGGCACCTTCAACCTGATGTCCCACTCCAACTTCACCCCCAAGGGCGATGAGAGCCCGAAGTTCCCGGACGCCATCATCGCCGATCATTCCTTCCAAGAGACGCTGGAGTGGGCCTATGGCGTCAAGGACTGGTTCGAACAGGGGCTCTATTTGCCCGTGACCACGCTGCATTCGCAAGGCCGCGGCAGCACCATCAACGGGTTCAAGGTCCGCGAGCTCTTCGTCACACCCCACGCCGAGGACCGGACCTTTTTCTACGGTGTCAATTTTGAATTCAGCACCAACCATCTGTGGTGGGAATCCAAGCACGAGACCGCGGAGGTCCGGCCCATCGTCGGCATGCATCTGCATCCGGCCAGCCTCGCTAAACACCAATTGGACCTCATCTTCAACCCCATCGTGGACACCGACTATACCGGTGGCATCGCCAACCTCGAGTTCGTCCCCTCCGGGCGCATCGCGATGCATTTCAACAACCAATGGGCCCTGGCCGCTGAGGAGTACTCCGACTTCGGCCCCCTGCATCATTTCCTGAAGCCCAACCAACAATTCCAGGAGGTCTGGGCCACCACCGACTACTACGGCAAGGTCTACTCCATCGAGACCGGCATCGGGGTCGGCATCACCGACGGAGCCGACAAGCTGACCTTAAAATTCATGATCGCGCGCGATTTCCACTTCTAATCCTCTAGCCCGCGACCCATGCGGCCCGGATGGCCGCCACTTGCGCCGCCGCGCCGCCGTGCGCCGGCTCGCCCACCAGCGTGGGAATCTCCCGCGTCCAGCGCGCGATTTCGAGGTCGGAGACGGTGGCGGGATCGGACTCCGGGAAGCGGCGCCGCAGCACATCCGCGATCTCGTCGGCGTCGTCCCAGGTGATTTGGTCGGGCATGGCGTGGTTCCGGCTAGGGCAGGCTGAGCGGGCGCAACTGGCCCACCGCCTCCACGATGCGCGCGGCGGCGTAGTCGATTTCAGCCTCGGTGGTGAACCGCCCCAGGCCAAACCGCAGCGAGCAGTGGGCCTCGGCATCGCTCATCCCCAAGGCGCGGAGCACGTGCGAAGAGGCGCGCTTGGCCGACGTGCACGCCGAACCCGACGACACCGCAATCTCGTGCGCACTCATCATGAGCAGCTCCGCCTCCACTCCCTCGAAGGTGAGATGAAGGTTATGCGGCAAACGGTGGTCTGAACTGCCGTTGACCCGCACCCCCTCCAGACCGCCGGTGATCGCCGCCCGCAGCCGGTCCCGCAGCCGGCCGATTCGGACCGCCTCGGCCGCCATCTCCTGCTGTGCCAGCCGCGCCGCCTCGCCCAGGCCCACGATCCCGGGGACGTTCAGTGTCCCGGAACGCAGGCCGCGCTCGTGGCCGCCACCGTCGAGCTGGCTCACCAGCGGCGTATCGGCGCGGATGTACAGCGCCCCCACGCCTTTGGGCGCGTACAGCTTGTGGCCCGACAGCGACAGCAGATCCACGCGCCAGGCGTTGACGTCCACCGGGATCTTGCCCACTGCCTGGGTGGCGTCGCTGTGCAACAGCGCCCCGTGCGCGTGCACCAGCGCGCCGATGGCCTCCATGTCCTGCACCACGCCGATCTCGTTGTTGGCGGCGATGATGCTGACCAGCACCGTCTCCGGACGCAGCGCCGCTGCCAATTCTTTCAAGTGGATGCGCCCCTCCCGGTCCACCCCCAACCGCGTCACGGCCACGCCCGCCGCGCCCTTCGCTTCCAGCCGCGCCGCCGGATCGAGTACGGCGCTGTGCTCGATGGTGGTCACGATCAGGTGCGCGCCGGCACGATCGGCGACCACCCCCTTGATGGCCAGGTTATTGCTCTCGGTGGCGCTGCTGGTGAAGACGATCTCATTGGCCTGAGCACCGATCAAGGCGGCAACCTGCGTCCGCGCCACCCGGACCGCCTCCGCGGCCTCCCAGCCAAAACTGTGGCTGCTGCTGGCGGGGTTGCCAAACTTGGTTAAAAAATATGGCGTCATCGCCTCCAGCACGCGCGGATCCACCGGCGTGGTGGCGTGGTTGTCGAGATACACCTGCATCGCGCCCCCCTTCTTCAGGATAGCGCAGGCACCTCTGGAGGCTCGGGCGCCGGGTTTAAACGCCACAGCTCGTAATTCAGGCGGACGCAGTAGCCGGTCCACAACCAGTAGGGAAGCAGCCACCACCACGCGCCGCCGGGAGAGCGTGCCGCCTCCCACGCGGTGAGCGTGATCGTGCCCCACAGCAGCAGGCCTTGGGCCACGCCCCCGCCCAGACGCCGGCTGCCGATCACCACCCCTTGCCAAACCGCCTGGAACAGCAACTGCAAGCCATATAACACCAGCGCCGTGGCGGGCGCCCCCGCCTGCCCTTGGCGCCAGATCAGCCATCCGGCCACGCCGGTGCTGAGGCCGACCAAGCTCCAAATCGGCGCAAACACCCACGCGGCCGGGTAGTGGCGCGGCCTCCGCAAGCTGGCGTACCAATCCGCCGCGCCCGGGCGGCGTTCACCCAGCCACGAACCCACGCCGGCCATGGCAAAGTCTGCCACGATGAACAGCAGCAGCATCCAACCTTCGTCAGCCTTGATACCCATGGGTCCCATCGAGCCTTCCCGAACGCAACCCGCCGTGCCGTGGTTTGATGCACATACGCTTCGAGTTCTGAACACGATGCTGTTGTTTGGGCTGGCGCTGACCTTTATTTATCTGGCGTGGCGAACCCTGATCATGTTCCTGTTCGCCATTCTTTTTGCCTACTTGTTGGAACCGATCGTCTCCACCCTGCAGCATCGCCTCAAGTTCAGCCGCGGCTGGGCCGTAGCCGTGCTGTACACCCTCATTGTGGTCGTGGTGGGGGGCTTCTTGATCTGGACCGGGCCCAGCATCTTGAAACAGGCGACGCGGCTGGCCGAGTTGGCCCCCTCGTTCAACCAACGGCTCCAGAGTGGCCAGATCGCGCAGGTGGTAGGCACCCAGCGCGGCTGGAGCTATGAGACCCGGTACCGCATCCAGCAGTTTCTGGTGGAAAACCGGCAGCAGATTGCGCAGTGGATTCAATCGTATGCGACGGATTTGGAGAACCTCGCCGCCGACGCCTGGTGGGTGGTGCTCATCCCGCTGCTCGCCATCTTCTTTCTACTGGCCGGCGACCGCTTTGCCAAAGTCATCATCGAGCAGTCGTCACGGCGGCGGGAGCGGGTCTTTGTGGCCGCCCTGTTTCAGGATATTCACGATGTGCTGGCCAGCTATATCCGCGCCCAGATCGCGCTCACCGCGCTGGGCACGGCGGTGTATCTGCTCGCCTTTACGCTGCTGCGGATGCCCTACGCCGTCGCCCTCGGGGTGACCGCCGGGCTGCTGGAGTTCATCCCCGTGGTCGGCCCCATCGCCGGCACCATCATTGTGCTGGTGACGTTGTTCATCGCCAACTACCACCTCATCTGGGCGGTGTTGGTGTTTCTGGGGGTGTGGCGCGTGATCCAGGACTACGTCAACGCCCCGCGCATCATGGGCGGGCAGGTGCAACTACCCTCGCTGGCCGTATTGTTTGGGGTGTTTGCCGGCGCCGAGGTCGCCGGCATCATTGGCGTCTACCTCTCGATCCCCATCATGGCCACGCTGCGGGTCGTCTGGATCCGATGGCGGGAGTTCCCTTCCGGCTCGCTCGATCCTGGGCCCGGCATGGACCTCCCGCCGCGGGGCGGGAGCGGCCCCAACGGGTAAGGCCAGTTCACTGGAGGGTTCTTCCCAGGCGCGTCCGCCCAGCGCACGGGCGTAGCCGGCGGGGGTGCCGACATCCCAGTAATGGGTGCCGAGGCGATCGCAGCTCACCCGATGCCCGGCGGCGATCCAGGCGTTCAGCAAATCGCCAAGATACTGGTCCCGGCACTGCCGCTGGCGCCAAAACTGCGCCAAAGCCAGAAACTCCGCCCCGGGGGCGGTGATCGCTCCCCAGACGCGGCGTCCGGCGGGGCCCGGGACCTTGACCTCGATGTGTTCCACCCGCCCCCCATCCTCCGGAACCGGGATGACGGCGTCAAACTCCTCCGGGTGCGCCACCGGGAAGGTGATCAGGTGCACCTGTGGCGTGAGCGCTTGGCCAAACGCCGTCAAAGGATGCCAGACCGTATCCGGCAGTCCGATCAGGACCGGCTCGCCGGGGTGAATCAAGGGCGCGGCGCGGAAGACCGCATCGCACAGCCCCAGCGGCTGTGGCTGCACCACGAAAAACACCCGCGCCGCCCACCCCGACTGGGCGTAGTAGCGCAACAAGTCGGCCTTTTCCGCAGCCACCACGAAACAAAGGCGATCGGCGCCCGCCGCCAGCATGCGTTCCACCAGATACTCGGAGATGACGCGCAGCCGGGTCTTCCCGCCCCCTGCGTCCTCGCACCAGCCCAGCGGCAACAGCTCCTTGGAGCCGCCGAGCGGCTGCATCCGCACCGCGCTCCCCGCAGCGGGTATGATTCCAATCACTGCCGGAACCAGAGTCTCGCCGCCGCTGCCCGGGTTGCCTCCAGCTCCCGGGCCGGGCCGATGGTCTTGCATTTCCCCGCGGTTGGGACTAAACCAGTAACAGTGCCTCCGCCGCCCACACCCCCGTTGGTGTTGACCATCGCCGGCTTTGATCCCACCTCTGGGGCGGGGATCACGGCCGACATCAAGACCTTCGCGGCCAACCAGACCTACGGCCTGGCCTGCATCACCTGCCACACCGTACAAAACACCCAGGGCGCACGCTCCTATCATGCGGTGCCGGCGGCACAGCTCGAGCAGGAATTGGAGTGCCTGCTGAGCGAGCTCAGCCCGCGTGCCGCCAAGATTGGCATGCTGGGCACGCGCGCCACGGTGGAGGTGGTCGCCCGCCAGTTGGAGCGCCATCCGCTGCCATGGCTGGTGCTCGACCCCATCTACGCCGCCACCAGCGGCGTGCGCCTGTGCGACGATGACGCCTGGAAGCTGCTGCAAAAGCGCTTGCTGCCGCTGGCCAGCGTGGTCACCCCCAACCTCGCCGAGGCCGAAGCGCTCACCGGCCTTTCCGTCTCCAACCGGGCGGAGATGGAAGCGGCGGCGGAGAGGATTCACCAGATGGGGCCGCACTACGTGGTCATCAAGGGCGGGCATTTGGAGCGCCCCATCGATCTCGTCTTCGACGGCGTGCAGGCGGTGACGCTCGCCGCCGACCGCGTCCATACCGGCAACACCCACGGCACCGGCTGCACCTTCTCCGCCGCCATCGCCGCCAACCTGGCGAGCGGTAAACGCCTGCTCGACGCCGTGGTGCTGGCCAAAGCCTATCTCACCGCGGCCCTGAAGCAATCCTATGCCCTGGGCCCCGGCCCGGGACCGCTCAACCACCTGTACCGGCTGCAGGAGTCGCTGCCCTCGCGCAACGTGGACCCGGCGCCGCTCGCCGAGTTTACGACCCGCTAGGCTTGCGCCCCGTAAGCTGGGCCACGTACGCGGCCAGCGACGCCTGCCAGGCGGGTAGCGGGGGCAGGCCCAGTTCCGCCCAGCGCCGGTTCTCCAGCACCGTGTACCGGGGGCGCAGGGCGGGGCGGGGATCGCGTTCCAATTCGGTGACGTTCACCGGTCCTCCCGCCAAACGGAGTACCGCCGCGGCGAACTCCCCCGCCGTACACTCCCCTTCCCCGGTGAGATGAAACAGCCCCGCGGCCCCGCCGTCCAGCAGGGCCAACACGGCGGGCACGACATCCTGCACCGAGGTCGGGTTCAAGGTCTGGCCACGGGTCACCCGGATCGCCTCGCCCGCCCGCGCCTGGGCCATGAAGCGCTGGACCAGATTCACGCGCCCGGAAGACTGCGAAGCGCCGCCGTAGAGGTGCGCCACCCGCGCCACCAGCGCGCCCGGTGCGGTGCGCAGTATCGCTTCCTCACCCAGCAGCTTGCTGTAGCCGTAAAAGTTTACCGGCGCGGGCGGGTCGGACTCCAGCCGTGGGCGCTCCAGCCCGTCACCCCCATAGACGTAATCAGTACTGAAGTGGACGAGCGTCCATCCCTGCACGGTCGCGAGCCGCGCCAAGTGCGCGGGGCCGGTGAAGTTACCCGTCAGCGCCTCTTGCCGACGGGTTTCAGCCAAGTCCACATAATTGAACGCGGCCGTGTTGATGACCACCGCAGGTTGAACCGCCGCCAGCGCGCTCTCCATCGCGGCCAGGGCGGCAAGATCAAGCTGCTCCCGCCCCCAGCCCACGGCTCGCCGCCCCAGCACGCGCAGAAACTCCTGCCCCAGTTGGCCGCGCGCCCCGAGGATAATGATTGGCTCCTTAGTCCTACTGCGTAACAAGTGTGATTCCCCCGGGAATTTGTGGCGGCGGCAGCCACCCGCCGCCACCTGCTCGCCGCCAACCTCGCTCCCGCTCCGCCTCGTTGCCCCTGCTGCTTACGCGGCTTCTTCTACCAGCTTCCTCTATCTCAATGGAGCAGTAGTAGCTGCTAGCATGCCAATTTTCACCAAATCCCGGTCCGGCGTTTTCTGAAGGTTGATTGCGAAGGCGGAGAACACGCGCTCCTATGGGAGACAGAGGCCGGAGACTGGCATCACATACAGGCCATCGTTCTCGAGTACCATCTCGGTGGCGGCTCCGGGTACCCAAGCGACAACAACCCTAGCCGACTCGAATCCCGGCTCCG
>JANWJU010000022.1 GCA_025451775.1 Terriglobales bacterium
ATGGCAGATCTGGAGGTGGCGCAGGTGCTGCGCCGCCGTGTCCGGGAGCGGGAGCTCGAAGCTGCCGAGGCCGCCTTGGCGCTGGCCGACCTCCGGTCACTGGATCTGCATCGCCACGCTCACGATTTCCTGTTGGATCGGATCTGGGCGCTGCGCTTTTACCTCTCGGCTTACGACGCCGCTTATGTCGCGCTGGCGGAGAGCCTCGAAGCCCCGCTGCTGACCTGCGACGGCCGTTTGGCGCGTGCGCCGGGGCCGCGCGCGCGGATCGAGTTCATTCCCGCGGCCGGTGGAATCCAATAGATCGGGGCCGATGAGCGCGTCACGGTTTGACGCCCGTGGCGGAGTCGGGCATACTAAGAGGGTTCTATGGCCAACCATGTTTCAGCTTTGAAGCGGGTGCGCGAAACGCGCAGCCGCACTGTTCGTAACCGCGCCAACGCCAGCCGTCTGCGCACTTCCATGAAGAAGCTGCGGGCTGCCATCGACGGCGGGGACGCGGCCACCGCGCGGGAGCTGTTTCCGGCCACCATCGCGCAGATCGATAAAGCCATCCAGAAGGGCGTGCTGCACGCCAACGCCGCTGGGCGGCAGAAGTCCCACCTCACCGTAGCCCTCAACGGGCTGAAATAGTCACTTTAACTTAATCATTGATCCCGCGGGCCGTGCGCCCGCATCGGGCGAGGTGTGTCGAGCGCGTTCAAGGCGGCCGATGGAGCTTGCCTTGAAAGGTTCTGTACACATGTCTGATTTTAATGGGCTGGCGATTCCGCCGGCAATTCTCGAGCGCCTGACGGCGGCTCGCTTCTCCGTTCCCACACCGGTCCAAACGGCCACCATTCCGCCCGCCATGGAGGGCAAGGACGTCATGGCCACGGCCCAAACCGGGACCGGCAAGACACTGGCCTTCCTGGTGCCGGTGATGGCGCGCATGGTCGAGAATCCACGCCCCGGCATTAGCGCCTTGATCGTCACCCCCACGCGGGAGTTGGCGATGCAGATCGCCCGCCAATACGAGCAGATCCGCGTGCGCGGGCTGCGGGGCTCGGCGCTGCTGGTCGGCGGACTCTCCGAGCGCCCCCAACTCGATGCCCTGCGGCACGGCGCCGCGCTGGTGGTGGCCACGCCCGGCCGCCTCGAGGATTTTCTCAAACGCGGCTTGATCCGCCTGGATGCGGTCAAGGTGCTGGTGCTGGACGAGGCCGACCGCATGCTGGATATCGGTTTTCTGCCCGCCATTCAGCGCATCATCGAAGTCCTGCCGCGGCAGCGGCAGACGCTGTGCTACTCGGCCACCATGGCGCCGGAGGTGGCGCGGCTGGCGCGCGCTTGCATGAACGAGCCGGTGCGGTTTTCACTGGGTTCGGCCACGCGTCCGGTCGAGACCGTGAGCCTGCACGCCTACGCCGTCACCGACACCGGAAAACTCGAACTCCTGCAGGCCCTGCTGGGCGCCGAGAGCGGCCGCAGCCTCGTTTTCACCCGCACCAAGCACGGCGCCGACCGGCTGGCCAAGACGCTGGATCGGGACGGCTTCACCGTGGGCGTCATCCACGGCAACCGCTCCCAGGCGCAGCGCACCAAGGCACTGGAGGGGTTTCAGCGCGGGAGCTTTCAGGTGCTGGTGGCCACCGATGTGGCGGCGCGCGGCATTCACGTCTCCGACGTGGCCCACGTCATCAACTACGATTTCCCCGAGGCCGCCGACGATTTCGTCCACCGCGTGGGGCGTACCGGACGGGCCGGGGCCAGCGGACGGGCCTCCACCTTCGTGGCGCAGCAGGATGTGGGCGATCTGCAGCGCATGGAAAAGCACTTGGGCATCCGCCTGGAGAGAATGGACCGCACACAGCCCGCCGATGCCCCTTCCGGAGTGCGCTGGGAGACGATGACGGCCGCAGCCGCACCCTCGCGCCGGCCGCCGGGCCGGGCGGTGCCGCCCCGCAAAGCACGCCGCGGCACCCCGCCGCCATGGCGGCGGCAGGCGCGCTAGGGTCGCGCTCAACCGTGGCTGGCGCCGGTTTCGTGACGTTTTCTTGACAGAGCAGCGGGCGGAACCGTAAAGTTGGAGTTCCCCAGTCGGACTCGCACGCTATGCCGCCTACTTACATGGCCCGCTACATCCCGATCCTGATCCAGCTTGTGCTGGGCATCGGTCTGGCGTGTATCATCGTCACCCTCTCCTGGCTCATCGGAAAACACAAGCGCAGCGCCGTGAAAGGCCGCGCCTACGAGTGCGGCATCACGCCGGTGGGCGACGCCGACCACCGCTTTTCGGTGAAGTTCTACATGGTGGCGATTGTCTTCATCCTGTTCGACATCGAAGCCGTGTTCCTGATTCCCTGGGCGGTGGAGATGCGCAGCCTGAAGTTGTTCGGGTTCCTGGAGATGCTGGTGTACATGGCCATCGTGCTCGCCGGTTTTTATTACATCTGGACCAAGGGCGTGATCGACTGGAACACGCCGGAGCGCTCGGAGTAGCATGAACGCCGAGACCCTGGCCGCCCATCCCGCCCTCCAGCGCTTGGTCGAATCGGTCACAACGGACCGTAACGAGGTCACCGCCGCCGCCCTGCGCCAGAATTGGCGCGCCGTGGCCGAAGCGATGCGCCAGGAAGGCTTCGACCAACTCTGCGACCTCACCTGCGTGGACTGGTTCCCGGCCGAGGACCGCTTCCAGATCGTGGCCCAGCTCCACAACACCCAAACCCACGCCTGGCTGCGGATTCAAACCCGCTGCAGCGCGGAGGCCCCGGCGGAGACGCTGTCCACGGTGTGGCCTGCGGCCAACTGGTTCGAGCGCGAGGTGTTTGACTTGTTTGGCGTGCGTTTCGCGGGCCATCCCAACCTGACCCGCATGCTGTTGCCGGATGCGTGGGAGGGCCACCCGTTGCGCAAGGACTATCCGGTGGAGGGGTACCGCTAATGGCCACCATGATCGAGACTCCCGGCGTGACCGTGACCCAAAATGAAGGGGCGGGCGGGACGGGCGAGCGCAGCCGCAACCTTATCTTGAACATGGGGCCGCAGCACCCCTCCACCCACGGCGTGCTGCGCATGGTGCTCGAGTTGGACGGTGAAGTCATCGTCCGCGCCACCCCCGATATCGGCTACCTGCACACCGGCATCGAGAAGTCGGCCGAATCCAAGTACTACCAGCAGGTGGTCACGCTCACCGACCGCATCGACTACCTCGCCCCGCTGTGCAACAACCTGGCCTACGTGCTGGCGGTGGAGAAGCTGCTGCAGCTGGAGATTCCGCGCCGCGCGCAGTGGACGCGCGTCATGCTCGCCGAACTGACGCGGCTCAACAGCCATCTGGTCTGGCTGGGCACGCACGCGCTCGATATTGGCGCCATGACCGTGTTCCTCTACTGCTTCCGCGAGCGGGAGGAGCTGCTCAAGATTTTCGAGATGGCGAGCGGCCAGCGCATGATGACCTCCTACTTCCGCGTGGGCGGGCTGGCGCTGGAGCCGCCGCTGGGGCTGTTGGAGCGGATTGAGAACTTCATCTCCTACTTCCCCGACAAAATCGACGAGTACGAAGCGCTGCTCACCAAGAACTCCATCTGGGTGGGCCGGACCAAGGATATCGGCTACATCTCCCCCGCCGACGCGGTCGCCTGGGGCGTGACCGGGCCCTGCCTGCGCGCCGTGGGCCTGCCGCTCGATCTGCGCAAGGATTCACCCTACTCCAGCTATAACGAGTTCCAGTTCGAGGTTCCCACCCGCACGGAAGGCGACGTGTACGCCCGCTATCTGGTGCGGATCGCCGAGATGCGCGAGAGCGTCAAAATCGTGCGCCAGGCGCTGGAGGGCATGCCCGAGGGAGCTTGGAAAGCCGACGCCCCCGGAGTCACGCTGCCCGACCGTGACCAGATGAAGTTCAGCATCGAGAGCCTCATCTATCACTTCAAGATTGTGACCGAGGGGTTCAACGTGCCCGCCGGACAGGTGTACCACGCCATCGAGGGCCCGCGCGGCCAGATGGGCTACTACATCACCAGCGATGGCGGCCCCAAGCCCTACCGCTGCCATATGCGTTCGGCCTCCTTCGCCAACCTGCAGGCGCTGCCCAAGATGATCGAGGGCCGGCTGCTGGCCGACGTGGTGGCGATCATCGGCAGCATCGATATCGTGCTGGGGGATGTGGATCGGTAGCAGTTGCGAGTTGTTAGTTCTGTTGTTAGTTGTTAGTTGCGCGTTTCCAGTCAACCATGACGCCATTCAGTCAGAGTTTGGAACAGAAATTTCAAGAATTGATGGCGCGCTACCCGGCGCGGCGGTCGGCGCTGGTGCCGATGCTGATCTACGGGCAGGACGAGCTGGGGTATCTGCCGCCGGCCGCCATTGCCCGCATCGCCGAGCTGCTGGACGAAAGCGAGATGGCGGTGCGCGAGGTCATCGGCTACTACTCCATGCTGCGCCTGCAGCCCGCCGGCACGTACCACGTGCAGGTCTGCACCAACATCAGCTGCCTGTTGCGCGGCGGCGATGAGCTCATGGAGCACTGCCAGCACCGCCTCGGCATCGGCAACCGCGAGACCACCAAGGATGGCGTGTTTTCGCTGGAAGAAGTCGAGTGCATCGGGGCGTGCTCGTGGGCGCCGGCGGTGCAGGTCAACTACGACTTTCACCAGGAGCTGACGCCGGAGCGGCTGGACCAGATTTTGGACGCCTACCAGCAGCGGGCCGGCGCCGGAGAACGGGCCGGAGAACGGGCATGAGCAGCTATACCCCGCATCCGCTCGAAGTCCGCGTCGTCAGCCGGCGGTTCGACCAGCCCAAGGCCCGCACCCTGGCCGGCTATCTGGAATCCGACGGCTTCAAGGCGCTGGACAAGGCGCTGGCCCTGACGCCCGACGCCATCATCGACGAGGTCAAGAAATCCGGCTTGCGCGGCCGCGGCGGGGCGGGCTTTCCCACCGGCCTGAAGTGGTCGTTCGTGCCCAAGCAGTCGGCGCGGGAAAAGTACGTGCTCTGCAACGCCGACGAGAGCGAGCCCGGCACCTGCAAAGACCGGCTCATCCTGGAGTACGATCCCTTCGCCATCATCGAGGGCATGCTCATCGCCGGGCTGGCGATTGGCGCGCGCCGCGGCTACATCTACATCCGCGGCGAGTACCGCTACCTGATCGACATCATGGAAGCGGCGCTCAAGGAAGCCCGCGACGCCGGCTACGTCGGCACCAACATCCGCGGCAAAGGTTTCGATTTCGACATCCACGCCCACACCGGCGCCGGCGCCTATGAGTGCGGCGAGGAGTCGGCGCTGATGGAATCGCTGGAGGGCAAGCGCGGCATCCCGCGCCTGAAGCCGCCGTTTCCGGCGGTGGCGGGCTTCATGGGCGGCCCCACCGTGATCAACAACGTGGAGACGCTGGCCTCGGTCCCGCCCATCATCATCAACGGCGGCGACTGGTTCGCCGCCTTCGGGCCGCCCAAAAACGGCGGTACGCGCCTGTTCTGCTTGAGCGGCCACGTCAACAACCAAGGCGTGTTCGAACTGCCGCTGGGCTTTCCGCTGCGCCGCCTGATCGACGATCTGGGCGGCGGCATGCGCCATGGCGCCAAGCTCAAGGCCCTGGTGCCGGGCGGATCCTCCACCCCGCTGCTGCCCGCCGACATTGCCTGGGACCTCGCGCTCGATTACGACTCGGTGGCCAAGACCGGCTCTTTCCTGGGCTCGGGCGGCGTGGTGGTGGTGGACGAGAACACCTGCATGGTGAAGTTCGCCTTGCGCATCATGCAGTTTTACCGGCACGAATCCTGCGGCTGGTGCGTACCCTGCCGCGAGGGCACCAACTGGCTGCAGCTCTCGCTCACCCGCTTCCACAATGGCGGCGGCCGCGATGGCGATATCGAGACGCTGCGCGAGGTGTCGGAGAACATCCTGGGGCGCACCTTCTGCGCGCTGGGCGACGCCGCCGCCATGCCCACGCTCTCCATCCTCAAGCACTGGCGCCAGGAGTTCGAGGACCACCTCAACGGCAAACCCTGTCCGTTTGGCGCGAAAACCAGTGTGGCCGTATCCGCGCATTGAACCGGCATTCCATGGCTGACACACCCGCAAAACCGCTGATCAATCTCACCGTCAACGGCCGTGCCATCACCGCGCCCCCCGGCACGCTTTTGATTGAAGCGTGCAAGCAGGCCCACATCGAGGTGCCGTCGTTCTGCTACTACCCCAACCTCTCGCTCCAGGCCGCCTGCCGCATGTGCCTGGTCGAGATCGAGAAAATGCCCAAGCTGCAAACCGCCTGCACCGTGGTGGTGAGCGAGGGCATGGTGGTGCGCAGCGAGACCGAGCAGGTCCATCGCGCACGCAAATCCGCCGTCGAGTTCATCTTGACCAACCACCCGCTGGACTGCCCGGTGTGCGACGCCGGCGGCGAGTGCGAGCTGCAGGACATGACCTTCAAGTACGGAGCGGAGAAGAGCCGCTTCGTCGAGCCCAAGCGCCACCGCGATGAACAGCAGTGGTCGCCGCTCATCTACTTCGACCGCCCGCGCTGCATCCTCTGCTACCGCTGCGTGCGCGCCTGCGGCGAGGGCATGGATGTGTGGGCGCTGGGGGTGGCCAACCGCGGCGTCAACTCCACCATCATCCCCAACCATGAGGATCATCTGGAGTGCGAGGAGTGCGGCAACTGTGTGGACATTTGCCCGGTGGGGGCGCTGACCGCGGGCCCCTACCGCTATAAGACCCGTCCCTGGGAGATGACCCACGTGGGCGCGGTGTGCACCTACTGCGGCGACGGCTGCAAGACCACGCTGGGCGTGCGCAACGACACCATCCTGCGCGCCGACAACCGCGACAAGAGCGGCATCAACGGCGATTTCCTCTGCGTCAAGGGCCGCTACGGCGTGGACTTCACCCAGCATCCGGAGCGGTTGAAGCAGCCGCTGGCCCGCGGCGTCGGCGGGAGCGCCGAGTTGAAGCCGGTGAGCTGGAGCTACGCCCTGGGCACCATTGCCAAACGCTGGCTGGAGATTCAAAAAGCGGGCGGCAGCTTTGGCGTGGTGGGCTCGACCCGCAGCCTCAACGAAGAGGCGTACACGCTGCAGAAGTTCGCCCGCCGCGTGCTCGGCACCAACAACATCGACCACCACCGCAGCGCCGATTACCCCGCTTTGTTCGACGCGCTCGGAGGGCGTGAAGGCCAGCCCGTGCCGCTGGCGCCCGCCGAGGCGCTGAAGGCGGGGGGCCCGGTGCTGCTGATTGGCGGCAACCCCACCGATGAGCATCCGTTGCTGGCCTGGAATCTGCGCTGGGGCTACCGGCTGAACAAGACCCGGCTGTACATCCTCAACCGCGACGACATCAAGCTGCGCCGCCAAGCCTATCGCTACGCCAAGGTGGGTGACGAGGCCGCCGCCGTGCGCTTCCTGAACGGTACTGGCGCGGCCTCGGCCAGCCTTACCGGCGTCGGCGAGGCGAGCGAGAAGCGCTGGCCGCAGACCCCGCCCAGCACCGTCGAGACAGTCAACGAATCGTTGCAAGAGTTCCGCGCCCGGCTGCGCCAGGAAAAAGACGTGATCATCGTCTTTGGTTCCGAAATCTCGGGCGATGCCATTCGCGAGCTGGTGGCCTTCGGCTCCGGCCTCGAGGGCACCACGCGCTACATCGCCATGAGCGACAATGCCAACTCCCATGGCGCCGCCGACATGGGCCTATACCCCGACCTGCTGCCCGGTTATACGCCGCTCTCGGAGCGCTCCAAGTTCGAGGCGCTGTGGGGCGGCCCCATCCCCGCCGAGCCCGGCATGGACTGGAACCAGATGCGGGCTGCGCTCCAGCAACAGAACCTCTGCACCCTCTACGTCTCCGGCGCCAACCCCTTCCGCAACACCCCGGTGGCGCCCGAGTCGCTGAAACAGACCTTCCTGGTGGTGCAGGATCTGTTCCTCACCGAAACCGCCCAGTGCGCCGATGTCGTGCTGCCCGCCCTGAGCGGCTACGAAAAAGCCGGCACCCTCACCAACACCTGTGGCGAGGTGCAGGTGCAAAAACGCGGCGGCGGCTTTGAAGGCGCCAAGTCCGATCTGGAAATCCTCTACTTGCTCGCCGATGCCATGGGAGCGGAGTGGGGCGCCGCCAGCCCCGACCGCGTACTGCAGGAGATCCGCACCGCAGTGAAAGGCTACGGCGTCTCCCTCGCCAAGCTGCTCTCCGGCGAGAGCGTGATGACCGCCCCGCTGAACGGGCGCGTGCCCCATCGCACCGCGCCGGAGTTGCTGCTGCCCAACCGCGACACCCTGTTCACCGCTGGCACCCTCGGCCGCTACAGCGTCGTGCTCAACAGCGTGATGGAACGCCACCTTAAGAAGGAGGCGGCCGCAGAATGAGTACCGTCGCGTTTTTCGTCCTTTCCCTCGTCAAGTGCCTGATCGTCCTGTTCATCTTGTTGACGGCGGTGGCCTATATCCAGCTCGCCGAACGCAAGATCGTGGGCCGCATGCAGTCCCGCGTTGGACCCACGCGCGTCGGCCCGTTCGGGCTGTTGCAGCCGGCCGCCGACGCGGTGAAGTTCATCCTCAAGGAAGACGTCACCCCGGACGGCGCCCATAAGTTCCTTTACATCCTGGCCCCCATCCTGGCGGTCGTGCTGGCGCTGCTGTCGATCACGGTCATCCCGATTGGCGGCACGGTCACGGTGTTCGGCATCCAAACCGCGCTGCAACTCACCGACATCAACGTCGGCTTGCTGCTCATCCTGGGCGTCACCTCGCTCGGCGTCTACGGCGTGGTGCTGGCGGGTTGGAGTTCCAATAGCAAGTACTCGCTGCTGGGTGCGCTGCGCGGCGGCTCGCAGATGATCAGCTACGAGCTGGCGCTGGGGCTGGCCCTGATCGGCCCCATCATGCTGGCGGGCACGCTCAGCTTGCGCGGCATCGTCGAAGCCCAGGCCCATCTGCACTGGTTCATCGTGCCCGAGATCGTGGCCTTCTTCATTTACCTGACCGCGGCCTTCGCCGAGACCAACCGCATCCCTTTTGATCTTCCCGAAGCTGAAGGCGAGCTCGGCGCCGGCTACCACACCGAGTACAGCGCCATGAAGTTCGCCATGTTCTTCCTGGCCGAGTACGTGAACATGATCACGGTGAGCTGCGTGGCCACGCTGGTGTTCCTGGGCGGCTGGATGGGCCCGCTGTTTGGCCCCACCTGGCTGCACATGGTGCTGCCGACGGTGTACTTCATCGTCAAGGTTTGCTTCTTCCTGTTCCTCTACATCTGGGTGCGGGGCACGCTGCCCCGCTTCCGCTACGACCAGCTCATGGCCTTCGGCTGGAAGGTGCTGGTGCCGCTGGCGCTGGCCAACGTCATGGTGACGAGCCTGGTAGTGGCGCTGAGATAGCCCATGCAATTGACGCTGTTTTTGATTTTTGCGGTGCTGGCGGTGGCGGGAGCGATCAACCTGCTGATCCAGCGCCATCCCATCTACAGCGCCCTGTCGCTGGTGGCGGTGATGTTCGCGCTGGCGGTCGAGTACCTGATCCTGGGGGCGGAGTTCATCGCCTTCATCCAGGTCATCGTCTACGCCGGCGCCATCATGGTGCTGTTCGTGTTCGTCATCATGGTGCTCAACGCCGGCGAGGTGGCGCCCGCCCCGAAAAGCCGGGTGGCCGCCTGGATTGGGCTGCCGGTGCTGGCGCTGTTCGCCATCCTGGTGATCGGCCAGGTGTACGGCGCCTTTGGCGCCACCCAACTGGGCTTGGGCGAGTACCTGGTCCAGACCGGGCCGGTGGGCAACAGCCTCTTCCACGATTTTTTGCTGCCGTTTGAAGTGACTTCGGTGCTGTTCCTGGTGGGCGTGCTGGGCGCGGTGGTGCTCGCCGCCCGCCAGGACAAAGCGCCCAAGCCCGCCATCGCCCAAGCCGAAGCCGAGGAGCCCAAGGCCATGGCGGCCGGGCAAAGGTAGAGACTATGGTTCCCTTGTCCTATTATTTGGCGCTGAGCGCGATCCTGTTTTGCCTGGGCGTGGCCGGCTTCATCTTCAAGCAGGACATCATCACCGTCTTCATCTCCATCGAGCTCATGCTCAACGGGGTGAACCTGGCCTTCGTGGCCTTCAGCCACGCCCTGCGCCAGATCGACGGCAACATCTTTGTCTTCTTCGTCATGGTGGTGGCCGCCGCCGAGGCCGCCGTCGGCCTGGCCATCATCATCGCCGTGATGAGGAACAGGAACACGCTGGACGTGGACCAGATGACGAAGCTGAGGGACTAGCGGGCAGTTTTTAGTGAGTAGTTTCTAGTGAGCAGTTAACGCCCGCGGAGGCAAGGCATGGGGCAGTCGTACAGCGATTTGGTAGTTTGGCAAAAGGCGATGGCTTTGGTGACCGAAATCTATCGTCTCACCGCGGAGTTCCCCGCGCGGGAGCTCTACGGCTTGGCAGATCAGATGCGGCGGGCGGCGGTTTCCGTGCCCTCGAATATTGCCGAGGGGCAGGGCCGGTTGAGCCACAAAGATTTTCGGCTATTTCTCGGGCACGCCCGTGGCTCGTTGTTGGAATTGGCAACACAAATCCAAATCGCGATGAACGTGCAATACCTCACCCGCGAAAATGGCAATCGTGTTCTAGAGCAATCCACCGAGGTGGGCCGCATTTTAAACGGCCTGATCGCCGCGATGACGGCAGCCACGACCCATGATCCCAAGGCCGCATAACTGCTCACTAATCACTAGCAACTAGCAACTTTATATGCACCTCCACCTCTGGATCATCCCCCTCCTCTGCTTCGCCGGCTTTGCGCTCAACGTGTTGGGCGGGCGGAGTTGGTCTCGCCGTACGGCAGGAGCGGTGGGGGTGGGGTTTGTCGCCGCTGCCTTCGCCGACGCGCTCTGGGTCGCTTCGCAGTGGACCAGCATCGTCCACCCCTACCTCGAGTTGCACGGCAACTGGATGCAGGCGGGGCTGCTGGCCATTCCCTTCGGGTTCCAGCTCGACCAGCTCTCGCTGGTCATGCTGCTCATCGTCACCGGCGTCGGCCTGCTGATCCACATCTACTCGCTCGGGTATATGGCCCACGACGGCGGCTTCTACCGCTTCTTCGCCCTGCTCAACGTCTTCATGTTCTTCATGCTGACGCTGGTGCTGGCCAACAACTACCTGCTGCTGTTCATCGGCTGGGAGGGCGTGGGCTTCGCCAGCTACATGCTGATCGGGTACTTCTTCAACAAGGACTCGGCCAACCGCGCCGGCATGAAGGCCTTCGTCGTCAACCGCATCGGGGACCTGGGTTTCCTGATCGGGCTGTTTTACATCTTTGACCGCTTCCACACCTTCGACTACACCCAGCTCTTCCCCATGGTGCAGAAGATGCCGGTGGAAGCCAGTTGGGGCGGGCCGTTGACCATCATCGCGCTGCTGCTGTTCGTGGGCGCGACCGGCAAATCGGCGCAGCTTCCGCTCTACGTCTGGCTGCCCGACGCCATGGAAGGCCCCACCCCGGTGTCGGCGCTGATCCATGCCGCAACCATGGTCACCGCCGGCGTCTATATGGTGTGCCGCTCGGCCTCCATCTACGACCGCGCCCCGCACGCACTCGAAGTCGTGCTGGCGGTGGGTGCGCTGACCGCGTTCTTTGCGGCCTCGATCGGCCTGCTGCAGCGCGACATCAAAAAGGTTCTGGCGTATTCGACCGTGAGCCAGTTGGGCTACATGTTCATGGCCTGCGGCGCGGCCATGTACGGCGCCGGCGTCTTCCACCTGATGACTCACGCCTTCTTCAAGGGCCTGCTGTTTTTGGGTGCGGGCAGCGTAATCCACGCCTTGAGCGGCGAACAGGACATGTGGAAGATCCGCGCCGGATCCCCCGGCGGTCTGCGCAAGTACGCCCCCATCACCTTCATCACCTTCCTGATCGCCACCTGCGCCATCAGCGGCATCCCCTTCTTCTCCGGCTTCTACAGCAAGGACAAGATCCTCTACGACGTGCTCACCAGCGGCAACGGCAGCGCGCTGTGGTGGGCGGTGGGCACCGTCGCCGCCGGCATGACGTCGTTCTACATGTTCCGGGCGCTGTTCGTGACGTTCTTCGCCGACCCCAAGGCGCCGGCCCATGCCTCGAACGACAGCCATGGCGCGCATGGCCATCTGCCCCATGAATCACCGGGCGTGATGACCGGGCCGCTGATGATCCTGGGCTTCCTGGCCCTGGTGGGTGGCTACATCGGCATCGGCGACCGCTTCGAACACTTCCTCGATCCCATCTTCAACACTGGCGTTCCGCCGTTGCCGGTGCACGCCATCGCCGGCGGCGAGATGACGGTCAGCGTCATCTCGGTCTGCATCGCCGTGCTGGGCCTGGCGCTCGCCTGGCTGTTCTACATGAAAAATCCGGAGCTGCCGGAACAGCTCGCCAGCGGCATGCACGGCTTGTACGACTTGGTCCTCAACAAGTACTGGATTGATGAAGTCTACGGCGCCCTCATCACGCGGCCGCTGGCCGCCTTCTCCCGCGTCGTGCTCTGGCGTGGCGTGGACGTGACCCTCATCGACGGCGCCGTCAATGGCGTCGCCACCACCGCCGAGATCGCCGGGGACGGCCTGCGCCGCCAGGCTTCCGGCCAGATCCGCAGCTACGCCTCCTGGATCGTGCTCGGCGCCGCGGTGGTGTTGCTCTACCTGTATCTGGGAGGCCGCACGGTCTGATGAATTTCCTCAACCACACCATCGTCTCCTGGACCGTCTTCCTGCCGTTGATCGGCATCGTGGCGCTGCTGTGCGTCCGCGGCGACGCGGCCGTGCGCAAGGTCGCGCTGGTGTTCACCGCGCTGACCTTCCTGGTCTCGCTGCACCTGCCGTTCCACTTTTACAGCACCTCGGGCGGCTTCCAGTTCATCCAGCGCCATAGCTGGATTCCGGCCTTCCATATCCAGTACCTGGTCGGCATGGACGGCCTCAGCCTCTGGCTGTCGGTGTTGACCACGTTCCTCTCCGTCATCGGCGTGCTGGTGTCGTGGAAGTCGGTGCAGAAGAACACCAAGGCGTTCTTCATCCTGCTGCTGTTGCTCGAGACCGGGATGCTGGGCGTGTTCTGCAGCCTGGATCTGTTCCTGTTCTACACCTTCTGGGAAGTCACGCTGGTGCCGATGGCGTTCCTGATCGGCATCTGGGGCCACGAGCGGCGCCTGTACGCGGCGGTGAAGTTCTTCCTCTACACCATGGCCGGCTCGCTGCTGATGCTGGGCTGCATCCTGTGGCTGTATAACCTCACCGGCACCTTCGATTTCACCGTCATCAAGGCGGGCTTGGCCTCGGGCGCGTTCGTGCTCAGCCCCACCACCGAGTTGGTGCTGTTCCTGGGTTTCTTCATCGCCTTCGCCATCAAGGTCCCGCTGTTCCCCTTCCACACCTGGCTGCCCGACGCCCACGTCGAGGCGCCCACGGCGGGTTCGGTGCTGCTCGCCGGGGTCCTGCTGAAGATGGGCCCCTATGGAATGCTGCGCTTCAACCTGGAGCTGTTCCCGCGCGCGGCGCAGCTGTGTTCGGAGTGGATCGTGATCCTGGGCCTGATCGGGATTGTCTACGGCGCGCTGGTGGCGTTCGTGCAGCCCAACATGAAGAAGCTGGTGGCCTACAGTTCGGTCAGCCACATGGGCTTCATCATCATCGCCATCTTCACCTTCAGCCAGATCGGCACCCAGGGCGCCATCTACCAAATGCTGAACCACGGCGTCTCCACCGGCGGTTTGTTCGTCCTGGTGGGTATGCTCTATGAACGGCGCCATACCTTCGACATGAAGGAGTACGGCGGCATGGCCACGGTCATGCCCATCTACGCCGGCTTCTTCGTCTTGATCGTGATGTCGTCGGTGGGGTTGCCACTGCTGAACGGGTTTGTGGGCGAGTTCCTGATCATGGTGGGCACGTTCACCTCCGCCGTGGCCCACGCCCACGTTTATGCCATCATCGCCGCCACCGGCGTGATCTGGGCGGCGCTGTACCTGCTGCACTGGACGCGCAACACCATCTGGGGCGAGCTGAGCAACGCCAAAAACAAGGTGCTGAAAGAGTTGGACAGGCGCGAAATTCTGGTGCTCAGCTCGATCGGGGCGCTGACGCTGTTCATGGGCCTGGCTTCGCCTTGGTTCCTCAACAAGACCGCCGCCACCACGGCTGCCAACGTGGCCGTGTTCCAACCGGCGAGCCCCGCCACCGCCGCCCAGCGGCGCACGGCGCCGCCCCCATTAGTTGCGCGCACCGCGGCACGCCTGACCACCGGAGGCGGACAATGAGCCCCGCAATCCCAGCTAGTTTCGTTCCTGGCGTCTACTACCTGCGCATCCTGCCCGAGATTGTGCTCTCGGTCTTCGCCCTGGTGATCATGATGATCGAGGGCCCGGCCAAGGCCATCTCGACCGGATCGAGCCGCGCCCGCCTCAGCGCCTGCGTGGCCTTCATCGGCTGCCTGGTCGCGCTCGCCACCGTCTGGGTGCAAGCCGCCAACGCTGGCGATGCCTTCAGCGGCATGTTCCGCGTGGACGCGTTCACCATATTCATGCACATCCTGCTGATCGCCGCCACCGCGGTGATCGTGCTGCTGGCCATGGATTACCTGCCGCAGCAAGGGCTGGACCGGGGCGAGTTTTACGCCCTGCTGCTGTTCGCCACCGTCGGCATGGGCTTCATGGCGGGCTCGGTCGAGCTCATCATGATCTTCATCGGCTTGGAGATCAGCTCGATTGCCACCTACGTTTTGTGCGGTTACCGCCGCCACAACGCGCAATCGACCGAGGCCTCGCTCAAATACTTCCTGCTGGGCTCGTTCGCCACCGCCTTTTTCCTCTACGGCATCGCGCTGCTCTACGGCGCCTCCGGCACCACCAACCTCTACGTGATGGCGGCCCACGGCTTCACCGTTTCACCGGGCGGCATCAGCCACGCGGCGCTGGTGCTGGCCGCCGCCGGACTGATCTTCATCGGCTTGGGCTTCAAGGTCTCCGCCGCCCCCTTCCAGATGTGGACCCCGGACGTCTACGAAGGCGCCCCGGCGCTGGTCACCGGCTTCATGTCCGCAGGCCCGAAAGCGGCGGCGTTCGCCGTCGCCCTGCGCATCTTTTACGTCGCTTTGCAAGGCTCGTCGGCGAGCTGGTTCTGGCTGTTCTGGACGGCCGCCATCCTCTCGATGTGCATCGGCAACCTGGGCGCGCTGTACCAAAAGAACCTGAAGCGCATGCTCGCCTACTCCTCGATCGCGCAAGCCGGCTACGTGCTGGTGGCCTTCACCGCGCTCGGCCCCGGCGGCGCCTCGGCGGTGCTGTTTTACCTCGCCGCTTACGTGGCCATGAACATCGGCGCCTTCGCCGTCATCAGCCACTGGGCGCACCGCGAGGAAGCCTACGTCAACCTCAAGGATTACGCCGGCCTCGGGTTCCGCTTCCCCTGGCTGGGCTTCTGCCTGTCGATGTTCCTGTTCTCGCTGATCGGCGTGCCCATGACCGGCGGCTTCTTCGGCAAGCTCTTCGTCTTCCGCACCGCCCTCGACGCCCACCTCATCGGCCTCACCGTCATCGCGCTGCTCAACAGCGCCCTGGCCGCCTTCTACTACCTGCGCGTCATCGTCTACATGTACATGCGCCCGCAGGAGGGCGAGCCCATCGCCTGCGCCCGCAACACCGCCCCCCTCTGGCTGGCGTTGGCCAGCTGCCTGGGCGTCACGCTCTGGCTGGGCATCTTCCCCAACCAAGCCCTCCAATACGCCCTCAAAGGCGCCCAGCAACTGCTGCGCTGAGACCGGCGGCCCGGGACGCCTCTTTCCAGCTATTCCCAGGGACGCCGCCCCGGGGCACCGTCGCTCGCTACAGACCAGCTATAGCATGCTTGCCGGTCAAGGGAGGTCACGATCACGCCAGCTCTCGTCGAGATCGGCGAGGAGGTCGGCCAGCTTCATACAGGGGAAGCGATTGGGCGGACCTTTGGGTTTGATGAGCGCGGGGCGCAACCAGCCTTGCCGAACGCCCTCGACTTTCCAAGGATCATCGGCCCACGATAGGCAGTCCGGCCCGGGTGGCACCAGTTCGGCGATCACTCCCGTGTCCCATAAATGAGCACGCGCTGGCCCGCGGCCGCCAGGTCCACCTAGTCCTTGGGCCGATTTTGCAGCACCGTGATTTTCACGTCCCGCATAGAACCTTGCTACCGCGTCATCGGAGCTGGGGCACGGGCGGTATACTGAGCACAGTGGCGGCCACGGCGGAAACCCCGAAAACCTTTTATCTGGAGACGTTTGGCTGCCAGATGAACGTGCACGACTCCGAGCGGGTCGCAGGCACGCTCATGGCGCATGGCTACACCCCGGTCGAGACCATGCAGGAGGCCGGGCTGATCCTGTTCAACACCTGCAGCATCCGCGACAAGGCGGCACAGAAGGTGTTCGACCGGCTGGCCAACTTCAAGGCGCTGAAAAAGCAGGGCAAGACGTTTGGCGTGCTGGGGTGCGTGGCGCAACAGGAGGGGGAGGCGATCTTCAAGCGCGCCCCCCACGTGACGCTGGTGGCCGGATCGGCCAGCTACGCGCGCCTGCCGGAGCTGATCGCCCAGCTTGAGGCTGGCGAGCCGCGCGTGACCGGGCTGGGCGAGGCGCCGGAGGAGGCGTTCGAGACCGAGTTCACCCGCCGCGACCACCCCTACCGCGCCTACGTCACCATTATCGAAGGCTGCGACAAGCACTGCGCCTACTGTGTCGTTCCCTACACCCGCGGCGGCGAGCGCAGCCGCGCCAGCGCCAGCGTGCTGGCCGAAGTGGCGAGCCTGGTGGCCATGGGCTACACCGAGGTGCAGCTGCTCGGGCAGAACGTCAACTCCTACCGCGATCCCTCTCCAGCGAAGCTCAACTTTGCCGAGTTGCTGACCGCGGTGGGCGAGGTGCGGGGCCTCAAGCGCGTGCGCTATACCACGTCGCACCCGCGCGACTTCACCCCCGCGATCGTGCGCGCCATGGGCGCCAACCCGGTGCTCTGCGATCATGTGCACCTGCCGGTGCAATCCGGATCGAATCGTGTGCTCGACCGCATGCGCCGCGGTTATAGCCGGGAACAATACCTCGAGATCATTGCCGACATCCACGCCTGTCCGCGGCCGCTGGCCATCACTACTGACATCATCGTCGGCTTCCCCGGCGAAACCGATGCCGACTTCGAGCAAACCGCCGAGATGATGCACGCGGTGCGGTATTCAGGGGCTTTCATTTTCAAGTACTCGCCTCGTCCCCACACCGAGGCTGGAGCCTGGGGCGCCGGGTCCGACGATATCCCCGACGCCGTGAAGACCGAGCGGCTCATGATCCTGCAGCGGCGCCAACAGGAGTTGCAGCTTGAGGACAACCAAGCGTGGGTAGGACGCAACCTCGAGGTCATGGTCGAGGCCTACCACCCCAAGCTGAACCAATGGGCTGGCCGATCCAGCTCCAACCGCGTCGTAAACTTTAGCAGTTCCCTGCCGGCGCCGGTGGCCGCGCCGCCGGCACTCGCCATCTTGGGCCAGACCGCTCCGACGACGGCGCCCCTGCCGCGGAACGCGCTGGATCCGGGCGCCTACGTTCAAGTCCAAATCGACAAAGCCGGACCCAACAGCTTCGTGGGCCAGCATCTTGACGGGCGCGGGCCCCAGCTCGGCTGGGCCGAGCGTCCCGCTTACGCTCACTCCGGCTCGGGGCCCCATAGCCCGAAGCCGGAGCTGCGCTAGGAGGTCAAATCTGCCATGGAAGTCGAAATGAAAATCCGCGGCCTGATGATGGACGCCTCCACCAATACCCCCATCGTGATCCTTAAGGATGTCGACGGGAGCACGGTGCTGCCCATCTGGGTGGGCATCTACGAAGCCAACGCCATCGCGCTGGAGATCGAGAAGTTCGCCACGCCTCGGCCCATGACCCACGACCTCATCAAGCAGGTCCTGCTGGGCTTCAACGCCCACCTGAAGAAGATCGTGGTCAACGAGCTGCGCGACGACACCTTCTACGCCGTGCTATGGCTCGACCACGAGGGCGAAACCATCACCCTCGACGCCCGTCCCAGCGATGCGCTGGCGCTGGCGCTGCGCTTGGATTGCCCCATTTACGTGGACGAGGACGTGCTCAAGAGCTCGCGCGTGGCGCAAGCTGCCGCCGATCCCGGCTCCAGCGAAGAGCTGCGCCGCTGGCTGGAGAACCTGGGCGAAGAGGATACCGGGCACTATAAGATGTAACGCGGGCGCCCGGCTTCGCCGCCCGCTTGTGCTCGCGGGGTGGCGGGGGCCCCTTCGCCCCGCCCCCCCGCTGCGCTGACCTTAGCGTCGGGGACGCGGCCAGCTCGCGGTGATCACGCTGGAGATGCCGCCGCGGGGCGTGAATCTGCCTTCGACCCGGGCCCAGACGGGTTTGGTCGCGGCCACGATGTCATCCAGAATGCGGTTGACGGCGTTTTCGTAGAAGATGCCCAGGTTGCGGTAGGCGAGCAGGTACTCTTTCAGCGATTTCAGCTCGACGCACTGCGCCCGCGGCATGTAGGTGATGGTGAGCGCGGCGAAGTCGGGGAGGCCGGTTTTGGGGCACACTGAGGTGTACTCGGGCACTGCGATGGCGATCTCATAACCGGCGTACTGGTTGGGCCAGGTCTCCAGCTCGGGCAGCGGCGCCTTGATGCCGGCGGCGGCTTGGGCGTCGGTGTAGCGGCGCGCAGTTTTGCGGACGGGCATGCATCGAGAATAGCATCCACTCCAACATTGGAATTCAATCCCTGCGATGACGCCAGCGAATCGTTCCGTGCCCGTCGATACCGTGCTCCCCCATGTGCAGTATCAGAAACTGGAAGAGGCGATGGCTTGGCTGACCAGGGTTTTCGGCTTTCAGGAGCACTATCGTTATGGCAATGGTCCGAGCGGCGGGCAGATGCGGGTGGGCAGAACCGCAATTCAGGTGCGCCAGTCGGGCGCCGGAGAGAGATCACCGGCGCAACTCGGATATGGAACCCAATCGTTGACGGTGTTTGTGGAAGATGTGGACCAGCACTACGCCCGGGCGAAAGCCGCGGGAGCGACGATTCTGGAGGAGCCTCACGCAACAGAGTACGGGGAATATCAGTACGCCGTAGAGGATCTGGATGGGCACCATTGGCTGTTCTCCCGGCACGCGAAGGATTGCAGCCCAGAGGAGTGGGGAGCCGTGGTCAAGCGGTAGCACGCGGCCATCGACCACGGCGCCGTACCGTCCGCATCACGCGGCCTTCTTCCGCGGCCGCGGCATCTCGCGCTGGGCGCCGCGCTGCTTGAGCAATTGGTTATGGAACTCGGCTCCCAGCAGCAGCGTCAGCGCCAGGATATAGAGCCACAGCATTAGCGCGATGACGCCCCCGAGTGAGCCATAAACAGCGGCATAGTAGCTGAAGTGGTCGACGTAGACGGCAAACAGCGCCGAGGCCGCGATCCACAGCGCCAGCGCAAACCCCACCGCCGCAAAGCCGCCGCTGGCGCTGGGGCGTGCGTTGGGCGCGTAGCGGTAGAGCAACCGCACCGCCAGCGCCAGAAATGCGACCGTCGCCGCCCAGCGGATCACGGGCCACACCCGCCCCAGCGCGCCGCTCATGTTCAGAAACGCCCGCCTCGCCAGGATGGGCAGCGCCCACTCTCCCAACACCACCAGCCCCAGCGCCAGCGCCATGGCCGCGCCCGCACTCAACGTCAACCCCAAGGCGAGCAGCGTGCGGCGACCGAAGGAGCGTGTTTCCGGCACCTCATAGGCGACGTTGAGCGCCGCCATTAATGCGGTGAACCCCTGGGACGCCGAGTACAACAGCACCACAATACCGGTGCTGATCAGCCCAGGAACGTGTCGGCGCAGGAGGTCATCGAGTTCTCCGACCACCATGGCGGCCACTTGCTGGGGCAGATGCCGTCCCAGCGCCGCCACCAGATTCTGCGTCAACCCCTGCAGATCGAAGGTGCCCAGCAGCGCCGCCACAATGAGAATGGCGGGAAACAGCGCGAACAAAAAGTAGAATGCCAGCGCAGCCGACCAGTTCAGCAGATCGTCTTCGCCCGCCGCGCGAACGGTATTTTGAATCAGCTTGGCCCACCGCATCTCGCCCGGTTGGATGCGGCGGCGGGAAGACAGTTGGGTGGGCGGGACGAATGGTGGCCAGGGACGGAGTTGAACCGCCGACACGCGGATTTTCAGTCCGCTGCTCTACCAGCTGAGCTACCTGGCCACGCGCCGGTCCACTAATTTTGGCATGGTTCCGAGGTTCTCGCCAGCCGTGGTGTGGGCGCGCAGTCCATTCCACGGATCCTTTCGGTCAACTCGAACACTCCCATGGAACGCGCTCGAAAGTTACGTGGCAGACTCGGCAGACGTTGAATGGCGGCCTCGATGCGGCGGTGAACGGAGGGGATGGGCGCGCCCGTTTGCGACCAAAATCACAACAGGTATGCGATCATCGCTACTAAGCTATAGGCCCGGCAGAATCCAGGAACTATATTGGCAAAAGTGACCTCCAGCGGGCATCGCGCCACGAAATCGCGGCGTTACATCTTGATGGCGGCGCTGGCTGCCGGTGCCGCCCTCCTCGCGGCGGGCCAGGCGCCGGGGTCGCCGGCGGCGGCGGGCGCCGCGCTTTTTAGCGGACAAACGCCGCTCCACAACGGCGGGCCGCCCTGCACCGTCTGCCACAGCGCGCCGCAGTTGGGCATGGCCAACCGCGGCACCATCGGGCCGGATCTCTCGTCCGTGTACGCGGCGCTGGGAGCTGCCGGCCTGAACGACATCTTGAGCGCGCACCTGCCCGCCAGCATGGCGCCCATCTACGGCCCGCATGCATTGACAGCGGAGGAGCAGAACGCAATCATCGCCTTTTTAAGCGCTGGCAAGGCCGCGGCTCCGGCCGCCCCCAACCACGCGCCCGCCGCAGCTCCAGGCCAATCACCGCCGGCCGCAGCTCCGCCCGCGCCAGCTCCGGCCGCCCCAACATCCGGCCGGGCGAGGCCCCCGAAGCCCGCCGCCGCGGCCAAGGCGCCCGCCGCCACCGCGCCCACTCCGCCGCCACCGCCGGCGCCGCCGTCGCCGGCGCTGATCGCGCTGGGGGAGCAACTCTTCAGCGGGCAGGTCCGTTTTCAGAACGGCGGACCCGCCTGCATCGCCTGCCACAGCGCGGCCGGGAACCGTTTCCCCAACGGCGGCGGGCTGGGACCGGATCTGACCACGATTGATACCCGCATTGGTCCCTTCGGCGTGGATGCCACCCTGCAAACGCTGTTTTTCCCCGCCATGCGCCCGCTCTATCACGGCCACCAGTTGACGCCGCAGGAGCAGGCGGCGCTGGCCGCCTACTTCCAAAGCATCGCCGCCCGGCCGCCGCAGCGCGCCACCGCCGCCATCGCGGCCTGGGCCTTCATCACCTTTCTAATTCTGCTGGCGATCACGGCCGTGCTGGGGCGGCGGCACACGGCGGGCGTTCGCCGCCGCCTGGTCGAGGCCGCGCGCCACGCGCCGCGGCGCGCCGACCTGGTGGCGGCGGCAACCCGCCCGGAGGCAGCGCACAAGGGGGCAAAGTGAGTTGGATTCAGGACCTGGTCAACCCCAAACTCCGGCAGTGGGAGGAGTTTTACCGCAACCGCTGGCAGCACGACACCAAGGTGCGCAGCACCCACGGCGTGAACTGTACCGGCGGCTGTTCCTGGGAGGTGTTCGTCAAAAACGGCATCGTGACCTGGGAGATGCAGGCGCTCGACTACCCCAAACTCGATCCCAGCCTGCCCGGCTACGAGCCCCGCGGCTGCCAGCGCGGCATCACCTTTTCCTGGTACATCTATAGCCCCATCCGGGTGAAGTACCCCTACGCCCGCGGCGTGTTGCTGGACCACTATCGCGCCGCCCGCGCCCTCCACGCCGATCCCGTCGACGCCTGGGCCGCGGTCATGGCGGATGACGCGGCCCGCACCAGCATCCAAAAAGCCCGGGGCAAGGGCGGATTCCGGCGCTGCAGTTGGGAGGAGTCCCTGGAGATCACCGCCGCTTCCCTGCTGCATACCATCCGCCAGTACGGTCCCGACCGCATCTACGGTTTCTCGCCCATCCCCGCCATGTCGATGCTGAGCTACGCGGCGGGCTCGCGCTTTCTGCAGTTGCTGGGCGGCGTGGTGGGCAGCTTTTACGATATGTACGCCGACTTCCCCCCCGCCTCGCCCGAGGTGTGGGGCGAGAAGACGGATGTGGCCGAGAGCGCCGACTGGTTCAACAGCAAATACATCGTCGTGACCGGCAGCAACCTCTCCATGACGCGCACGCCAGACGTGCACTTCGCCGCCGAGGCCCGCGGCCACGGCGCCAAGGTGGTGGTGCTCTCGCCCGACTTCAGCCAGGTGTCGAAGTTCGCCGACTGGTGGCTGCCGGTGCACGCCGGCATGGACGGCGCGCTGTGGATGGCGGTCAACCACGTCATCCTCACCGAGTACTACCAACGCCGCCAGGTGGATTACTTCACCGACTACCAGCGCCGCCTCTCCGACGCTCCCTTTCTGGTCGAACTCGAGGCGGATGGGGACAGCTACCGGGCCGGCGCGTTTGTGCGCGCCTCGACCCTCCCACGCTACGCCGGAACGGAGAACGGTGATTGGAAATTGCTGGTGTTCGACCGCACGAGCGCCGAGCCGCGCTCGCCCCAGGGCGCGTCCGGACACCGTTGGCAGCAGCAAAAGGGGCAGTGGAACCTGGAGATGAAGGATGGCCAGGACGGCTCCGCCATCGATCCCGAGATCAGTTTTTTAGGCAGTACCGAGACCGCGCCGGTGCGTTTCGTCGAGCACGGCAGCGAGCGCGTCTACCAGCGCCGCGTGCCGGTGCGCCGCATCACCACCACCAATGGGGAGGTGCTGGTCGCCACCGTGCTGGACCTCATGATGGGCCAGTACAACGTGGCCCGGGGGCTGGAGCCCGATGAAGATACCACCGACGCCGCCTATGAGCGCGCTTACGAGCGTGAAGACCTGCCCTACACCCCCGCCTGGCAGGAGCGCTACACCGGCGTGGGCCGGCAAACCGTCCTTGCGCTGGCGCGCGAGTTCGCCACCACGGCCGAGCTCACCCACGGCAAGTGCACCATCATCGTCGGCTCCGGTATCAATCACTGGTACCACGCCAACCTGCACTACCGCACCGGCATCACGGCGCTGATTCTGTGCGGCTGCATTGGTGTCAACGGCGGCGGCCTGAACCATTACACCGGCCAGGAAAAGCTGGCGCCCATGGCCTCCTGGGTGACGCTGGCCATGGCGCTTGATTGGGTGAAGCCGCCGCGGCTGCAGAACAGCCCCTCCTACCACTATGTGCACAGCGATCAGTGGCGCTATGAGCGCGGCTTTCCCGAGCCCGGCCCCACCGAGGGCCCGTTCGCCGTGGACCACACCATGGACCTGCAGGTGCGCGCGGTGCGCAGCGGCTGGCTGCCGTTTTTCCCGCAGTTCTCCCGCAACCCGCTCGAGCTGGTGCGCGAGGCGCGCGCCGCCGGCGCCCAAACGCCCGAGGCGATTCAAAACTGGGTGGTCGAGCAGCTCCGCCACGGCAAGCTGCGCTTCGCCGTGCAGGAGCCGGATTCGGCCATCAACTGGCCCCGCGTCTGGCTCATCTGGCGCGCCAACGCCATCCACAGCAGCGCCAAAGGCCACGAGCTGTTCCTGCGCCATTACCTCGGCACCAGCGAGAACGCCATCGCCGAGGAAGTGGCCAAGGAGGCGGTGCACGAGGTCACCTGGAAGGACGTCGCCCCCACCGGCAAGATGGACCTGGTGGTCGATCTCAACTTCCGCATGGATACCTCGGCGCTCTACTCCGACATCGTGCTGCCGGCGGCGAGCTGGTACGAAAAAAACGACCTCAACACCACCGACCTGCACTCCTATATCCATCCCTTGAGCGCGGCTGTGCCGCCGTGCTGGGAATCGAAGACGGATTGGGAGATCTTCCGCCGTTTGGCGGCCAAGTTCAGCGAGCTAGCGGGGCCGCACTTCCCGCACCCGATCGAGGATTTGGTCACCACCCCGCTGTTGCATGACACCGCCGACGAGATCGCCCAACCCACCGTGCAGGACTGGTCGGTGGGGGAGTGCGAACCCATCCCCGGGCGCACCATGCCGCGCCTGACGCTGGTCGAGCGCGACTACCCCAACCTCATCCATCAGTTCAGCTCGCTGGGTCCGGAACTGCGCAATGAAGGGGTCGAGGACCGCGGCATCCACATCCCAGTAGCCGACTTGTACGACGAGTTCGCCCGCAAGTCGCCGAGCTACAGCTTCAACGGCCACAGCTACCCGTCGCTGGTCGATCCCGTGTACGCCGCCAACGCCCTGTTGTTTTTCGCTCCCGAAACCAACGGCGAGGTCGCCTACCGGGGATTCGAAGCCCAGGAGAAAGCCGTCGGCCTGCCGCTCACCGATTTGGCCAGCGAGCAGCGCGCCGTGCGCTACACCTTCGACGACGTGGTGGTCCAGCCGCGGCGGCTGCTGACCAGTCCGTGCTGGTCCGGGATTATCAATCATGGCCGCGCCTACACCGGCTTCTCCCAGAACGTCGAGCGCCTCATCCCCTGGCGCACGCTCACCGGGCGGCAGAGCCATTACCTCGACCACCCCGGCTACCGCGCCTTCGGTGAATCGCTCGCCACCTTCAAGCCTCCCATCAGCTTGGAGAACAGCTTGAACTTGCAGAGCAGCACGGTCGAACCCAACAGCATCACGCTCGCCTATCTCACCCCCCACGGCAAGTGGCACATCCACAGTACCTACTCCGACGATCTGCGCATGCTCACCCTCTCGCGCGGCATCGAACCCTTCTGGCTCAACGACCTCGACGCGGCCAGCATCGACGTGCGCGACAACGATTGGATCGAGGCTTACAACGATTACGGGGTGGTGGTCACGCGGGCGGTGGTGAGTGCCCGGCTGCCGCGGGGAATGGCGTTCTTCTATCACGCGCCGGAACGCACGGTGGGGTTCCCGCGCTCACCATTACGCGGGCGCCGTGGCGGCGGCACCAACAGCCTCACCCGCATCCGCCTCAAGCCCCTGCTCATGGTGGGCGGCTACGGCCAGCACACCTACCGCTTCAACGACTACGGCCCCCCGGCCACCGACCGCGACACCTACGTGCGCGTGCATAAACTGGCGGAAAAACCGCCCATGGATTGACGAGGTTCTCCGCATGAATGTTCGCGCACAAATCTCGATGGTCTTCCACCTGGACAAGTGTATCGGCTGCCACACCTGCAGCCTGGCCTGCAAAAATCTGTGGACCAGCCGCTCCGGCACCGAGTACATGTGGTGGAACAACGTCGAGACCAAACCCGGCACCGGCTACCCCAC
>JANWJU010000023.1 GCA_025451775.1 Terriglobales bacterium
TGGACACCCGCAAGACGGCGCCCGGCATGCGCGCACTGGATAAATACGCCGTGGCGTGCGGCGGCGGCCAGAACCACCGCACCGATCTCAGCGACGCCATCCTGATCAAGAACAACCACATCCGCCTGGCGGGCGGCATCGCCCCAGCGCTGGAGCGGGCGCGGGCGAACCGGCGTCCCGACCAGCCCATCGAGATCGAGGTGCGCACGCTCGCCGAACTCAGCGCAGCCCTGGCCGGGGGCGCCGATCGCCTGCTGGTGGACAACATGACGCCGGAGGAAGTGCGCGCGGCCATCGCCGCCGTTGCCGGCAAGGTGCCGGTCGAGGTCTCCGGCGGGGTGCGGCTGGCGACGGTCCGCGCCTACGCCGAAGCCGGTCCGCAGTTCATCAGCGTGGGCGCGATCACGCACTCGGCGCCCGCGGTGGATCTGTCCATGCGGATCATTCCGATTCCCGCGTGATCGCGCCGGCCGAGCTGCGCCCGCTGCTCGCCGGAGGACGCTTCGGGGCGGCGATCCACTCCGCCGCCAGCCTGCCCTCGACCCAACAAGCGGCGCTGGAGGCGGCGGCGGCGGGCGCCAGCGAAGGCACGTTGTTTCTGGCCCAGGCCCAGACCCAGGGCCGCGGCCGCCACGGCCACGCCTGGCACTCGCCCCCCGGCGCCGGACTGTACCTCAGCCTGGTGCTGCGGCCGCGCCTCACGCCCCAACAGACGCTGCCGCTCACGCTGGCGTTCGGGCTGGCCGTGGCCGACGCTGTCGAGGAGAGCTGCCGTCTGCGACCCGAGATCCGCTGGCCCAACGATCTCCTGCTCGAGGGCAGGAAGTTCTGCGGCCTTTTATTGGAAGCCAACCCCGATTTCGCCGTCCTCGGCGTCGGCATCAACGTCGCCCCGCAGCCGTTCCCGCCGGAGTTGGAACCGATCGCCACCGCCCTCGAGTGGCACACGCCCGCCCCAGTGTCCCGGCTTCAGCTGTGCGCGGCCGTGGTCCGCCAGCTGGAGCGCCGCTACCTCGGCTTTGCCGGACGGGAACGCGAGGTGCTGGCCGAGTTCGAGTCCCGCTCCCGCTATGCCCGCGGCTTGGAGGTCGTCGTGGGCGGCAGCGTGATGGGCGGCTGCGCCTTGCGCGGCGTGACGGCGGGACTAGACGAATCCGGCTTTCTGCGCCTCCGCCACCCCGACGGTTCGTTTTCACTCGTGACCAGCGGCGATGTCCGGCCGGCTTAGCGCAGCGGCGGGGTGGGGCTCCGGGGCCCCGCCCCGCCGCGAGCACGAGCGGGCGGCGTCAGCCGGGTGCCCGCGTTAAACAATTGCCCGCAGGCGGCGTAGATGTCCTGGCCGCGCGGGCGGCGGATGTAGGTGGCCACCCCCCCGGCAACGAGGCGCGACTGAAACGCCAACACCTGTTCCGGCGCGGGCGTGCGGAACGGCAGCGACGGCCCCATGTTCCAGGCGATGAGGTTGATCTTGCAGCGCACCTCGGCCACCAGCGCCAGCAGCCGCGCGGCGTCGTCGAGGCTGTCATTGACGCCGGCCAGCAGCACGTACTCGAAGGTGACGTACTCGCGCGGCCCCTGCGGCAAGGTCCGCACCGCCGCCAAAAGTGCCGCCAGCCCGCCTTGGCCGCGGTTGAGCGGCATGATGGCCTGGCGCTGGGCGTCCGTCGGCGCGTTCAGTGAAATCGCCAGCCGCGGCCGGCCGCGGGGAAACGTCTCCACGCCTTCCTGGCCCCAGCGCCGGATCTTGTCCACGATCCCCGAGGTGGAGACGGTGATACGGCGGGGCGCCAAGCCCGCGCCCTCCTGCAACGTCAACAGGCGCAGCGCGCGGACAACATTCTCATAGTTCAAAAACGGTTCGCCCATGCCCATCAGCACCAAATTGACCCGGTCCAGCCCCTTGCCCGGGCGCAGCTCATGCTCGCGCAGCAGCGTCAGCACCTGACCCACGATCTCGCCCGCGGTCAGGCTCCGCATCAGCCCCAGCGTGGCCGTGAGGCAGAACTGGCAGTTGACCGCGCACCCCACCTGGGTCGAAATGCAGAACGTCGTCCGGCGGCGAACCGAAGCGCCGGCGCGGTCGAACACCTCGTCGGGCAAATAGACGGCCTCGACCGTGGCCGGCGCGGCTGGTACGGCGCCGGCCGGCGTGGCGCCGTCGGCCAGCTCCAGCAGGTAGCGGATGGTGCCGTCGACAGAGGCGAACCGTTGGGCGATGCGCGGCCAGTTCAGCCGGAAATGTTCACCCAGCCGCGAACGCGCCTCCGCCGGCAGCGTCTGCACTGCCTCCCAATCACCGGCATACTCCTGGTGCAGCGCGTGGAAAATCTGTGCACCCCGGTACCGCGGCATCTTCCGGCCCGGGCGCAGCGCTGGCAACTGCTCGGCCAGCTCCTCCGGGCTCAGAGCGAGCGCTTCCGGCGCCTCCTGAGTGGCTGGCGCCTCGGATGCGATGGTGGAGCTCATGCAATCAATGGTACGCCGGCGCGCCGCGCCGCCTGTTGCAACTCGGCATCCAGCGTGGCCAGTGGCAGGTTGCGGCGCCATGCCAGCTCCAAATAAGTTGCGTCATAGGCCGTCAGCCGGTATTGCCGCCCCAACTCCAGAATGCGCTGGTCCTCAACCGGGTCCCCGTCGGTGTCTATGTTCAGGCTCAGGAACTCCGTCACGATCCGGTCCATCTGTACGGACGTAAAGCGATCGCGCCGGAGCGCCATCAAGAATGAATTCAATACCTCGATGCGCCAGATCACCGGGACCAATGCGCCCGCCGTATTGATTGGCTTCCCAGGCGCAGCCGGCGCCTCGCCGTAAAGTTGAGCCAGGAACGCCGATGCGTCCATGACAAACGCGCTCAATATTTATGCCCGCCGTGGGTATAGTCCTTCCACGTCTCGCCCGGCCGGAGGAATGAACTCTGTCCCTTTTTTGCCTCGGCCATGGCAACGCGCCAGCGCGCGGCCTGCTCCTCCCGATCCGAATTGACAGCCTGCAAGCGCGCCACCGCCTTGCCGTGCCGGGTGATGATGACCTCTTCTCCCTCCTCGACCGCGTCCAGAAGTTCGGAGAGATGCGTCTTGGCTTCCAGCGTTCCGACCGTCCTCATGTGGTCAGATTATCACCATTTGTGGTCAGAATGGCAAAAACGCTCCGCCATGACATGGCATAAGTTGTTTAGAATCAGTGCCAGTATCCACTTGGCCGCTATCCCGGAACGGCGGCTGGGGTGTGCCACAATGAATCGTAGCCCGGAGCAGCGGGAGGTCCACCGTGTCCAGCCCCGTCACTAGTCCCGTCACCAATCCCGTTACGGTCTCCGTTGACAGTCCCATCGTGAACGCTGCCGCCGAGCACCAGCTTATCGACCGCACCGTGCTCGACAACGGCCTCACCATCGTCAGCGAACGCATGCCGCACGTGCGCTCGGTCACCATGGGCATCTGGGTGCTGAACGGATCCCGGCGCGAGGAGGCGGCCGAGAACGGCATCACCCACTTCGTCGAGCACATGGTGTTCAAAGGCACCAGCCATCGCTCGGCCGAGGAGATCGCGCGCTCGGTGGACTCGATCGGCGGCAACCTGGACGCGTTCACCTCGAAGGAGAACGTCTGCTTCAACGCCAAGGTGCTGGACGAACATGTGCCGCTGGCGTTCGAGGTGCTCGCCGATCTGGTGCTCAACCCCCTGTTCCGGACCGAGGACATCATCCGCGAGCAGGGCGTCATCCTGCAGGAGATCAAGATGGACGAGGACAACCCCGACTACCTCGTGCACGAGATCTTCACCCAGAACTTCTGGAAGGACCACCCCTTGGGCCGTCCCATCCTGGGCACCAAGGAAACGGTCAAGCTGCTGCAGCAGGAGAAGCTGGTGGATTATTTCCAGCACTGCTTCGCGCCCAACAACCTGCTCATCGCCGCCGCCGGCAACCTGGAGCATGAACGTCTGGTGGATTTAGCCCGGCGCTGGTTCGACGACCAGAAACGGATGCCCAACGGCCACCAGGACCTGCCTCCGGCCACGCACGCCCGCATCGTGCTGCGCAACAAAAAGCAGCTCGAGCAGGTGCAGATTTGCCTGGGCATGCCGGCCGAGTCGCTGCTCAGCGAGAACCGCTACGCTTGGTCGGTGCTGAACACGGTGGTGGGGGGCGGGATGTCGTCGCGGCTGTTCCAGAACATCCGCGAGCGCCAGGGACTCGCCTACGCGGTCTTTAGCGACCTGAACCCCTACCGGGACGCGGGCTTGTTTGGCGTCTACGCCGGCACCGGCGCCAAGACCGTGCGCCAGGTGGTGGTGTCGATTCTGAAAGAGCTGCGCGACCTGCGCGATACCCCTGTGCCCGCCGAGGAGCTGCGCCGCGCCAAGGACAACCTCAAGGGCAGCCTGATGCTGGGTCTGGAGTCCACCGGCGCCCGCATGTCGAACCTGGCACGGCAGCAGATCTACTTTGGCCGCTCGATCGGGATGAACGAATTGCTGGAGAACGTCGAGCGCGTCACCGCCGAGGACGTCCAGCGCATCACCAGTACCGCTTTCGACCCGGCCAAGATGGCCCTGACCGTGCTCGGCAACCTCAACGGCCTGCGCATCACCCGCGCCGACCTGATGGGCTCCTAATCCGGCCCCGGTTTCGAGGCCTTCGTTCGGACGTGGCCGCGTTACTTAAGGCCGCTGTCGAGGCGGGGGATTATACTTCCGCCAGCGAGGCGATTCGGGATGCACTTCGGCATTGGAGCCGGGAGCGCGACCTGCAGCGGCGGCGTCTGGCGGAATTAAAGATTGAGATCGACCGGGGGGTGGCAGACGTGGCCGCCGGCCGATGTGTGGGTTTTGACGCCAAGCGAATTACCGCCCGCGGGAGGAGCTCATTAGCCGCGGAACGAAGCGGTTTTTCGATGTAGGGTGGCTCGCCACTTTTCGCTGGGTCGCTCCCGCTGGTCGCTCGTGGGCGGGCTTCGAGCGGCGGCAACGGGCGCCCGCTCTGCTCGTGGCGCTTCCAAGCTGCCTCGATTCGCCGGGCGTCAGCGCATCTGGGCAGCGGTCTCGCGCTTTCGGATCTCCAAATGCACCAAAAGCAGTGACATCGCCGCCGGCGTCACGCCGGGGATGCGCGCCGCTTGGCCCAGCGTGACCGGGCGGACGCGGGTCAGCTTTTCCCGCATCTCGGTCGAGAGGCCGGAAAGCGCCTGGTAGTCGAAGCCATCGGGGATGGACTTGGCCTCGGCGGCGCGGAGCTGGTCCATCTGCCGCCGCTGCTGGACAAGATAGCCTTCAAACTTCAGCGCCGTCTCGACGCTCTTCAGCTCCCAGCCGGCGGGATCGGCGGCTGCCTGCTCCGCCATCAACTCGGGCAGCTCCGCGCCTAGCCAAGCCCGGTACTGATCCAGTGTGACCTCGGGCCGCTTGAGGAACTGGGCCACCGAGGCGCCATCCCCGCCGTCATCCGGCCGGCGGTGGCTCAGCAGAAACGCCGTGAGCGCTTCCATGCGGAGCCGCTTGGCCTCGAATAACGCCCAGCGTTCGTCATCGACCATGCCGATGCGGCGGCCGTGGGGCGTGAGGCGCTGGTCGGCGTTGTCGATGCGCAGGTGCAGGCGGAACTCGGCCCGCGAGGTGAACATGCGGTAGGGCTCGTCGGCGCCGCGGGCGATGAGGTCATCCACGAGAATGCCTGTATAAGCTTCCGTCCGGCTCAGCACCAGCGGCGGCTCCGCCTTGACCTGCAGGGCGGCGTTAATGCCGGCCATCAGGCCCTGGCAGGCGGCCTCCTCGTAGCCGGAAGTACCGTTGATCTGGCCGCCCAGATACAAGCCCGCGATCTTCTTGGTCTCGAGCGTGGGGCGCAGCTCGGTGGGCTGCACGAAGTCGTACTCGATGGCGTAGCCGGGGCGGAGCATCTCCGCCCTCTCCAGGCCCGGGATGCTGGCAATCATCGCCGCCTGCACGTCCTGCGGCATCGAGCTGGACATGCCGTTGACGTAGATCTCGTGCGTGTCGAGCCCCTCGGGCTCGAGGAAGATCTGGTGCCGGTCCTTCTCCGGGAACTTCACCACCTTGTCCTCGATGCTGGGACAGTAGCGCGGGCCCACGCCGGCGATCTGGCCGGAGTAGAGCGGGCTGCGGTGAATGTTGTCGCGAATGGCCTGATGGGTCGCGGCGTTGGTGAAGGTGCTGTAGCAGAGCACCTGCTCCCGCTCGATGCGCCGCGTCTTGAACGAGAACGGGGTGGGCTCGGCATCGCCCGGCTGCGGCGTAAACGCCGCCCAATCAATGCTGCGGCCATCGAGCCGGGGCGGGGTGCCGGTCTTGAGGCGTCCACAGTCGAAGCCCAGCCGCTTGAGCGACTCGCCCAGAAAGTGCGCGGCGGGTTCGCCGCTGCGCCCGGCCGGATAGGTGACCTCGCCCACGTGAATCAGGCCGTTGAGAAACGTGCCGGTGGTGATGACCACCGCCCCGGCGCCAATCTCCCGCCCGTCGCGCAGCTTGAGCCCACGCACCCGGCGGCCGCCGCCGGGCGTGGCCTCGACCACCAAGTCGACCACCTCCGATTGCCGGATCTTGAGGTTGGGTTCCGATTCCACCACTTGCCGCATGCGGATGCGGTACAGCTTCTTATCCGCCTGCGCGCGCGGCGACCACACCGCCGGCCCGCGGCTGGTGTTCAGCAGCCGGAACTGGATGCCCACCGCGTCGATGGCCTCGCCCATGGCGCCGCCCAGCGCATCCACCTCGCGCACGATATGCCCCTTGGCGATGCCCCCGATGGCCGGGTTGCACGACATCTGGGCGATGAGGTCGAGGTTGATGGTGTAGAGCGCCGTGCGCAGGCCCATGCGCGCCGCCGCCACCGCCGCCTCCACGCCCGCATGCCCGCCGCCCACCACGGCCACGTCGTAATTCTCAGAAAACGCCACGCCCTAGTGTATCGCCCTCCGCTCGGCGGGCGGATCTGGCCGCAGCATCCGTCTCAGCGCGCCGGCGACGCCACAAGACCCGGGCGGCCAGCAAGAGATACCGCATCGCCTGGATGCAGAAGTCGAAATGGTCGAGGACGAAAACAACAAAATGACAAACCATGCCCAGGGGGCATAGTCGGATCTCCGGTTTCGCTTCCGCCGTGCGACCGCTGGTGCCAGACCCGCCCCACAACGCGGATCTGCCCCCGAGATTAGGGCGGGCCTGAGCCCGGCTTGGTCCGTCGGTGGAGGGTTGTTAACGCGCCTCGGCGCGTTGCGCGACCCGCTCGTGGATGCGTTTCCAGCCGTTGGTGATGTTCAACTTGAACTCGCTCGAGACCACGCCGAGGGCGAAATGGTGGAACTTGATGAGCGTGCCGCCCGGAACCGCACTCAGCCGGTACTGAACGTTCGAGACGGCGGCCGCCGACATCATCAACGGTCCGTAGAACTCCAGCAGCTCCGCCCGCTTGATGGCCTGCACGTGCGCCCACAAGTGCCCGTTGCCGTCACCCAGGTCGCGGTACCAGCGCCCGCCGGGCCACGCCTCGATCTGCAATGGCATCGGCTTGTCTTCCCGGCCCAGCATCCCTGGCCCCAGCTGCTCGAGCAGTGCCTCAAACACCACCTCGGGCGTGGCCTTCACATGGATCTCTTCGTTGATGGTGAGCGTCAGCTCCTCCACTGCGGACATCGTTGTCGTCGTCATAAGTTCTCCTTGTTTGGATTGGTCGTTGGATTTAATGCCTCCATTTTGGCTTCGGCCCGCTCCTTCACCCGGCTCAACTGCTGCCGCCAGAAGCGCTCGAACTGCCCCGTCCACTCGTGCAACGGGCGCAGGGCCGCCGCCTCGGTCCGGTACAGCTTGCAGCGGCCCTGGCGCCGCATCCGCACCAGCCCCACCTCGTGCAGCACCTTCAGATGCTTCGAGACCGACGGCTGCTCCAGCTTCAGCGCCGCCACGATCTCGCCCACCGGGCGCTCCCGATCGGCGAGAAAGCGCAGAATCGCGCGCCGGCGCGGTTCGGCCACGGCGTTAAAGGCATCCGACGTGGTTGCGGCCCGTGCCATGGAAGCCATATTACATTCCTATATAGGAATATGTCAAGCGGCAAAATTCCGCACGGCGTTAGCCGTCGAAAAATCAGGATTTCGTGGCGGGTGCGGGCGGCGGCGCGAGCAGCTTGGTCATGTCGTCGACCAGGTAGGTGCTGATGGAAAAGATCGCCGGCGAGACGGAAGTGCGGGCGTAATCGTTGGAGTCGTCCTGCTTGCCGCCGACCTCGATCTGTCCAGAGCCGGCAGGCGATGCAGCGCTCGTCCCGCCGGTCCAGGTGAGCTTGAGCGTGACCGCGGGCGGGGTCAGGTGCATCGCCGGGGTGACCTTGCCGGCGGGATCGATCATGGCCGCCATCTGCGCGCCCGAAAGCGCATCGAGCAGCGCTTGCACGTTATCCTTCTGGGCTGCGGGCCAGGCGTCCTTCACCTTATCCAGGTGCAAAGTTTTGCCGCCCTGAGTGACGTCGATGGCGGTGACCTGGTCCTCGGGGAAGTAGAGGATGGTCTTGTCCTGCAGCGCAAAGGCATTCCTGAGCACGCTATCGCGGACGGTGCCATCGGCCATCTCGACCGGGCCCGAGCCGATGCGGAGATAAAAACTCTGCCCCATGGGCGTAGTCGCGCCAAATTGAAAGTCGAGGGGACTGCCGGAGCTGCGTGTCAGCTCGATGGTGCTGGGGTGGTCCAGGCCGAAGGTCGCGAGGTTATCGGCCGGCCCGATCTTTTGCGTGCTGGTGATGTTGCCGAGCGTATCGAGCAGGCTGGTGACGGCGGCGCCATCGGCGGCGTAAGCGTAAGGCTGGGTCATCTTCCAGGTGCTGTTACCCGAGCGCTCGACCTGGATCGTAGGCTGGCCGGGCTGCGTGATGGTGACCTGCTGGACTTGGGCGTTATCGACCTTGATGAGCGGGACGGCGCTGGGCGCCGGCGCGGCCGGCTTATGCGGCCAGAAGAGCACCCCCGCCACCACGGCCAGCACCACCACGGCAATCACCAGGCGAATCCAGGGTTTCATGGGAGTTGTTCCTAGAGTGCGCGGCGGCGCCACCAGATGCCGCAGCCGATAATCACCACGATCAACGGCAGGCCGCCGAGGAAGATGATCAGCACCCAGCGCATCTGCGCCGCCGACAGATTCACTGGCGTGTTAGCCGCCGTCTTGGGACGGATGGAGATGAAGTCCTGCTGGCTGGCGAGCCAGTCCAAGGAGTTGAGGAACAGGTCGCGGTTGCCGTTGAAACCCAGGATCGAGTTGGAAACGAAATCCGGGCTGCCATAGACAACATAGCGGGCCTCGGTCGAATCGGGGGAGTTGGCGGCCGCGGTTGCCGGCGCCGCCGCGGCCGGCGAGACCGCCAGCGTTCCGGCCACGCCCAGCGTCAGCGGTCCGTGCCGGTCGCTGGCGTCCACGGCGACCTTGCCGCCGGTGAAGCTGGTGCTGGCCAGGCTCTGCGGCGTGGTCTCGACCAGCGGGCTCACCACCGCCTTCGAGGTGGACGCCGCCCCCGGTTCCACCGTGCGGGTGTAGGGGAACAGCGTCGCCTCCTGGTTCATCTGCGCGGTGATGGGATGGGGATCGTAGGTGGCGGCGATGGGCATCAGCTCGCTGGCGCCGAACA
>JANWJU010000024.1 GCA_025451775.1 Terriglobales bacterium
GGCGAGGGCCCGATGGGCGGCGAGATCGTCGGCGGGATCGTCGGTGGTGCAGACCGCCCGGACCTGGAACTGCTGGAACAGGACTTGGGGGCTGAGCTGGCGCTCGGCGATGACCGCGTTGGCGCGCTTCCAGATGCCGGGCGCGGTCGCCGGGTTGAGCAACTCGTCGATGCCAAAGATGCGCTGGAGCTCGAGGTGAGTCCAGTGGTAGAGCGGGTTGCGCAGGCAACGGGGCACGGTCGCCGCCCAGGCGCAGAACTTCTCATAGGGCGTGGCGTCGCCGGTGCAGAAGCGCTCGCTGACGCCGTTGGCGCGCATCGCCCGCCATTTGTAATGATCCCCGGCCAGCCACACCTGGAACAGGTCTTCGAAGGGCCGGTTGGCGGCGATCTCGGCCGGGTTCAAGTGGCAGTGGTAGTCGAGGATGGGCTGGTGCTCGGCGTAGTCGTGGTACAGGCGCCGCGCGGCAGCGCTCTCCAGCAGGAAGTCTTCGTTCAGGAATGGCATGAGCAGATCCGATCAGGCATGAACCGGTGCAGACAGTATGCCTGCGATTGTAGCTCGACCGCCGGGATAACCATCAATGTGCGATCAATCTGCGATCGCATGATCCGGCTTGACCGCTGCGCCACTCCAGACTTGCTTTGAGGTCCAGGGCGCCGCCGCCGCGGTCCAGAATGGATCTGTAGCCGGCAGCCCTAACGGCAGCCACGCCGCGGCGCACAGATAGCAACTGCCGGTGGAGATATAGGACTCCGCGATGGAAGGTTGGTGCCCATAAAATCCCACCGTCAACCAGCCCTGGGCGTCAAATGTCCCCGGCGCTTCCACCATGCGGCGCATGACGGCCGTAAGGGCGGAGCGGACTTGCCCGGGAGAGACTCCCTCGGGGAGTTGGCGCCGCAGCGCGATCTCGGCCAACAGCTGAAATGCCCCGAAGCGGTAGCACAGCGAACGGCCCATTGGCGGAAATGTTCCCTCCGGGCTGATACAACGTTCCTGAATGGCGGCGAAACGCCGCGCCCGCTCCAGGGTTGCTGGCCGGAACGAGTCCCACGCGGAGGAAGACTTGGAGATGGTGTCGAGGAGATTCAACAGCATGGGCTGAATGACGAAGCTGTTGTAATAATCCCAATGGAACGGCGGGCCATCGCCGTAAACGCCGTCGCCCTTGTACCAAGTGTTGACGGTGCGGATCGCATCATCCACGCGCATCGGGTCCCACCACACCCCCATGACCGACAGCGCCGCTTCCACCATGGCTGAAAAGAGCAGCCAATTGCTGTAAGCGGGAAGGATCACGCGAGACGACTGGAGGGCGGCAATGGCGTTGCCTTGCGTTTTTTTGTCCAGCTTGTGCCAGAGCTCAGTCGGGGCGCGCACCATGGCCAGAGCGAGAAAGGCAGCATCCACGACGGGCTGCCGGCCGTGGTTGAAGTTCAAAAAGTCGGGTGAATGCGGATCGGTCCCCGACTGGATCGCCAGCCGCGACCAATCGGCATACTGCGCGCGCAATCGGCCTTCGGCGCCGGTATTGGGGCCAGATTCAAGCCAAGGTGCGATGCCCGCCAGCAGGCGGCCGATCGCTTCAAGATGGGTGTACTGCCGCCGGTCGGCCACATTGCCGTGCGGCGCTTCTACGGGCATCCTCGTTTTCAGTTGCCGCTCGCTCGCGGCCTGCAGAACTGGATGGGCAACCTTGGTCACAACCTCGACCCAGTAGGCGCGGTCGCTGTCCGCGGATGGGGCCGCGGCCATGGTGGGCAATGGGGTGAGCGCGGCGAGAGCACCTGCAGTCACCCCACGCTTTAAGAAGTGTCTGCGGTCGATATCAGCGAGACCCATCGTTCCTCCCAGCGTGCATTGCGGAATGTCCCCGATCCTATACCAAACCGGACCCTGGCGATTGACAGGCGCAGTCGTGCTGCTCTATTGTCGCTAGCATCGATGCCGAAACGGGTTCTACTGTGTCTGGGGGTTGTGCTGGTGCTGGCGGGGGCCGTGGCCATGGCGCAGCAGCCGGATACGCAGTACCACCCCGGTCCCAAACTGGACCCGGCGGCGGTGGCGCGGGGGCAGAAGCTGTTTATCACCAACTGCAGTTTTTGCCACGCCGCCGATGCCACCGGCGCCAGTGGACCGGACCTGCTGCGCTCCCCCATCGTGTTGCGCGATCAGCACGGCGAAACGATTGGGGTGGTGGTGCACGCCGGGCGGCCCGGTGCCGGGGGCGGTCCGTCCATGCCGGCGTTTAGCTCGTTGACGGAGAGCCAGATCGGCGATATCGCGGAGTTTTTGCACTCCCGCGTGGTGGCGGCGGCGGACCGCTTCGATTACCCCATCACGGGCGTGATGACCGGCAACGCCGCCGCCGGCGCGGCCTACTTCAACGGGGCGGGGAAGTGCAGCACCTGCCATACGGTTTCGGACACGGCGCCGGGGACCATGATCTCACTGGCTGGCATCGCGGGCCGCTTCACCCCGCCTAATTTGCTGAAGCGCATCGCCTACCCTGCCCCCGCGCGCGGCGCCATCGACGAGACGGCCGCCGAGACGGTTAAGGTCACGCTGCCCTCGGGCGCGACGGTATCGGGAGTGCTGATCCACCAAGGGGAGTTTCATGTGGTGCTGCGCGATGCCGATGGCTGGCAGCGGACCTTTACGCTCGGCCCGGGCGTGCAGGTGGCGGTTCACGATCCTTTGGCGTTTCATAAGCAGCAGATCGGCAAATACTCGGATGCCGAATTGCACAACCTGCTGGCCTACCTGGAGACACTCAAGTGAAACGCCGGGTATTGCTGATGCTTTTGGGGTTGGCGCTGGCGGCGGCGAGTCAGGGACCGGGTCTAGGCTTGACGCCCGCAGCCTTGCTGCGGCCGGGCACGGGCTGGCCCACCTACAACGGCGACTACTCAGGGCAGCGCTATAGCGCCCTCCATCAGATCACCGCCGCCAACGTGCATGAGCTGGCGCTGGCCTGGGTGTCGCATCCGGCGGCGCGCGGCGCCCGGGGCGAGAGCTTTGCCAGCACCAGCAAGGCCACCCCGCTCGAGGTCAACGGCACGCTCTACTTCTCGGCGCCGGACGTGGCTTGGGCGATTGACGCCCGCACCGGGCGCGAGCGCTGGCATTATCTGTATCCGCCCAACGACGGACATCGCAACGGCAGCCGCGGCCTGGGCATGCTGGGCAACTGGCTCTACCTGGTCACGCCCGACAACCACTTGGTTTGCCTCGATGCCCGCACCGGCAAGCCGCGCTGGACGGTCGAGATCGCCGACGTCAAGCTGGATTACTTTTCGACTACGGCTCCGGTCATCGTCAAGAACCATGTGATCGTGGGCGTGGGCGGCGACACGCTGGACAACCCCGCCTACATTGAATCCCGCGACCCCGATACCGGGGAGTTGCAATGGCAGTTTTTCACCGAGCCACGTCCCGGCCAGCCGGGCTCGGAGACTTGGCCCAGCGCCGACGCCATGGAACATGGCGGCGGCATGCCGTGGATTCCGGGGACCTACGATCCGGCGCTGAACCTCTACTACTTCGGCACCGGCAACCCCAACCCCGTCTACGACGGCCGCTCCCGCGTGGGCGACGATCTGTGGACGTGTTCGATCGTCGCCCTCAACCCCGACACCGGCAAGATGGCCTGGTACTTTCAAGCCTCACCGCACGACACCCACGATTGGGACGCGGTGGAAACGCCGGTGTTGTTCAACGCCACCGTCGCTGGCCGGCCGCGGAAGCTGCTGGCGCAGGCCAGCCGCAACGGCTATTTCTTTGTGCTCGACCGCACCAACGGCCATCACCTGGTCACGGCGCCGTTCATCACCACCAATTGGACGCGAGGCATCAGACCCACGGGCCAGCCGCAGCCCAATCCGGCCAAGGAGCCGGCGCCGCAGGGCACGCTGGTGGTCCCCGCCGAGGGCGGAGGCACCAATTGGCATCCGCCCGCCTACGATCCGGCAGCGGGATTGTTCTACGTCAACGCCACCCAGGAGTACAGCATCGATTACCGCACCGCCTTGGGCAAGGGCGAGGGCTACGCCGGACGGGGTGAGCCGGTGGGCGGCGGGCAGGAGTTCACGCTGGCGCTGGCGGCCGCGGATGGGCATATCGCGTGGCGGCATAACGGCGGCGTGGGCGGATTGCTGGCCACCGCGGGCGGGGTGCTCTTCACCGGCAACGGCGACGGCGACCTGTTGGCGCTCGACCCGGCCACCGGAAAAACGCTGTGGCACACCCAGGCGGGCGCCACGCTCGGCAACGGCCCCATGACCTATGAGTTGGACGGACGCCAGTACGTCGTCTTCGGCGTGGGGGATGCGCTGTTCGCGTTTTACCTGCCCCAAGCCTAGGCATAGTACGCTGTTCTGTAATGCCGACACCGTTCAAGCTAGCCATTATCAGCGACGAGATCGCCGAGGATTTCGGCCGCGCCTGCGAGGTGGCGCGGGAGTTGGGTTGCGAATGGATCGAACTGCGGGAGCTGTGGGGCAAGAACCTCTTACACCTGGAGGCGGCCGAGCTGGCCGAGGCGCGGCGCGTTCTGGCCAAGTACGAGTTGCGGGTCGCCGGCATCGCCAGCCCGCTGTTCAAGGTGGACTGGCCGGGAGCGCCGGCGTCGGCGTTCAGCCCGCCGCGGGATGAGTTCGGCGCCGCCTTCACGTTCGCGCAACAACCGGAGGTGCTGGAGCGCTGCCTCGATTTGGCCCGGCGTTTCGCGGCGCCGCGGGTGCGCTGCTTTGACTTCTGGCGGCTCGCGGATGCGGGGCCGCACCGGGCCGCGATCAACGCTTATCTGAGCCAAGCCGTCACGGCGGCCGCGGCCGATGAGGTGGACTTGGTTTTGGAAAACGAACTGGCGTGCAACACCGCCACCGCGGCCGAGGCGGCGGCGACGCTGGCAGCGGTTCCGGGCCTGCAAATGGTGTGGGATCCGGCCAACGCCGCCATGGCGGGCGACGATCCGTTTCCCGCCGGCTACCGCCGGCTCCCCGTCAATCGCATCGGCCACGTCCACTGCAAAAACTGCCAACCGCAGGCGGATCAGCGGCTGGCGTGGTCGCCGCTGAGCCAGGGCGTGGTGGATTGGGCGGCGCAACTGCGGGCGCTTCATGCCGACGGTTACCGTGGGATGGTGAGCCTGGAAACGCATTGGCGGGGCGCCGCAGGCGCCGGAAAAGTCAGCAGCGCCGAGGCTGCGACCCGCCTCTGCTGGCGCGAATTGGAGGCGGCGCAGCCCTCATGAAGACGATCCATGTCGGCTTGATCGGCGCCGGCAACATCAGCAGCACGCACGCGCGGGCGCTGGCGGCGATGGACGGGGTGGCGCTGGCGGCCGTCTTCGACACCAGCGCCGAACGCGCCGGGGCCTTGGCGGCGGCGCACGGCGCCGCGGCCTTCGACAAGCTGGAGGCGTTTCTCGCTTACCGGCCGATGGACATGGTGATTGTGGGCACGCCCTCGGGCCTGCACGCGCAGTTGGGCATCGCCGCCGCCAGCCATGGCCTGCATGTGCTGACCGAAAAGCCCATCGACATCTCGACCGCCCGCGCCGATGCCCTGATCGCGGCCTGCGAAGCCGCCGGCGTGCGCTGCGGCGTCGTCTTCCAGGAGCGCTACCAGGCCGCCAACCTGCGGCTCAAGGGCTTGATCGAAGGCGGCGGCCTGGGCCGCCCCCTGCTGCTGGCCGCGCAGGTGCGCTGGTATCGTCCGCCGGAGTATTACCAGGGCTGGCACGGCACGCGCGCCCTCGATGGCGGCGGCGCCCTCATCAACCAGGGCATCCACACGCTCGATCTGCTGCTGTGGTTGTTTGGCGGCGTCGCCCGGGTGCAGGCGCGCACGGCGCGGCTGCTGCACCAGCTCGAGTGCGAGGATACGGCGCTGGCGCTGCTTGAGTTCACCAACGGCGCGCTGGGCACGCTCGAGGTCACGACCGCCTGCTACCCCGGCTACGAGCGCCGCCTCGAACTCTCAGGCACCGAGGGTACGGTGGTGCTGGAGGGCGAGCGCATCGTGCGGGCGGATTTGAAACATGAGGTCGCCGGATTAGTCGACGCCGCCGCCAGCGGCCCGGGCGGAAATGATGAGCGCGCCTCCTCGGCAGCCATCAGTAATACCGGGCCGCATCAGCAAGCGATCGCCGACTTTATCGAGGCCGTGCGCTGCGGGCGCGCGCCCGCCTGCGATGGCCGCGAAGGCCGGCGCAGCCTGGAACTTGCCGAACGCATTTACGCCGCCGCGGGGCCGCTGTGAAGGTCGCTGAAGCCCAAGTCTTCGTCTGCTGTCCCGGACGCAACTTCGTCACCCTCAAGCTCACCACCGATGACGGCCTCGTCGGCTATGGCGACGCCACCCTCAACGGGCGCGAGCTGGCCGTGGCCAGCTATCTCAGCGATCACGTGCTGCCCTGCATCATTGGCCGCGATCCGTTCCAGACCGAGGACACCTGGCAGTACGTGTACCGGGGCGCGTACTGGCGCAAGGGTCCGGTGACGATGACCGCCATCGCCGCCGTCGATGTCGCGCTTTGGGACATCAAGGCCAAGGCGCTGAACACGCCGCTGTACAACCTGCTGGGCGGCAAGAGCCGCCACGGGGTGATGGTGTATAGCCACGCCAACGGACGCGACCTCGAGGAGACCGCCGACGCAGTCGCCAAGTACATCGAGCAGGGCTATCTCGCCGTGCGCGCGCAAACGGGCGTTCCCGGCCTCCCGTCCACCTATGGCGTCTCCGCCGACAAGACGGCTTACGAGCCGGCGAAGGCTGGGCTGCCGGAGGAGCACGTCTGGTCCACGGAGAAGTACATGCGGCACGTGCCGCTTTTATTCGAGAAGCTGCGGGCGCGCTTTGGCTTCGAGCCGCACCTGCTGCACGACGCCCACCACCGGCTGACGCCCATTCAAGCCGGGCGGCTGGGCAAAGATCTGGAACCCTACCGCCTCTTCTGGCTGGAAGACCCCACGCCGGCGGAGCTGCAGGAGGGCTTTGGCGTGATCCGCCAGCACACCACCACGCCCCTCGCCGTGGGCGAGGTGTTTGACTCGGTGTGGGACTGCTACAAGCTGATCCGCGAGCAGTGGATCGATTACCTGCGCATGGATGTGCTGCACGGCGGCGGAGTCACGCCCATGCAAAAGATCGCCGCCTACGCCGACATGCATCACGTGCAGACCGGAAGCCACGGGGCCACCGACCTGTCGCCCATCACCATGGGCACGGCGCTGCACTTCGATATTGCCGTGCACAATTTCGGTATCCAGGAGTACATGCACTTCGCGCCGGCAACCGAGGAGGTGTTCCCGCACGACTACCGTTTCGAGGGCGGCTACATGCACCCTGGGGAGTCGGCCGGCCACGGCGTGGGCTTCAACGAGAAGCTGGCGGCGCGGTACCCTTATCAACGGGCGTATTTGCCCGTGAACCGCAAGCTGGATGGCACACTTTGGAACTGGTAGGGACGACACTATGGCCGGAATTACATTAGACACGAAACGCGCGGTGGTGATTGGCGGGACCTCGGGGATCGGCCGCGCCATCGCCTTGGGGTTGGCCGAGGCTGGGGCCGACGTGGCTGCCGTCTCCCGCCGCGGGGCGGAGGTGGACGCCACCGCCCGCGCGATCGAGGACTTGGGCCGGCGGACGCTGCACTTGACCGCCGACGTCACCAACCGCGCTTCGCTCGAAGCGCTGCTGGCGGCGAGCACGGCGGCGTGGGGCGGGGTGGACATCCTGGTCAACTGCGCCGGGCGCACGCAGCGGACCTCGAGCCTTGACGTTCCCGAGGCCGAGTGGAACGCGATATTGGACACCAACCTCACGGGCACGCTGCGCGCCTGCCAGATCTTTGGCCGCCCCATGCTGGAGCGCGGCTCCGGCGCGATCGTCAACATTTGTTCATTGGCCAGCTTTGTCGGGCTGTTTGAGGTGGCCGCCTACAACGCCAGCAAGGCGGCGGTGGCGTCGCTCACCAAAACTTTGGCGGTGGAGTGGGGCTCCCGCGGGGTGCGGGTCAATGGCATCGCCCCCGGCGTGATTCCCACGCCGCTCAATCGCTCGCTGATCGAGGGTTCGGCCCGCGGCAACGAGTTCCTGCAGCGCACGCCCATGCGCCGCTTTGGCAAGGCCGAGGAGTTGGCGGGCGCGGCCATCTACCTCGCCAGTGACGCCGCCAGCTTCGTCACCGGTGAAATCCTGTGCGTCGATGGCGGCTTTCTCGCCAGCGGCGTCAATCAGTAGGCCGATGCCGGAACCCGCGCCAGAATCAAGGCCCGACCCAACGCCGCCCGCCGCGTCCGCGCCCGCGGATGCGGCCGCTTACTGCCCCAACTGCTCGATGCGGCTCGAAGAACGCGGCTGCAAGCAGCGCTGCCCGCGCTGTGGCTTCTATCAGAGCTGCTCCGACTTCTATTGATTGGCTCAGGCCCCAGCGCGGCCCCGCCGCGCCGCTCCAGGCTGTAGCTCGAATTCCACTTAGGTTCCCGGCGACCGGCCTAAGGCCCGCTGCACCGCCGCCGAAATCGTGATTTGCCCCCGGGATGAAATAAGCAACAGGTGTTTGCCCGAACTCCCGGCGGTTTGGTTAAGAGGCTTCGGGCGCGGCGGCGGGCGTGGCGGTTGGCGCGGGCGCGGGGCGGCGGAAGCGGCCTTGGAAAATCGATAGCAGGCCGGTCGTGTAGTAGCCCACCACGAACAACAGCAGGAAGGGGATGGTGAGGTAGTTCTCCATCTGGAAGGCGTACACCGTCACCGCCGCGA
>JANWJU010000025.1 GCA_025451775.1 Terriglobales bacterium
GTCAAGCGGGTGGTTTGTTGGGGCGTAAGTTCGGCGATGGCGACCGCGCCCGCCAAGGCGATGTGATCGACGGCAGCGTGATGGGGGCCGGCGGCAACAAAGTTGGCGCGAGCGGAATCGGCGGAGAGGGTGAGGCGACGCGCAGCCGCGGCTTCGGCGGCGGGGACGTGGCCGAGGGCATCCAGTTGGCGGAGGGTGCGGTCGGCCCGCCAGTGAAAAATGAACTCACCGGCGCTGGCGGTGGTCTCGCCGCTCGCCATGGTGGCGCCACCGGCCAAGCTGAGGAGGGCGGCATCGGGGCCGCCCAGGGTGAGGCGGCGCAGCTCGGCCCGCTCGCCGCGGATCACCAGATCAGGCTGGGCGGACCGTTTCCAAGTCACGCGCACTTGGCCGCCGAGCGTGAGCAGGCCGGCGTGGCTGTCGACGCGAGCCTGGCCGGCGGAACCGTTCGCATTGAGGTAGCTAAACTGGAGGCCCTTGGTAATCGTGCCCACGCCGGTCTTGACGTTGAGGGTGAGGTCCTGGGCCTCGATATGCATCGGCCCTCCCTGCCCCGCCGGTGACGCCCGCGGGCGCGCCAACGGTCCGCTTGCGGCGGTCGTATTTGATGAGGCATCGAGGGCGGCGTCAATCGTGACTGGACCGCCGGCCGTCGCCTCGCCGGTGCTTTCGTCGTAGGCAAACTCGGTTCCCGCGATCTGGTCCGAATGCACGCCATCGCTGCCATAGACGACGATGCGGACGTTGTGCAGCTCATCCGTGCCGGAACTCCGCAGCTTGTCGGCGCGTTGGGCGTAGACACGGAACACCGGTTTGCCACCGGAATCCTTGGCGATGGTGACGCCGTGCGCGCTTTGCTGGATGGTCAGCCCCAGTTGGGGGATGGTCAGCGCGTTGCGGGCGGTGGCGCGCTCGGTGGAATGGCGGCGCACCAGATACAACCCCAAGACGATGCCAGCGGCGAGCAGTAGCACCCATGCCAAGGCTTGCCGCACGCGGAGCAAGCGCTGCGCGCGGCGGGCAAACGGGGCGGCTTGGGGCGGCGGCGCCACGCTTCCAGTCTAGCCGGTGGCTCGCCACTTTTCGCTTGGTCGCACCCGCTGGTCGATGGCGCCACTTTCACCGGGGCCGGTAACATCATCCACTGGCCATCGGGGCTGATGGCGGGGCTGACGTTGAGCCCGCCTCCGTTTTTCCTGCCGGCGACCAGCACGTCGGCGGTGGGGACGGGACGGGTGGCGTCAAGAACGGGGCGGTTGCCGGCTAGCGCGGCCCGTTTCCATTCCTCGCCGACGAAGGCCCAAAACGCCTGCCCAAAGCGGTAGGGGAAGTATTTGTTGGGGTTATTGAGATCCTTGATGGTGGGCATCTGATCGCGGGCAATGGCGTCGCGCAGCCACATCGCCGTATGCGCATCTTCAGGTCCGAGCGACAAGTACTCGGCCAATGCCTTCAACGAACCACAAGGGCAGGCGGGCAGCGCCGGGCTCTGGACTGCCGCGAGTTGTAACCATGTCGAACTGATAGGCGTGGATCAACTCGTGACCGAGCACATGGTCGGTGTCGGCGAGCGTGCCAGTCAGCGGAAGCACCACCTTGCGCCCCAAAGAGAGGGTCACGCCCCGGGTGCCTTCCTGGATCAGGCCGGGCACCACCGGCGATTGCTCGAAATCGGTGTGGCTGGCATAAAGGATGATCGGTTGGCGCGTGGTCAGGACGTGGTTGAGCAACCCCGTTTCCCGCGTATACCAAGGCTCCGCCAGACGTCCCACTTGCGCGGCGGCATCGCGTTCGGCGGGATAGATATAGGATGTCGAAGTCGCTGCGTCCTCAGCACCTCAAAGTTGAGGGCCTTGTTCCGCACTTTGTTCTGGCCGAAAGCCGCATGGATGTTGAGGGCAGGAACGGCGTTGTTGCTCCTGGCGGGGCGCGACCGCCCGCTATTCTTTTGGCCGCATTCGGCGGTTCCAAGATGACAATTTCGGCGTTTACGGGCAGACTACCTTTGACCCGTTATCTTTAATTATGCCGAGACATCGACGCAAGCCGCTGCAGCGCCGCCTCCGCGAACTCCGCCTATTGTGGCGGGGACTGCGCTCGACCGAGCACCCCGTGCAAGTGCACATGGTGCCGATGCGCCGCTGCAATCTGGCCTGCGGCTATTGCAATGAGTACGACAATGTGTCGCAGCCAGTACCGCTCGAAGAGATGGACCGGCGGGTGGACCGGTTGGCCGCATTGGGCACGACGCTGGTGACGATTAGCGGCGGCGAACCGCTGCTGCACCCGGAGTTGGACGATATTATCAGCCGCATTCGCAGCCAGGGCATGATGGCGGGATGCATCACCAATGGCTACCTGCTGGTCAAGGAGCGAATTGAACGGCTCAACCGCGCAGGGTTGGACTATTTGCAGATCTCGATCGACAACGTGCAGCCGGATGAGGTCTCGGTGAAGAGCCTCAAGGTGCTGGACAAAAAGCTGGAGCTGCTGGCGCAATACGCCGAGTTTGAGGTCAACATCAACTCCGTCCTGGGCTCGGGGGTGAAACACCCGGAAGATGCTCTGACCATTGCGCGCCGCGCGGTCGAACTGGGTTTCATCACCACCGTGGGCATCATTCACGACGGCCACGGGCAGCTGCGGCCTTTGGAAGCCAACGAAGCCGCCATCTACGCGCAGGTGCGCAATCTCGGCAAGCGCAGCTTTGCCCGCCTCAACCGGTTTCAGGACAACATCACGCAGGCGAAAGCCAATGACTGGAAGTGCCGTGCCGGGAGCCGCTATTTGTATATCTGCGAGAACGGCCTGGTGCACTACTGTTCCCAGCAGCGCGGGTTTCCGGGGAAGCCGCTGGCGGAATACACAATCGACGACATCCGGCGGGAGTATCACACCACCAAGAGCTGCGCGCCCTACTGCACGGTGGCCTGCGTCCACTACACCTCGATGATGGACTTTTGGCGGGACGAGCAGGTCCCCGCCGAGCAGGCGCCCTCGGTCGCGGGGTTGGTTCAGCTCAAGTGAGCGGCGCGGCGGAGCGGTTCCAGCGTGAGCTGGGGCTGTCGCCGCTGTTGGCCCGCCTGTTGGCTCATCGTGGGTGGGAGGATACGGCGGCGCTGGCCGAATTCCTGGATCCGCAGCTGAGTCAGAGTCATGCTCCGGGGCTCATGTTGGGCATGGAGGCGGCGGTGGAACGCACGCTGCGGGCCGTGGCCGGCGGCGAGCCCATCCGCATTCTGGGCGATTACGACGTCGACGGCACGCTCGCCACGGTGATCCTGCGGCAGGCGCTGCGGACGCTGGGCACGGAGGCGAGCTACCGGCTACCGCAGCGCCTGGGCGACGGCTATGGGCTGCGCGATGCCCTAATTGACGAGGCTGTGGCCGATGGTGTGCGGCTGGCGATTACCGTGGATACCGGAATCCGGGAGTTGGGGCCGCTGCGGCGGGCGCACGAATTGGGATTGGACGTCATCGTCACCGATCACCATTTGCCCGATCGCGAGCTGCCACCCGCGCTGGCGATCCTCAATCCGCACCAGCCGGGATGTGGGTATCCGGACAAGCGCCTGTGCGGCGCGGCGGTGGCGTTCAAGCTGGCGCAGGCGCTGCTCGAACGCAGCGGCAAACTGACGCCCGCGGGCGTGCGATCGTATCTCAAGCTGGTGGCGCTGGCCACCGTCGCCGACGCCGTACCCCTGCTGGGTGAGAATCGCGTGCTGGCGCGCACGGGGCTGGCGGGCTTGGCCGAGGCCGCTAATCCGGGATTACGGGCGCTGCTGGAGGCGGCGATCCCCCACTATCCACGGGCGGTGACCAGCAGCGATATCAGCTTCCGCGTTGCGCCGCGGCTGAATGCCGCCGGGCGGATGGGGGGCGCCGAGCAGGTGGTGGAGTTGTTTTTCGCGGCGCCCGCCGACGCCGGTGCGCGCGCGCAGGCGCTGGAGGCGCTCAACGAGGATCGTAAACGGGCGTGTGCCGCCATCCAGGGGGCGATTGCCGCGCAGCCGGCGCCCGCCGACGCTGAAGTCGCTGAAGTCCTGGTCTACGCCGGCGCGGGTTGGCACCGGGGGGTGCTGGGCATTGTCGCTTCACGGATGCTGGAACAAACCGGCCGGGCGGTGCTAGTGGCCAGCTTGCAGGCGGACGCCCACGGGGTGATGCAGGCGCACGGTTCGGGGCGGGCGCCGGCGGGCTTCCATTTGTTGCAACGCCTCGATGCCTGCCGGGAGTTATTCGACCGCTATGGCGGCCATGCGCAAGCGGTGGGCTTCTCGCTGCCGGCCGAGCGGCTCGCCGCACTCGCGGAGCGGGTGAACCGCACGCCGGCGGCAGCCGGCGCAGCGCCCCTGGCGCCAGTCGCGGCGGATTTCGAGCTTCGCCTCGGCGACGTCACCTTGGCCTTGGCTCAGGAGCTGGCTCGCATGGAACCGTGGGGCGAAGGGAATCGAGAACCAGTATTTCTTGCCCGGGGGGTGCGCATCGCGGTCCCACCACTAATTCTCAAGGAGCGGCACGCCAAGCTGGTGGTGGAGCAGGACGGTCACCGTCAGACCGCCCTGGTGTGGAACCTATGGCGGGAGGGCGCTTATCAAAGCCGCCCGGGGCGGCCGAGCTGGGAACGGATGACGACGGACCTGCGGCTGGATCTCCGCTTCCGCCTGGAACACACCTCGCACCCGGTGTACGGCGAGCGGTTGCAGCTCATCGTGGAGGAGTTCGCTGTCACTCCTGCACGGAGCGCGGCCAATTAGCGGCGCTTGCGGGCGGTGCTCGGGGTGGTGGCGCCGAGGCCGCGCAGTTCGCTGTCGGCCAGGCGGGCAGCTTCGGTTCCGGGGTAGTTGGCGGCGAGCGCGCGCAGTTCGCTGATGGCGGCGGGCTTGTCGCCGCGTTTGGAGAGGGCGATGCCCTTGTTCAACTCGGCCAGCGGCGTCTTGGCGTTATCCGGGTACTGCTCGATCAGATCACTGAAGAAGTCGATGGCCTCGTTGTACTGCTGCTTCTGCAGATAGAGCGTGCCGAGATAATAGGTTGCATCCGGCACCTCGGGGTCGGTGGGATAGGAGCGGATGAAGCCCGCCAACTCGGTCTGCGCCCTGGGGCTGCCCTTCTGGAAATCAGTCAGCGCGTTTTGATAGATCTGGGAGGCGGGGCTGGCGGCCGGCCCGGCGCTGGCGTCGGGTGCGGAACCTGCCGACGCTCCCGGACCGGCGCCGGCATCTGGGCCTGCCGCGCCGGCGGCGCCGGGCGCCGCCAGAGGCGCGGGAGCGGGGCTGGTCTGCTGCATTTGGTGCACCTGCTGCAGCGTGGTGGTGATCTGTTGCAGGCGTGCCTTCAAGTCCGCGATCTGGTCGGCGAGCGCCTGAAACTGTTGCGCCTCGGAGTTTTGCTGCTGGCTGGCGACCACTTGGTTGCCATTCAAGGCATGCTGAATGGACGCCAGCGTGCCAGAAAGTTTGCTGACGGCGTCGGTGTTCTGCGTGACCATGCCCTGAATCAATCCCATCTGGGTGTTCAGGCTCTTTTGCAGATCGTTGACCTGGTTCAGTAGCAGGCTGACGCTCTGCTGCAGGGCGATGACGCCTTTGTCCTCAGCCACCGCGGGCGCGGAGAGCACCAGGGCGAACAGCCCCGCCATCACCACCATTGCCAGCCAATTTCGATTTCGCATGGACACCTCCCGCCCGGGCAGATTAACCACGGCGGGCTCCGGGCATCGCTGCCCGGAGCCGCCGCTTGTAGTCATTTTAACGCCGTCCTACTGGCCGGGAGGGGTGAAGTGCCCGCGCCGGTTTTGCTGATAGCAGTCGTCGGTTTCCTGGGTGCAGAAGGGCTGATCCTTGCCCACACTCACGGTTTGAATGCGATTGGGATCGATACCCTGCGAGACCAGGTAGTTTTTCACCGCTTGCGCGCGGCGGTCGCCCAACGCCAGGTTGTACTCAGCGCTGCCACGGTCGTCACAGTGGCCAACCACGTTGATGGCCACGCCAGGATGGGACTTGAAAAATTCCGCGTCGGCGTTCAACTCGCTCTGGGCGTCGGGGCGGATGGTGCTCTTATCGTAATCAAAGAAGGCATCGCGCACGGCGGCGGTAAAGGCGCCGTTGATGTCCTCGGCGGCGGGGGCGGCGGCCACCGGAGGCGGCGGCGGCTCGGTCACGGTGACCCGGACGGCGGCGTTGGCGGACTGCCCGTCGGCGGAGCGCGCCACGATCTGATAATCGGTGGATTGGGTGGGGGTGACGGGCTGGGAGCCGTTCAGGTTGACGGCGGCGCCATTGAGTTCGACCCGGACGGCGTTGGACGAGGTCCAGGTAAGCGTGGATTGCCCGCCGCTCTCAATCGCCGTGGGGTTGGCGTTCAGGGTGATGGTGGGCGCGGGGGCCGCGGCCGGGGCAGCCGCCTCGGGCACGGGCGGAGGCGGAACGGCCTTGTGGCCGCACGCCGCCAGGCCCAGGCAAACCACGGCGGGGATGACGGCGCTAACACAGCGCCGCAGGGTCAGATTACGCATGGATTTTTCTCCTCATTTTCTCCTGATTGAAGTGGCCGATTCCCTTGATTTCCCTCTAATGCCAACTCCAGTTGGGCATTTCATTGTCGCCGGCATGAGTCAACTGCACCGGCACCGATCCGTCGGCCGCCACGGAAAATAATTGCTTGTGATAGGACGCGCCCGACTGAAAAACGATGTGGCGGCCATCGGGCGCCCAACTGGGGAAGTCATTGCGTTCCCCATTATGGGTTAATTGGACATACTTTTGATCCTGGAAATACCACAAATAAATATCCAGGGCGCCGCTGTCCTCCCCACCGCCGTTCCGCACCCAGGCGAAGGCCAGCACCAGTCCATTGGGCGACCAGGAGGGACTGGTGGCATAACCGCCCAGCGGGATGCGCTGCTGGTTACTGCCATCGGCGTTCATGGTGTAAATCTGCGGCTGTCCGGTGCGGCTGCTGACAAAAGCGATCTGGCCATCGGAACCGGGGGGGGGCTTGGGATTCCAGACCGGCGACAGGTTGTCATAACCGCTGGAGCGGGTCAAGCGCCGCAGGCCGGTACCGTTGGCGTTGATGGTATAGATATCCAAGTTCTGGCCGCCCATTTTGGCGGCAAAGGCGAGCTTGGAGCCATCGGGGGACCAAGCGGGCGACATGGTCAGGCCCCTGTAGCTGGGGAACGGGAGTAGCTTATTAGTCAAGAGCGAGAGCAGTTGGATCTTCTGGTGAACGCCGATCTGGCTCATGAACGCCAATTCCTGACCGCTGGGCGAGAGCCGGGGCGAATAGGCGATGCCGTGCAAGCGCGTCCGCTGCTGCGGGTTGAAGCCGTCGTAGTCCATGGTCCAGACTTCTTCCGATCCACCGCGGTTGCTGATATAGGCGATCTTGCTGGAGGCGATGCCGGGGCCGTACCCGAGCGCGGCCACGATATCATCGGCCAGCTGGTGGGCAATGGCGCGCGCGCCCGCGGGCGTGCCCGGATCGGCGTAGCGGCGGGCCAGGAGGCGGCCGCCGCCGGGGGGCTGGCTGACGTCATAGAGATAGCCGGAAACCACCAGCCCGCCGTTGACGAGCACCATCTGCCCGAATACGAGGCGCTGAATCGCGAGTGGAGGCGCCGTCCAGGCGGTGCGCACGACGGCGCTATTGAGGTCGGCGTCGGTGGCCGGCGCCGACGCAGTGTACAGACTTCGGCCCACCATGGTGACCACCGCCGTCTGGTACAAATCGTTCCAGAGCACCTGGTTGAAGACCGCTTGCTCGGCCGCGGTCACGCCCGCGGCGGCAGCGAAATCCGGCACGGCGAGACGATATTTGGAGGTGCCGGTGATGGTGATCGTGGTCTGGTCTTGACCGGCCAAGCCGATCGCCAAGGCGAGGAAGCACAGGGTTATCCAGCGTAGCTTCATGGATGTTTGAGACTCCGAATTAAGGACACCAAGCCCCAGATCTGCTCGTCGGTGTCCTGCCCGCTCCAGGCGGGCATGCCGCTCAAGCGGATACCGTTGCGGATGGAATAGAACAGCGCCCCATCGCTCTTGGCCTGCGTCTGGCCGCCTAGATCCGGGGTCTTGGGATACAGCGCTCCCCCGATGGCGGTGTGGCCATCACCGTTCTCGTTGTGGCAGAGGGCGCACTGGGTATGAAAAAGCTGGTGCGCCACCTGCAACCGCTCCGGGGTGGCCGGGTAAGGGTTTTTGAGGTCGTTTTGACTGCCCGGCAGCGCCCAACGGCGGCTGAGAGCAGCCAATTCGGCTTCAATCCAGGTGGGCTTGGAGTTGGCGCTGAAACCGTGGGCGGAGCGTATCCAGACCCACCAGCCTCCCAAGCCAATCAGTACCACCGCCAGGATGGTAATCATGAGACCCTTGCGCATCGGGCGATTGTATTCAGCTTACGCGCTCTGCGCCCTTCGGCCAAGCGGCATTTGATTGGCACGGGTCCCAGCGCGGCTTCGCCGCGCGTCCCGCTTGTGCTCGCACCGGCTTGGGGCCCCGAAGCCCCAAGCGGGTGCTGCGCACTTTGCTTGGCGCGGGCGAGGGATCAAGCCAGGGAACGCACCTCCACCCGCCGGTACCAGATCTCGGCGAACTCGAGTTCGATGGCGATCTTGCCCTTCGTCAAGGGTATAAATTGCCCGGGGTGCTGCGGGTCCGGCTGTTGCAGGCGGGAGAGCACGTTGACAACACGGCCGTTGACGAGGTGGGCGGCGCGATCACCTTGCCACATCACTTCGACCGTATTCCAGTCATGGAGGTTTTCGAAGTTGCCGTCCTTGATTTTGCGGGCGGAGGTGGGCTCGGGCGGAGTGGGCGGCGTGCCACCACGGCGGCCGAAGGCGGGCGTAGCGCCAGGGCGGGGCCAGCCGTTGTAGCCGGGCGCACCCGCGAAGAGCCCGTTGCCGTGGGAGTTTTGCACGCAGCGGGTGCCCGCCGTCAAAAAGGCATCGCCGACGTCGCCCTCCTCAATCTGGCATTCAACCATCTCCGGCCAGACCTTGTCCTCGCCCACCAGGCCGTAGAGGATGCCATTGTCGCGCTTGGTCTCGGTACGGGGCGGGAAGCGCTTCACGCCCCACTTGTACTCGACCCGGATGTGAACGTTCTCAAACTCGTTGAGGGTGGCGATATATCCGGATTCTGCGGGTTGATCGGTGACCTCGTTACCAAGGATGTGCAGCATGCCATCTTCGAACGTCACCATGCCGCGCTGCTCGGCAACGCCACGTCCGGAGCGCTGCAGCATGGTGTACCAACCGGAGAGGTCGCGAAAGTTCATCAGCGACACCCAACCGTCGGCGCCAGGGGCGGGGAGGGCGAGATCGCTGGCGGGCGTTTGCGCCCGCGAGCGGGAAGACAGTACGAGGGGCACGGCGGCCAGCGGCAGGCCGGCACGGAGAAAATCGCGTCGATTCATCGGGCACTCCTTCCGAGCTACTGAACGGAGTGATTGTACCTTCACTGGCGTTTCAACGCCGAGTGTCAGCGGTGAGGACCACGCGGCGGCGGGCGGGAGAGAACTGCACGGGTGCGTCGAGGTCAGCGTCGACGGATTGCCAGAAGGCGCGGAAAGCCCCGTATTTGGCGGCGGGGACGCGCTCGGTGGGCTGCAGGACGTGGGAGTCGACGCGCAGCCAGCCGGCGTCGCAATCGACGGCAATGTTGAGGGAACCGAAAGGACCGTCGCGGTGCACGGCCGGCGAGGGCGGGACGGCGGCGCAGGCATCGGTGCCGGTCAACTGCAGCGACCAGGACTCGTCGAGCTGCCAGCGCAGGGGAAGTTCCAAGGACTCCTGGCGCGCCACTTCGGAAGCCATCAAGCTGGCGTAATGGCGCTGGATCCAGGCGACGGTCAGGTGCTGGGGATGAAGCTTGGCGGTGAAGCTGACGCGCACCGTATCCCGGGCGGGGGCCACGCCCTCGACCGCCACCGTATCGACTTGAACCTTGGGGAAGTAGGAACGCAGCCACTCCTGCAAGGCGGCCGCACGCTGGCCAGCGGCGGCGTAACGCTCCCGCAAAGCTGGGGCATCGGCGCCCTGGACCTCGATCTCTCCGGCGGCCTGGTACCATCCCTGGCCGGCGGGCGTGAGGCGGACGCTGCGGCGGGTGACGTTAGCGGTGGCGGGAGCGGCCGGGACATGCACGAGGCGGCGCTGACCGGCACGGATGATCAACGCCAGACTGTTCTGATCGGAGGCGGGGAGTTCGGAACCGACCAACCCGGGAGCCGTGGTGTCAATCCACTGCCCGGTCAGGGGAATATAGACCAGGGCGTGGTCAAAGGCGGCGACGGTGGCAGCGGCGCCGCCACCGTCGGCATCGCTCGCGAGGCGACCCATGGCGGGGGTGCGTACCAGCGCCACATCGGCTTCGATGCCTTCGGCGCGCAACCAGGTCGTGAGCAGCAGGGCGCCGTCCTTACAGTCGCCGCGCTGGGTAGCGAAAATCTTCGCCACCGGCGCGGGGACATAGGCGTGGACGCCACTCTCGTTGCCACGGTAATTTAGGTGCGCCTCAAGATAGCTCCACACCCGGTCCACCTCGGCGCGGGTGGCGGCGGGCGTGGGCGCTGAGTGCGCCGGCAGCGGCTGGGCCAAGCGCAGCAATTGCTGCTGGAAGCCGGGCGGCATGCGCGCGCGCTCCGCCAACAAGCCACTGTACCAAGTGGCCATCGCCGCCCAGGAATCGAAGCCGGAGACCTGGACAAAGGGTGAGCTGTCAGTAATCGAAGGGCCGCCGGGCTGCCGGAAGAAAGCGGGCAGATCGGCAGCTCCCCAACTCCAAGTGAGGCTGCCATCCTGATTGTGGCCGGAACTGGGCGGCGAGAGCGCCATTTGGCTGAAGGTCACCGGTTGGCGGGAGGCGAGTACATAACGTGCCTGCAGGGTCGGGAAACTATCGCGAAATGCGAACAGGTTGCCGATAAAGTGTCCTGCGAGGAGGGACCAGTCGCGGCTCTGGTCAGGCAGGAGCAGGTAGAGGACGTCGATCCGATCGCCGGCGCGGAGCCGGGGCAGGCTCACCCAACGGGGCTGATTGCCAGTCGCACCGGAATTCAGGTTGCCGCGATCAGAGCCGGCGAGCACCTGTCCGTGGCGCAGGACATGGGCGTATTGCAGTTGGAACACGGTACGGGAGCTGTCGTACCAGAGGTCGTCGAGGGCGAACAGATCGGCCGCCTCGGCACTGCGGATCTGGAACACACGCTGCACGACGAGCGCCGACAGTCCGCTGGGCATGACCTGCTCATAGCGCAAGTGATAGAGTTCGACTGCGCCGGCATCGGCAAACTTGGCAGCGGCGGCTGGCAGGGTCCCGGCGTCAACCAGGTAGGGCTGCGCGGTACGTACCAAGGCGCTGGCGCTGGGCGGCGCCGTGGCCGCCGACACGGCGGGTGGAGCGCCGGTCGGCTTGGGGGCCGCCGCCAGGACGGGACCCACGGTCCCCGCGACGGTCCCCGCAACGGTCCCCGCAGCGAGGCACACAACGGCCAGCGTTAATGGAAGGCAGCGACGAAGTGGCAAATCGGCGCGAACTCCTAAACTGGAGTTCAGTCTGGCCCGGAGCCGAATCGAGGCCAATCCGAGCTTCGCCTTAGGTGGAGTGCAAATATCGCGCCGGGTCGGCGCTGCTGGCGTAGAGGCAATAGGTGGCGGCGATGACGGTGATCTGGCGCAGGTCCGCGGTGTTGGCACCCAGTTCAGCATCGTCGAGGCCGGGAGCAAAAAAGGCCTCGATCGACTCCCCCACGGCCGGCAAACTGAGCGGCAACTCCAGCGGGACGAAGCCAAAATCGCCACGTTCGTCGTAGGTGACGATCATCAGGGTCAGTTCCCGGTCGTCGGCCGGGGTGGGGGGCTCGAGGTGGGTAAGGTAGACCTCCTTGGCCCATTGCAGGCGGCTCGATGCGGTGGGACGCAACGCGAACGCCCAGTCGGGCAGTTGCACACACAACGCTGGAGCCGGGGAGCGGAACTGGGTGGTGTTCAGCCGCAGGTAACGGGGATCGGTGAAGGCCTCGGCCAATTCAAGTGGAATGCGGGCGTGAAGCTCACCGAAGCGGCGATAGCACGCCCAGGTGTGGAGCATGTGCAAAAACTGGTTTTGATCGCGCTCATCCTCATGTTCGGCGGCGTAGGACTGGAACAGGGGCAAGTCGAGGTAGCTGAGCAGGTTAATGACCGGTAGGCCGGCACGCTCGATCCAGGCGATGGTCTCGTCGAGGTTCCGGTCCAAATCGGGGTCGTCGGCGCGCAGCAGGTCATAAAGGGGCTGGGTGGGGATTGGCGGGCGCAGGGGCGCCAAGGCCGACTCCGGAGCCGCAGCAGAAGGCCGCCGGGGCGTGGGAGCGGGTGGCTCGCCACTTTTTGCTTGGTCGCTCCCGCTGGTCGCTTGAGGGCGGGCTTCGATTGGCGGCAGAGGATGCCCGCTCTGCTCGTGGCATCTCCAAGCTGCCTCCAGAGGGGCCAGCGCCGACAGCGGCGACCAGGCTGGCGCGGACGGGGTGTCGACCAACTCCAGCAAGAGGTTGGCATCGAGGCAGCGGCTGTGCAGTTCCAGCCAAAAGTCCCGTCCGCGCGCTTCGGCGGCGTCCGCCTCGCCGGCGAACTGCGCCCTTAGCAGCAGGCCACCGGCAGGATCTGGAGCGCTCATGAGCGTGGCCTGAAACTGCGCCCCGAGTTCAACCGCGAGTTCGGTAAACGCGGCCGTCTGCTCGGGCAGAGGGGTATGAAAGGTCCATCCAAACGTGTCTGGTTCCGGCATGAGGGCTCTAACAGCTTGCCACTAATCAGGGACGCGGGTGGCTCGCCACTTTTCGCTTGGTCGCTCCCGCGATGCTCGCACCGTAAGCATCGCTCGCTTGAGGGCGGGCTTCGATTGGCGGCGCACGGGCGGCACTTACCGCGCGAGACGCCGAAGTCGTAGACTAAAGCTCATGGGGCCGCCGCTGCGCCGGTACTTTGAAGGGCTGCTGTTGCTATTGCTGGCCACCGGATTTGGCACGCTGGCGATCACGGGCGATCTGCCCTGGCTCGTCATGGCGCCGGTGTGCGCCGCGTTTGCGTTGCGCGGCTACCTTTTTGGGCGCGGCCTCGAAGCCCGGATTCCGGTGCGCTGGACGGTTACGGCGCTGCTGCTGTACCTGCCCATCTATGTCCTGGATGGAATGGTGCTGTCGGGCGACTTCGTGGCCGCCACGCTCCACCTGGTGGTGCTCGCCGGCGCGGCCCAGATGTTTTCGGCCACCACCAATCGCGATTACATGACGCTGGGGCTGTTGGCGCTGCTGGAGGTGCTGGCGGCGGCGTTACTGACGGTTTCGGGGGCGTTTTTCCTGCTGTTTTTAGTGTTTCTGGCGGTGCTCATCGCCACCCTGGTGGTGCACGAGATGATGCAATCGCAAGGGGCGAGCCGCGCTCCGGAGACCGCGAATCGGTGCTCGCCGCTACGCCCGCTGCTACGCTTCAGCATATTGCTCAGTGTGAGCGTCGCCGGGTTCGGCATCGTGATCTTTTTCCTGCTGCCGCGCCTGACGATGGGCGCATGGGCGGCGCGGGCGCCGAACGGGCTCAGTGGATACAGCGACGAGGTGCAATTGGGTGCGGTGGCCAGCCTGCAGCGCTCCAATACGCCGGTGATGCATATCCGCGTCACCAGCCCCGGCCCGGGGTTCGACGCCACGGCATTCCAACAGATTCCGTGGCGCGGGCGGGGACTGACGCGTTTTGACGGGCAACGCTGGTATGCGCCCGACAGTCCCACGCTGTACCGCACCGACGCCGGCCAACTGCAGGTGGGGATGCCGCCGCCACGGCGGGAGTCGGCGCAGGTGGTTCACTATAGCGTGACGCTGGAGCCGATCGGCAGCCCGGTGTTGTTTTTTCCGTCCCATCTGCTGCGGGTCGAGACGCGGTTCCCCGTGCTGGCGTGGGACCGCACCACAGATACGCTTTCCAGCCTGGGGCAAGGCTTTAGCGGCGTATCCTATGCGGGCGTCTCTGACGTGGCGCCGCCCGACCTGCAAACGCTGCGCACAGCGCCGCCGGTGAACCCGGAGCGGCTGCGTGGCGCGCTGAGCGAGGAGCTGCAACTGCCCGACAGCCTCGACCCGCGGATTCCGGCGTTGGCGCGCACGATCACCGCCAAGACGGCGCCGGACACCTGGGACCGGATGCAAGCGTTGAGCCAGTACCTGCAGACCCACTATCAGTACACCCTGCAGGATCTGCCACAAGGCCCCGACCCGCTGGCGACGTTTTTGTTCGATCAGCCGCAGGGGGATTGTGAGTACTTTGCCTCGGCGCTAGCGGTCATGGCGCGCTCGCTGTCGATCCCCACCCGGGTGGTCAATGGTTTTGTGCTGGGCGATTACAATTCACTCACCGGCGAATACATCGTGCGCGGCAGCGATGCGCATGCCTGGGTGGAGGCGTACTTCCCTGCTCCCGCATCGTTCCGGCGGTTCAACCGAGGGCGCTGGGTCGCCTTCGACGCCACCCCGGCGAGCGGCGCGGTCGAATCCAGTCTTTTCCCTGAAGCCAGCATGGTCATGGACGCGCTCTCCAGCGTGTGGCAGGAGTGGATCGTCAACTACGATTGGGTGCATCAGGTGCATCTGGCAGGGCTGCTGCAAGGGGGGTTGGGCGATAGCGCCGGACAGGTGTGGACGAACGTCGGCGCAATTGCGAGCGCGGCCGGTGCCGCGTGGGGGACGGGAGCGGGCCGGCGGGACGCCTGGCTGGGGGCGGGAGCGGCGATCTTGTTCCTGGTGCTGATCGGTGGCATCGCCTACCGGCGCGGCTGGCGCCCTCGATGGACTCGCGCCGCCAGGGCGGCGAGCGGGGAGTTGGAGACGCAGCGGCAGGCGCGCCTGGCGTACCGGCGGTTCCAAAGGTACTTGCGCCGGGCGGGGTTCCATCGATCGCCGGCGGAGACAGCCCAGGAGTTGGCTGCGGCCGTGGCGGAGGAGGAACCCGGCTCCGCGCTGGCGGAGCGCAGCGCAGCGTTCGTGCAGACCTATCACACACTGCGATTCGGTCCGGGCGACCCCAGGCTCTCGGCGCACCTGAGGCAGGAACTCGCCAGGGTGCGGCAGGCACTCGGATGGCGCGCCTATCTGATGATCGGGGTCCGGCGTCAGTAGCGGGCGCAGACGGGGACGGCCGCGGGTCTGGAGGCGCGAGGCGCCGGCTCTCGGAGCGCGGCGGCCGCGCCCGCCGACAGCATTGGCCACGCCGAAAAAGCGTTCGCGGGAGCTCCCAATGCCGGGCCAGGCGCCGGGAGACCATACACCTCAGCGCCCGCAACCTGCGTGCTTGGACGGCCGGCCACCAGGCTGCGATCAAATGCCCGATCACGGTACCGGCTCCATTCCGACGAGGCTGTCGGAGTCGGCACGCAGGGGCAATTGACGCACACTTCCGGCAGTGGTCCACTCGATGCGGTTGGATTTTTTGACTTCGTAGACCATGTTGCCGACGTGCACCACGGCTTGGCCAGCGGTCACGTCCAGCGAAACCGCGTTGGAGCCACTGACGCGCGCCTGCAAACGCGCTACGCCTTTGAACGCCTCGACCCTGGGCGCCCGGCAGCTCCACATGGAAATCGCGGGGGTCGGCGTGGCGCAGAGAAAAAAAGAAACGGCCGCGCTCCAGCACCACGGTGGTCGCGGTCACACCATCGTCGCGACGGCGGAGACGGGAGAACGTCAGGCGGGAGTTGGGCGCCAAGCGTACGGCGGAACCGCACTCGAGTTCAACTTCAGCCTCCCCGTTGTCGCCGGTGCGCAGACTCTCTCCCTCGACTGGACCGGCGACGCCAGGAAACTGATATAGACAATGCGGGCTCGCGATTCCGCGCGGCGGCGGCGGCCACGATTCCTCCCGCCCGTCCATAGTTCATGGCCGAACCATTGTAATCGCGGTGGCTCGCCACTTTTCGTTCGACTGTGATCATCAGCCTAATAGCGGGCGCAAGCGGGCACTTGCACACTGCTTTTGGGGCGTGCGGTGGGCTGATCGGCGATGGCTTCCCATTGCGTGTAGCCATTGACATGAAAGCCGGTGGGCGCGTTTAAAAAGCCATCCGAGTTCCAATTGGCTTGGGGCGTGCCTTGGGTGACCGAGTTGGAACCCGGGGCGGCTGCCAGTTCGGCACCGGCGAATTGGGAGATCGGCTGGGAGGCCAACAGCGCCCGCCCGAAGGCATCCTCGCGGCTGCGGTTCCAGCGCGCCGCGGCATCCGGCGGCGGGGCCCAGTCCAGATGTGGGGCCACGTCGGCGGACCACACCAAACGCATCGATTTTTTCAGCTTAAAGGCCGCACCGCCCACGCGCACGTCCGCGTGGCCGCCGGTCAGTTGCACGGAAGCCGGAGCGTGGGCGGGAACATCGACGCGGAAATCCGCGGAGTTGGCTGGGATCACGCTGGCGTGGCGATCGGCGGGGACAATCACCTGAAAATCACGGCTGTCCTGGTGGCGCATGCTGAAGAAGGCTGAACCTGTTTCCACCGCCACCGTGGTGACGGCCACGCCGTCGGGCCGCAGGCTGAGCTGCGGGAAGGACAACTCCGAATCCGGCGCCAAGCGCAAGGCGGAGCCACACTCCAGTTGCACCTCGATTTCACTCTGCGGCGAAGTGCGGATGCTCTCGCCCTCGACCACGGGAGCATTCAACAGCGCGTTGGACCAAGTGGCCGGGGGATCGGCGGCATGACGCATCTGCGCCTGGTGCTCAAGGAAACTGATGTGGACGATGCGTACCAGCAGGGGTGCGTTTTTTTGCGCCAGCGCCCAAGTACCGGCGGTTAGCGCCACGCCCAACAGCAAGCCCCCAGCGACGGTCTTGCTTTGCATCCCACACCTCCTACGGTCTAATGTCAGTGTGGTCCAAAACGCGCCGCTGTCAAGGCCGTGAGGCCCAAAGCCCACACATGGCCGTCCGCCTTGCCAAACCGGCCTGGATTCCCGAGCACATGCCCGCGCTTGACGGGCTGCGCGGGGTGGCCATTTTCCTCGTGCTGTTGCACCACTGCGCGCCGCGCCTGGAGCGGCTGGGGCTCGGAGGGGTGGCGGCCTGGGGCTGGAGCGGAGTGGACTTGTTTTTTGTGCTCTCCGGATTCCTGATTACCGGCATCATCTTGGACGGTCGAGGGGAGCGGCGGTTTTTCCGCAACTTCTACGCCCGGCGAGGATTGCGCATCCTGCCGTTGTACGCCCTCGTGGTCCCGCTGAACTATTGGCTCTGCGGCCGGGCCAATACGTGGACCGGGGGGGGCGTGTGGTGGCTGTATTTCCTGCTCTTTGCGCAGAACTTGGTGCCGGGTCTCTCCGGAACGCTATATCCGGCGTGGAGTTTGGCGATTGAGGAACAGTTCTACCTGTGTTGGGCGCCACTCGCGCGCTGGCTGCCCACGGCGGGGTTGGGGACCGTGCTGGCCGTGGTGTTGGCGGTGGAACCGTGGGTACGGGCGCATGCCCCGGGGCTGACCGCGGTTCATACGCTGTACCACTTGGATGGGCTGGCAGCGGGCGCAGCGCTGGCGCTGGGGTTGAGGCGGTTTGGACGCAGCTTTGAGGTCTGGCGGGGGGCCGGCATCGCGGGCACGGCCGTGGGCCTGGCGGGCGTGGTGTGGGCCGCGCACGGCCATGGCGCCTGGATCGACAGCTTTCTCGCCGTGGGATTCGCCAGCGTGCTTCTGCTGGCCGCCATGGACGCCAGCCGGGTCGTGTGCCGACCGCTCACATGGAGCGGGCTGCGTTGGCTGGGGCGCATCAGCTACAGCCTGTATCTTACCCACATGATGGTGTTCGCGCTGCTGGGCGGGGTGGACGCGCACCTCGACCGCGTGGGCGCTGGGGCGGCCGGGGATGCGGGAATTGTATTGCTGCGCTGGACGGTATCAATCGCGGTGGCGGCGGGACTGTGGTACGGGTTCGAGCGGCCCATCCTGCGGCTCAAGCGCTTGTTCACCGCCCCCGCCATGCCATTGGCGGGGTCGGCGCTGCCCAGCAGAATCCGCACGGCTCAACTCTAGGCGGTGGCTCGCCACTTCTCGCTTGGTCGCTCCCGCGCTGCCTCGGCCGGTCGTCATCATCGTCAACGGCTGAGCGCGGGCCAGAGCGTTTTCAGCGCGGTCAATTTGGGCAGATCGTAAAGGCGAATGTAAGAGCTATTGGGGTGCAGGCGGGCGTAATCCTGGTGGTAGGCTTCGGCGGGATAAAACGCGCGCGCAGCGGTCAGCGGAGTCAACTCGGTGACGATGGCACGCGGGTAGGCGTGCGCCGCATCGAGCTGGCTGATGTAGGCGCGGGCGATGCGGGCTTGATCGGAGTTGGCATAAAAGATCACCGTGCGGTACTGCGAACCCACGTCGGGACCTTGGCGATTCCACTCCGTTGGATTGGCGACCACGGAGAAGAACACCTGCAGAATCTGCCCCAAGGTCACTTGGCCGGGATCGTAGACGACCCGCACGGATTCGGCGTGCCCGGTGGCGCCGGAGCTGACCTGGTCGTAATGGGCGGTATCGGCCGCACCACCGGCGTAGCCAGAAGTGGCTGAGAGCACGCCGCGGGTGTGCTCGTAAACCTCCTGCACGCCCCAGAAGCAACCGCCGGCTAGAACCACCGAGCGCGGCGCCGCACCCGCCGCCAGGGCATCGTCGAGCGCCGGGGCCGGGATCCGCCGCCCCTGGCTTCCGGCGCACGCCGCCGCGAACAGAGCCACTCCGACCGCGACAGCCATGACGCCCAATCTTCCGCTGGAGTTTCGCATCGCCTTCAATTGAGATGTATTTCGCGCCTCGGCGATTCGATTTCATCCGGCGGTTGCGGGGGCGCCCCCTTCAACTCAATCACCCCCAAGGCGGGTTGGCGGGCGCGGCAGGATTCGAACCTGCGACCCTCGGCTTAGAAGGCCGATGCTCTGGTCCGACTGAGCTACGCGCCCGGCGCCTTCATTATAAGGGGGGGTGGCTCGCCACTTTTCGGTGGTCACGGTCTGCTAAATTGGGGCACATGAACCTGTGGCTTGCGACGCAGCCGGCGCCAGGATTAAGGCGCCTGCGGGCGGGATGGCGGCTGGCGCTGTTTCTCCTGATCCTGATCGCGCCGGTGCTGATGCTGCTGGCGGGGCGGCATGCGGGCGCCGGGAACGCAACGACGGTGCTCCGGCCGCTGGCAACCGCGGCGAACGAGGCCGTGCTGCTGGGGTGGGTGGCGCTCATCACCTGGCTGTTTTCCATGCTGGAGCGGCAGGCGATGGGCAGCTACGGCTTACCCTGGCGGGGAGCGTTGGGGCGGCAATTCTGGGCGGGAGCGTTGTGGGGGGCGGTGGCGCTGACGGTGCTGCTGCTGCTCATGGCAGCGTCGGGCGGGTTCGGCTTTGGCGGGATCGCCACGCGGGGCGAGACGCTGGCGCGATACGGACTGGAGTGGGCGCTGGCGTTTCTGGTGGTGGGATTGTTTGAGGAGTTCAGCTTCCGCGGCTATGCGCTGGTCACCTTGCGGGAAGGCATCGGGTTCTGGCCGGCGGCGATCCTGCTTTCGATGGCGTTTGGCGCGGTGCATTTGGGCAACGGCGGCGAAACCTATATGGGGGGGCTGTCGGCCGGCCTGATCGGACTGTTTTTCTGTTTCACGTGGCAGCGCACTGGGACGCTTTGGTTTGCGGTAGGGATGCACGCGGCTTGGGACTACTGCGAGAGCTTTGTGTATGGCGTACCCGACAGCGGCACCCTGGCGCCGGGGCGGCTGCTGGCGCCGCATCTTCACGGCTCACGATGGCTCACCGGCGGCAGCGTGGGACCGGAGGGGAGCGTGTGGGTGTTGGTGGTGCTTGGGCTGCTGTTTCTGCTCTTTGACCGGCGGTACCCGGCGGCCTCACCTCATCCCTGATGATCGCAGAGAGACAAGACTCCGCCCAACTCAGCCCGCAACGACTCGCGATCCGGCAACGCCGCGCAGTAGCCAGCAACTCGGGACTCACGGCGCGCAGCGCCCGCGCGCCGCGCATCGCACCCGCCCGCGCAGCGGCCGGAGGCGGGTAGGCCCGCTCTGCGCCTCATTTCCCGGACCGATCGGCGCATCCCCGACCGGAATGACCAGGCGAATTTCGGCCGGCAGCATGGGTTTCGGGGGTAAGCCGGTGTTAATCAATGGCTATTACCTGTACAACCCGGTCCACTTCGGGGTGCGCGTGGCCATCAGCGGCGTGTTTTGAGAGCAGGCCCACCGTCAAGCTCGCCGCTCGCCCATGATTGTGCCTCGCAGGCACGTAAGGCGACGAGGCGGTGGTGGGCGCGGTGAAGCCGGGCATGGAGGGTGGCCGGTTTAATACCCAGGCGCTGAGCGGCTTGCGGCAGCGGGAGGTTCGCCAGATCGCATGATTCCACGGCGACACGCAGCGGGGGTGAAAGCCGCGCGAGGAGACGCGCGAGCGATAGTTGTTGCTCACGCGCATAGAGTCGCGCTTCGGGGCCAGGGCGGCTATCGGGAAATTGGCGGCCGGCGGCCACTACGACATCGAGTGAACTGGCGGGACGCACCAGGGCGTGGCGGCGCTGTCCCCGAGCGGCATTGATAACGATCCGCGTCAGCCAGGTGCCAATCGCGGAGCGGCCCTCGAACTTGTCCAAGTGCCGGTAGGCCAACAACAGCGCATCTTGCAACGCGTCCTCGGCATCGGCGGGATTGCCGAGCTGGCGCAGCGCGACGCGGTAGAGGCTGGCCCGGTGGCGTACGACCAGGGCGGTGAAGCGGGCGTCGAGATCGGCGGGCTGCGCCGGCGTGGCGCGGGGCAACGCTTTTTCCGGCATCTCTGGTCTCCTAGGATTCCAATTTTTCGGACGGTCTCCCCGTATCGAGATGACAGTGTGGGCGCTGCTGGGCGGGTTGGCTGTCCAATTGAGCACACTCAGGCGGGATTTCCTGGTCGTGTCCGATTCTGCACAGCTCGGAGGACGGGGAGTGAGCTAGGTTGGGGACGCAATCTATAAGGACGGCCCGATGACAAAACGTTTTATGCTCGCTTCGCTGACCTTGGCGCTGTTGGTGCCAGTGTTTGCCGCCTCAACGCGCTCGGATGATGCTCAACGCGTCCAGCGCGCCAACCAAGTGTTCAAGGAAGTCATGCAGGCTCCCGACCGCGGGATTCCCCAGGAGATACTGGAAGGAGCGGCGTGCATGGCCATTATTCCCGGCGAAAAGAACTTCGCGCTGGGGTTCGGCGGCACCTATGGCAAGGGGGTAGCGAGCTGCCGCAACGGCAAGAGCTGGAGCGCGCCGCTCTTCATTCAGGTTGGCGGCGGCAGTTGGGGGCTGCAGTTGGGGGGCCAATCGACTGACGTCATCATGGTATTCCGCACGCGCGACGGACTCGGGCATTTGCTCGGTAACAAGGTGAAGCTTGGGGCCGACGCCAACGCTGCCGCCGGACCGGTGGGACGGCAAGTGAGCGCCTCGACCGATGCCAGCATGCATGCCGAGATCCTCACCTATTCACGCAGCCGCGGGGCTTTCGCTGGCATCAGCCTCAATGGCGACGTGGTTCAGCCCGACGACTCCGGTAACCGCGCCATGTACGGCGGTGCGAGTTGGCGGTCGGTCCTGAACGGCCAATCCACGGTGCGGTCGAGCAGCCGCCCGCTGATCGACACACTGAACCGCTACACCACCGCGCAGCACTAAATCCATCGTTAGCGCTCACGACAGCAGGGCTGGCCATTAACGGATGGCTCGCCACTTCTCGCTCGGTCGTTCCCGCTGCCCCCCCAGCGCCTGGCGCTGGGGGGTTCCGGCGTTGATCGCACTGCGGGGAAGAGGACACTATATTTGTCAAATAGCGTGATCGCCGACGATCGTCGGCAGCAGCAATGGAGCACGGGCGGCTCGGAACCACCGCTGCGCGAGGGCTTGCTGGGCAGCGAAGGACTCGAGGAGCGGGCACAAGCGCTCGCCCGGTCATTCACCATCGATCCGGCGCCGCGGCGGCACCGCCGCAGTATCTACCCCCGTTTCATCGATAATGCCCGGCGGCTGCGCCAAGCCTACCAAATCCTCTCCCAGGACGCGCGGGCACGGCGGTTCACCACCGCCGGCGCGGAATGGCTTCTGGACAATTTTCATGTGATCAGCACCGAGGTGCGCGAGGTCGAGCGCAACCTCCCGCGCCGATATTATCGCGGCCTGCCGCGGCTGTCCGCGCCCGAGGCCGCTGCCGGAGATGCCCGCATCTATGCCCTCGCGGTGGAATTGGTCCGGCATCGCGATAGCCTGCTCGAGGGGGCGTCGCTAACCCAGTTTCTGGTGTGTTATCAGCGCACCGCGGCGTTGACGATCGGCGAGCTGTGGGCTTGGCCCAGCATGCTGAAATTGGCGCTGATCGAGAACTTGCGGCGCCTGACCGAAGAGATTATGGGCGCGCGCGCCCAACGGCTGGCGGCCGACACCAGCATGGAGCGGTTCGCGGCCGGCCAGGCTGCCGTCCTGCCAGCGCGGCCGGCGCCAGCCTATATCGTGCAATTGCTGCATCGGCTGCGCGAATATGAGCTATCGCTGCCGAACGTGGGCACCGCCATCGAGCAATACCTGGCCACCGTTCCGGCCACCCCGGAAGAAATGATTCGGGGCGAACATCAATGCCAGGGCACGACCCAAGCTTCGGTGGCCAACGCGATCACCAGCCTGCGGCTGTGCGCCACGCTGGACTGGCAGAGCTATGTCGAGGGGGTCAGCCTGGTGGAGCAGGTCCTGCGCGGCGATCCCTCCGGCTTCTACGCCAAGATGGATTTCCTGAGCCGGGATCGGCAACGGCAGGCGGTTGAAGAGCTGGCGCCGGCGAGCGGGGAGGCGCAAACCACGGTGGCGCGGCAAGCCATCGCCAACGCCCAAGCGGCGTGGTTGCAGGCCGGCGGCGACCGCGCCGCTCACGTTGGCTATCACCTGTTAGGCCCGGGCCGCCCGGCGCTGGAGATCGCGCTGGAGGGCGTCGTCGGCTACCACGCGGGGCGGCGCCCACGGCTGCGCCGCTGGGGATTGGCCCATGCGCCCGCGCTGTATTTTGGCGTCCTGGGGGTGGCGATGGCGCCGCCGCTCTGGGCAGCGGCCGTCTACCTCGCGCGCGCCGGGCTGGCGCTGCCTTGGCTCGCCCTGACCCTGATCTTGTTGGGAGTGGAGGCCGCCGATCTCGCGCTGGCTTGCATGCAGTGGCTCACCTCTTATCTGGTAAAGCCGCAACGCCTGCCCCGGCTGGACTTCTCCGAGGGGGTGCCGGAAACGGCCCGCACCATGGTCGTGGTGCCCACTCTGCTCACCTCGGCGGCCGGGGTCGCCACCCTGATCAAGCACCTTGAAATCCTGGCCCTGGGGAACCTGGATCCGCGCATTCATTTTGCTCTGCTGACCGATTTCCCCGATGCCGCGACTCCCCGTGTTCCCCAGGACAGGGAGTTGGTGGAGTTGGCCCGCGCCGGCGTCGAAAAGTTGAATCGGGGCGACCGGGCGGGCCGCGACGATGTTTATTTTCTATTCCATCGCGAGCGGCAATGGAACCCGCAACAACAGACGTGGATGGGTTGGGAGCGCAAGCGCGGCAAGATCGAGGAGTTCAATCGCCTACTGCGCGGCGCCAGCGACACCAGTTTTTCGCTCCAGGTGGGCGCACTGGGGGTATTGCCCGCGGTGCGCTATTGCCTCACCCTCGATTCCGATACCCGGCTGCCACGCGGCACCGTGCAAAAACTGGCCGGCATCCTCGCTCATCCGCTCAACCGACCCGGCTTCGACGATCGTCTCGGCCGGGTCACGACAGGTTACGCGATCCTGCAGCCGCGGGTGAGCGTTTCGATGACGAGCGCGGCCGCATCCCGCTTCGCCCATCTTTACGCCGGACACACCGGCGTGGATCCGTATACCAGGGCCGTATCCGACGTGTACCAGGACCTGTTTGGGGAGGGCATTTACACCGGCAAGGGGTTGTATGACGTGGACGCGTTTATGGCCTCGCTGGCGGGGCGGGTACCGGAAAACGCGTTGCTATCGCACGATCTTTTTGAAGGTCTCTACGCCCGCACCGCCTTGGTGAGCGATCTCGAGGTGGTGGATGATTACCCGGCGGACGTGCTCACCCATGAGCGCCGCCAGCACCGCTGGGTGCGCGGCGACTGGCAGATTCTGGGGTGGCTGCTGCCTTGGGTTCGGAGTTGTGCCGGATGGGAGCGCAACCGGCTACCTGCGCTCGCACGCTGGAAAATTCTTGACAATCTGCGCCGCAGCCTGCTGCCGCCAGCGACGTTGGGGCTGCTATTGATGGCGTGGCTGGTGCTGCCTGGGAGCGCGCTGTGGTGGACGGCAGCGGCGCTGGCGCCCATGGTGTTTCCGCTGGCGGAGGCGCTGGCGGGGGTGGTGCCGGGGCTAGGCCAGCGGCCGTCGTGGCACACGTTCCTGCGGACCACAGGGGACGATCTGAGTGCCACCACCGCCCGGATCGGCCTGCAATTCACGCTGCTGGCCGCCGAGAGTTATCAACGCCTGCATGCCATTGCCATCACGCTCTTCCGGTTGGGCGCCAGCCGCCAGCATCTGCTGGAATGGGAAACCACCGCGGCGGTGGCCGCCCGCACGGGGCGGCCGCGCTGGCCGACCTTTTTGTCGCGCCTGCGTGCCAGCCCCGCCATCGCGGCCGGGGCGGTGGTGCTGGTGGGCGCCGTGCGTCCGGCCGCATTGGCAGTGGCGGCGCCGGCGTGTGTGCCGTGGCTGTTGGCGCCTTTCATCGCTTTCCTGTTAAGCCGGCCCCGTTCCTCCCCGCCCCGCCTGCCCGCGGTCGCCGACCGCGACTTCCTGGTGGCATTGGCGGGCAAGACCTGGCAGTACTTCGCCACCTTCGCCGGTGAACTCGACCATGGCCTGCCCCCCGACGGGATCCAGCTCACCCCCACCTTGACGATTGCCCACCGGACCTCGCCCACCAACATCGGCATGGGCATGCTGGCGACGCTGGCGGCGCACGATCTCGGTTTGATCGACACCCCCACGTTGCTGACCCGGACAGCCGCGACGCTGGCCACCGTGGAGAGGCTGGAGCGCTTCGAGGGACACCTGTTGAATTGGTACGACACGGTCACGCTGGCGCCATTATCGCCGCGCTACGTCTCGACGGTTGATAGCGGCAACCTCGCCGGCGCACTGCTGGCACTGGCGGTGGGACTGGACGAGCTGGCGCCCGCGCTCGCCACCCGCGCGGAACACTTGGCCGCAGCGATGAACTTCGGCGCTCTCTATGACCGGCAACGGCGCTTGTTTGTGATCGGCTGCCGCCTGGAGGGCGCCGGCGGAGCGGCGCAACCCGATGCCTCCTACTATGACCTGCTGGCGTCGGAGGCGCGGCTGGCCAGCTTTTTGGCGATCGCCCTGGGCCAAGTGCCCGAGACTCACTGGTTCCGCCTGGGGCGGGCGGCGACCAGGATCCATGGCGCGCCGACGCTGTTGTCATGGAGCGGAACGATGTTTGAGTATCTGATGCCGCTGCTGCTGATGCGGAATTACCCTGAGACTCTGCTGGACGAAACCTGCCGGATGGCGGTGCGCCGGCAACGCGATTACGCCCTGGCGCGCCGGGTGCCCTGGGGCATATCCGAATCCGCCTACAACGTGGTTGATCGGCATGGAACCTACCAGTACCGGGCTTTCGGCGTGCCCGGCCTGGGCTTGAAGCGCGGGTTGGACAATGACTTGGTGGTGGCGCCCTACGCCACGGCGCTGGCCCTGGGCATCAATCCCCCGGCCGCGGTAGCCAACCTGCGGCGCCTCGCCGCAGCCGGCCTGGAGGGCGAGTTCGGCTTGTTTGACGCCATCGACTATTCCCGGCGCGATCCCGACGCCGCGGCCCAGGGGCGGCTGCCGGGAGTCATCGTACCCACGTATCTGGCGCACCACCAGGGCATGACGCTGATCGCCATCGCCAATGTTCTGTTGGGGGACCGCATGGTGGAGCGCTTTCATCACCATCCCCGGGTGCAGGCGACGGAGATGCTGCTGCAAGAGTGCGTGCCCCGGCGCACGCCGGCCATCGCGCCCCGCCCGCTGGCTCCCGCCCGCCCCGCCCCGCCGCCGTTGGCGGTGCTGGCGCGCCGCTTCCGCACCGCCCAAACTGTCTTTCCCCACGCCCAGTTCCTGTCGAACGGCACCTACATCACCGTGGTCACCAATAGCGGGGCTGGGGCCAGTTTTTGGCGCGGGCTCGCCGTCACCCGCCCCCAACGCGATGTGACGCGCGACGCGGGCGGGCAGTTCATTTACTTGCGCGACGCCCGCAGCGGGGCGGTGTGGTCAGCCACGGCGCAGCCGATGCTCCCCGAGCCCACCGCTTACGAGGCCGTTCTGTCGCCGGCGCGGGCCGCCTTCCATCGCCAGGAGGGTGAAGTCTCGACCCAACTCGAGATCGCGGTCTCCAGCGAAAACGATGTCGAGGTCCGCCGCCTCACGGTGCGCAATCATGGCTTGCGCGTTCGTGAGATCGATCTCACCAGCTACGCCGAAATCGTCCTGGCCACGCCGGAGAGCGATTTCGCCCATCCCGCCCTGGGCAAATTGTTCGTGGAAACCGAGTATCAATCCGCCAACACCGCCCTGCTTTGCCATCGCCGACGCCGCGATCCTCAGGAAGCGGAAGCGTGGGCGTTCCATGTGCTGAGCCAGGAGGGACGGAGGCAGGGGCCGGTGGAGTGGGAAACCGATCGCGCCCGTTTTCTGGGCCGCGGCCGCGGGCCCGATCATCCCGCCGCCCTGGATGGGCGCCCACTGTCGGGGACCACGGGCGTCGTGCTCGATCCCATCGTGAGCCTGCGGCAGCGGGTACGGCTGTTGCCGGGTGAGAGTGTGCGTGTCAACTTTGTCACTGGAGCGGCTCCCGATCGGGCCACGGCCGAGGCGTTGGCGCGCAAGTATCACGCCCCCGCCTCGGCCACCGGCGTTTTTGCCCGGGCGCTGTCGGATGCCGAGAGTTGGCTTTTGCATCTTGGGATCTCAGCGGAGGAGGCATTGCTTTTCGAACGCCTCGCCTCCCGCGTGCTCTACACCGACGCCTCGCTGCGGGCGGAGGCGGCCACGGTGGCCGCCAACCACCTCGGCCAGGCCGGCCTTTGGCCTCATGCCATCTCCGGGGATCTACCCATCCTGCTCCTCCACGTGCGGGACAGCGATGGCATTGAGTTAGCGCGCCAGGCGCTGCAAGCTCAGGAATATTGGCGATTAAAGGGTCTGCGGGCCGACGTCGTCATGGTCAATGTGCAACCGGCCAGCTACCTGGATGAAAACCAGGCGCAGCTCACCGCCTTGCTCGACCAGGGCCCCTGGAGCGGATGGAAGCACCGCCCCGGCGGCGCCTACCTGTTGCGGGCCGACCGGCTTCCCGGCGCTGATCGTATCCTGTTGGCGGCTGCCGCCAACGTGGTGCTGGACAGTGAACGAGGCAGCCTGCGGGTGCAATTGGATCGGCCCAATCCGCTCTCGGCGCCACCGGCGCTGACGCCAGCCGCGGCCAGCTCCCGGTCATGGCTGGCCGCCAGCCATGAACCCCATGGGCCCGACGGGGCCAACCCCAGCGAGGTGGCGCCGCGCGGCGACCCGGCGCTCAGCTTTGACAACGGCCGCGGCGGATTTACTGACCGGGGGCGTGCTTATTCGATCCACCTCGATGGCGACGAGGAGACGCCCCTGCCCTGGGCCAATATCATCGCCAACCCGGGGTTTGGAACTATCGTCACCGCTTCCGGCTCGGCGCACACCTGGGCGGGCAACAGCCGGGAGAACCGGCTGACAGAATTCGCCAACGACCCGGTCAGCGATTCCACCTCGGAGGCGATTTACGTGCGCGACGAGGCCTCGGGCGCGGCCTGGACGGTCACTCCCGGCCCCATGCGGCGCGACCCGGGCTGCGGCCATTTCAGCCTGCGGCATGAAGCCGGCGCCAGCCATTTCGCGCGCGTCTCCCACGGCCTCGAGCACGCGCTCGCCATCTTCGTGGACGCGCGCGATCCGGTCAAGATCTCGCGGCTGAACTTGACCAACCGTGGCGACACGCCGCGGCGGCTCAGCGTGTTCGCCTACGCCGGTTGGGCGCTGGGGCCGCCCCGCGCCGGCCAGCAGCGCCACGTGGTCACCGAGCGGGATGCCGCCAGCGACGCCATCCTGGCCACCAACGCGTTCAGTCCGGAGTTCCCTGGCGTGGCCTTCCTGGCGGCCAGTGAACCGCTGGCCGCCGCCAGCGGTGATCGCACTTCCTTCCTCGGCCGCAACGGCTCGCTGGCCGCGCCGGCGGCCTTGGCGGCGGCCACCCTGTCGGGCCGGTTTGGAGCGGGTCTCGACCCCTGCGCCGCACTTCAGGTCAGCCTCACCCTGGCTCCCGGCGAAACCCGCGACGTGAGCGTCTTTTTAGGCCAAGGACGGGACCGCGAACACGCGCGCCAATTGATCGGCCATCTCCGCCAGGCACCGGAGGCGGCCGCGCTGGACGAGGTCCGGTTGATGTGGAACCAGGTTCTGGACACGGTGCAAGTCCATACTCCGGACGATTCCTTCGACGTCCTGATGAACCGCTGGCTGTTGTATCAATGCGTGAGTTGCCGGCTGTGGACGCGCGCCGGCTATTACCAGCCCAGCGGCGCCTTCGGCTTTCGCGATCAGTTGCAGGACGTCATGGCACTGTTGCTGGCGCGCCCCGATCTGGCCCGTCAACAAATCCTGTTGGCGGCGAGCCGGCAATTCGTGGAAGGCGATGTGCAGCATTGGTGGCACGAGCCCAGCGGCCGGGGACTGCGCACCCGCTGCTCCGACGATCTGCTCTGGCTTCCCTACGCGGTGGCTGAATACGTGCGCGCCACCGGAGACCAGGACGTATTGGAGGAGGCGGTACCGTTCCTCTCGTCGCCGGTGCTGGCCCCAGGCCAGGTGGAGAGCTACGAGTTGCCTGGGCGCGCACCCCAGCCCGCCTCGTTGTGGGAGCACTGCCGGCGCGCGTTGCACCAGGGTCTGACCGCGGGCGCCCACCGTCTGCCGTTATTTGGCAGCGGCGATTGGAACGACGGCATGAACCGCGTCGGGGTGGAGGGCCGTGGAGAGAGCGTCTGGCTGGGGTTCTTTAGCTTCGCGGTGCTCAACGCTTTCATCCCCCTTTGCCAAGCGCGTGGCGAGCAGGAACAGGCGGGCCAATATCGCACCGCCGCCGCCGGGCTGGCGGTCGCGCTGGAGGCGGCGTGGGATGGAGATTGGTACCGCCGCGGTTATTACGACGACGGCTCGCCGCTGGGCTCGGCCCAGAACGACGATTGCCGCCTGGATTCGATCGCGCAGTCGTGGGCGGTGCTTTCGGGCGCGGCGCCGCCAGAGCGGGCCGAACGCGCCATGGACGCGGTACGCGCGGCACTGGTCTCCCGCGCCGCGCAGATCGTCCGGCTGCTGGATCCGCCTTTCGACCGCGGCACGCAGGACCCGGGCTATATCAAGGGCTACCCCCCGGGAGTAAGGGAAAACGGCGGCCAATATACGCATGCGGCGGTGTGGGTGACGATGGCGCTGGCCCGCTTGGGCTGCGGGGATGAAGCCGCCGAGATGTTCCACCTATTGAATCCCATCAACCACGCACGCCAGCCTTCCGGTGTCGCCCGCTACCAGACCGAGCCCTACGTCATGGCCGGTGATGTCTATGCCGGCACGCCCCACGCCGGCCGGGGCGGTTGGAGTTGGTACACCGGCTCGGCCGGCTGGATGTACAGGGCGGGATTAGAAAGCATGCTGGGATTGGGGCGGTGCGGCGCCCGGTTTTCCGTGAATCCGTGCATACCCTCGAGTTGGCCCCAGTTCCAGATCACCTGGCGCTATCTCGAGAGCCGCTATGAAATCCTGGTCTTGAACCCGGAGCGGCGCTGCTCCGGCATCGCCAGCGCGACCCTCGACGCCAAGGCGACCGATCCCGGCGCATTCCCACTGGTGAATGATGGCCGCACCCATCAAGTCCTCGTCGTCCTGGGCGCGCCCGCGCCGCCCTAGCGCCGGGAGTGGCTCGCCACGTTTCGGTGGACGGTTATACCCGCCGGCGGCGGAAGACAAGATCGTAAACCACCAGGACCAAGGCGATCACGATCAGCAGGTGGATGAAGCTGCCGGCAATGGAAAGACTGAATCCTAGCAGCCACAAAATCAGCAGTAGGATGATGATGGTCCAGAGCATATTATTCCTCCCTCGTTACTTCCCTGATAACATAACCGGCGGAGGCAGCGGCCGCTGTGCTAAATTGAGCACGGCGCCGAGCCGTGCGCCGTTA
>JANWJU010000026.1 GCA_025451775.1 Terriglobales bacterium
AGGCGCCCCAGCACCTCCTTGCGCTTGCGCAGCTCCAGCACCTCGCCCCGCCGCAGCCGCGCCTCGATCTCCGGGAACTTATAGCGCAGATCCCGCACCGTCACCGTCGTCATAATGTGACCATTTTAGCATCACATCCCGCTGCCGATGGAGACAGCTTGCAAGCGCCACGAGCAGAGCGGGCGCCCGCTCACCGTGCTGCAGCCGCCGGCGCCGGGCGCCCCATGAAACCATCCGCCCAGGCGATGAAGTATTTCACGTTGCGGGCGTCGGTGTGGGGCTGGGTCGCCTGCCGCCAGGCGAGCTGCCCGTCGAGCAGGCCATGGTCCACGGGCGGCATGGTTGCGGTGTGGTAGTCGTCGGGCACGCCCAACCCCTTGGCGCCGAGCAGACGCCACACCGGCTGCGCCGCCACCGTGGCCATGTAACTGCCTTGCTGATCCAGCCACTGCGCGTCCCCCAGCGCGGGGATGCCATAGCTGATGAAGGTCAACCGCGGCGCGCACAGCGCAATCAGATCGTTGGCGTCGACGGGAATGTCGCCGGAGTTCTTCGGCCCAAAGCTTGCTTCACTGGCGCCATATTTCATGAAGTTTCCCGCCATCCAGTGATACTCGCCGGTACTGGTGAGGTTGGTGGTCGACTCGCCGAAGTTGCGCCGGCTGGGCTTGGCGCCGCCTTCCCCGGAGGAGCCGATGAGGCCCATGTAGAACCGTTGATCGAAGGCCTCCGTCACCAGCGCCGCCTTGCCGTAGCGGGACACGCCCTCGATGCCCACCTCCTTGGCGTTGACGGCCGGGTCGGTCTCGAGATAGTCCAGGCCCCGGCTGGCGCCCCACGCCCAGGCCCGCAGCGCTCCCCAATCGTCGGGATGCCGCGCCTGCCCATGGTTGACCAGACCGATGACGCCGCGCGTCAGCCCGGCGCCGTTGTCGGCCTGAATGCTGCCCGGATTAATACGGGCGAAGCCCCAGCCCGCGCTAATCAACTGGTTGATGGTGGGCGGATCGGCGGGCGGGGTGCCGGGAGCTGCGGGCCGTCCAAAGCCAGGCGGCAACGCCCGCGGCGCCGGTTGAAACGGTGCATAGGCGGGATACTGGGCGAGGATCGCCTTCACCGCCGGATCGCTATTGGCCAACAGCGCGCGCAACGCGTTGTTGACCGTTTGCAACTGCTCCGGGTTGGGCTGCGCCGGGGCGGGCAGCGTCGCCGGCCCAAACATCATGAGCAGCGGCACCGGTCCCTTGGCGTTCTCCGGCGTCACCACCACCATCTGGATGTCGACGTCGATGAGCGGGTAGGCGGAGTTGTCCACATGCCCGTTGAGGACTTTGGCGATCACCGGCGTGAACCCCACGCGCTCGTGGTCGACGAGCGTCACCGTCCAGGTCACCTTGGGCGCGTTCTTGGGAACGAAGCCATACATGTAGCGCGACAGATCGTTGACGAGCTGCGGCCGGCGCTGGTTCGTCCACATCGCCGCCGTGGTCACCTTGGCGCCGTTGTCCATGGTGAGGGCGTCGGGCAGGTTGGGATAGGGATTGGCCGTCGCTTCGTCGTAGTTGGCGTGGTTGGCGCCGGTCGTGGCCGCGTTACGGGCCGGGCGCAGCGCCTTGATCCCGAGCTGGTCCATCATATTTTGATGGTCCTGCGCCGCAGTCCAGTTGACCGCCGGCGGCGGCAGCTTCTTTTGCGGTGGCGGGGGACCGAACTGAGCCGCGAGCGGGCTGACACCGGCGGCCAGCACGAGGCCAGCCGCAACCACGGATAGCATTCGCAATGGGCTGGGCATGGAGAGACTCCTTAATCGCTAATCGCTTCAGCGCGCAAACAAGGTCAGATCAATCGCGGCTGCCATCGTCTGGTAGCCGGTGCTGTTGGGGTGCAGGTGGTCCCCGCTATCGAAAGCGGGAGCGAGCCGGCCGGGGTGGTTGGGATCGCGCACCACCTGATCGAAATCGATCACCGCATCGAAGTGCCCGCTGGCGCGTATCCACGCATTGACCTGGTCGCGCGCAGCTTCGGTCTCGGGCGTGTCATAGAATGACCCTCCAAACGGCGTGATGGTCGCTCCGTAAATGAGCAGGCCGCGGGTGTGGGCGCGGAGGATAAATTGCTGCAGGGCGCGAATGATGCCGCCCGCCACGGCACCCACCTCGGCGGCGTCTCCACGCGAGGTGCCAATGTCGTTGACGCCCTCAAACACGATGACCCAACCCGCTCCCGGCTGCGCGATCACGTCCCGGTCAAAGCGGGAGATCGCGGTGGGGCCCAAGCCCCGGGGGCGGTAGATGTTGTTGCCCCCCAGCCCCTGGTTCAAGACGCTAATCCCGGCGTCTTGAGGGTGAGCGGCCAAATCCCGCGCCAGGTCGTCGGTCCAGCGGGTATTTCCGTTGGTGACGGAGCCGCGGCCATCGGTAATCGAGTCGCCCAAGGCGATGATCGCGGCCGCGTGCGGCGCCGCCCCCATCTCTTCCACGGCGATGCCATCGAGCACATACCAGTGGTCGGTGGTGACCGGGTTGGTGAGCACCGCCTGCGAGACCTCATCCCCCACGGCAAGATACGACGTCTCGCGGGATCCAGGATGGCCGGTAATACCGTCGGGCACCTGGCCGGCCTGGAAGGTGACCACCAGATCCGAAAACGGCGCGGCCTTGAAGCGGATGGGATCGGAGAGTATGAACGCCCCGGCGGGGATGGTGACCACGGGGCTGCCGTCGAAGCTCAGGGCGCGGTCGCTGCCGGCGAGGATCGCTCCCGGCGCCCCGGGTAACGCCTTGGGAAGTGCGATATGAACCGCCGTCAACGTTAACGGCGTCAGGCCAAATTCATTGGAGAACTTGAAACGCAGCTCGTCTCCCCCAATGGTCAAGTGCACCACCTGCCGCAGCGTGTTGCCCGCCAACCCCGGCGCCGGAGGCCGGTTCCTCGGCTCGACCAATTGCGGCGAACAGGCCCAAGTGCCAACCCATCGCGGCGCGGAAACCGTCTTGCCCTGCGCCCCGCACAGCAGCGCGGCGGCGGCGGCAACGCCCACCACTCCCAGCCATCTGCAGACGCCGCTCCCAGCCATGGAAGGTTACCTTTCTTACCGAGTGGTTGCCCTCGTGTCGATGGCACAAACTATAACATGGCCTCTGAGCGGCAAAAAACGCCTCCCGGGCGAAGTTTAGTTCACCCGGGAGGCGTGCCACTTGGGAGTGATTCAGTGAGGCGGCGCTAAAAGGCCACGCTGATGGAGATGCCGGGGCGACGCGGGAAGCGCGCGTTATAGAGATAGTAGCCGCCGCCGCTGTAGACGACGTAGACATCGTCGTCCTGATACCACGCCGGGCCCCAGAACGCGGGCACGGGATCGATCACGTCGAACCAATACCCGGAGTACTGGAAGCGCGGCTCCCCGGCGACCACGGTAAACGGCATCCGATAGACGCGAAACCGGTGGGAGGGGCCAAAATGCCCGCGGTAATAGGCGGTCGGAATGCGTTCGCCGTGATAGCCGCCGCGCTCCTGCCACGTCCGCACCACCACCGTACGGCTCTCCCGGTGCGCTTGCCAGATCTGGCGCTGCTGATCCTCTTGTTCATGTTGCTGCGGCCCATTGCGGTGCATTTGGGCATGGGCCTCCGCCTGTCCGTGGCCACGCTGGCCACCATGCTGGTCCTCGTCGGAGTGGCCCGGCCCCCGCTGCGCCGCCGCCACCGCCAACATGAGACTGAGCGTAAGACCAGTCAAGATAATGCGTTTCATAGACTGAACCCTCCTGTGACCGCCGTGCGGCACAACCAGGTATCAGCACGTACAGGGCCAAAGCTGCACCCCGAGGATCAGCCTAACCGCCCAGCAGGATCGCTCCCGGCACGCGGCGGCTCAAGTCCTGGTCCAGCGTGACCAGCCGCAACCCCGCCGCCACGGCAAAAGCAATCAGGTAATCGTCAGCCCAGCGTCGGGGCGCGGGAATGGCGGCCCTGGCGAACTTGCGAAAGTGCAGCTCGATCTCGTTCGGCTCCGGCATAAATTTCACGGCGGGTACGCCCAACCAGCGGTCATAGACCTGCCACGCTTCCAATTGACCGAGCGCCGATCCCCGGCCCATCACCGCCTCCTGGCTCAACAATCGCAAGAAGCTTAATTGTGTCAGCCGGCAGAACCCCAGCCGGTCGCCCGCGCCGAGGCCGGAGAACCACGTCTGAGCTGCCAGACAGTGCTCGTGCCGCGTAACGCTCAGCGCCAGCCAGACGTTAACGTCGAGGAGCAGTATCGGGGAGTTCATCGTTCAGCAGAGCATCGATCATCTCGTTGGTGAGGTGCAGCGTGCCCGGATCCGCGCTCTCAATGAGCGGCAGTTTGATGTAGTCACTGGGACGCAGGAGTGGCTGTTCTCCCCAGGCTCGCTCGGTGGCTTCAACGATCAACGACTTCACGCTCCGGCCCTGAGTTGCAGCCGTGCTCTTCAAGCGCCGGTAGAGCACGTCCGGGATGTCGATGGTGGTCCGCACGCCCTCAGCCTACCATATTTATGGCAAGCCGGCTGGCATCTCGGCCAGGATGGCGCGGGCGGCGGCGGCGGGATCTGGAGCACGCGTGATGGGACGTCCCACGACGAGGTAATCGGCGCCGGCGGCGAACGCGGCGGCGGGCGTAGCCAGGCGTTTTTGGTCGCCCGCGTCCGCTCCCTGCGGCCGGATGCCGGGTGTGACCACCAAAAACGGGCTGGGCAGCGCGCGCCTGATCGCCGCCGCCTCCAGCGGCGACGCGATCACGCCTGCCGCTCCCTGCCGCTGCGCCAGGCGCGCGCGGCGCAAGACCACCACGTCCACGGGGTCGGGGCAGCCCATCTCGCGTAGATCGTTGCCATCGAGGCTGGTCAACACGGTCACCGCCAGAATCTGCAAGCCACTGGTACCCGCGCCGGCGACGGCGGAGGCGACGGTGGCGCCGCCGGTATGCACGGTTAAAAACGTGGCCCCGCTCAGGGCCGCCGCCCGCGCGGCGCGCTCGACCGTGGCCGGCACGTCGAACAGCTTCAGGTCCAAAAACACGCGGTGCCCGCGGCGGCGCAACTCCTCCACCGCACGCGGTCCGGCAGCGGTGTAGAGTTCGAGACCCACCTTGAAGAACGACACCACCCCGGCGAGCGCGTCCGCCAGCCCCAGCGCCTCCTCCAGCGTAGGAACATCGAGGGCGACGATTAAGCGCTCAGCCGCGTGCACTCGTCGTTCCTTAGTCGAGGTAATCGAGCTTGGCCGGATGAGGTATCGCGCCCAGCTTGTAGGCGCGGTCGAGCAGCTCGGCGATGGCGCGCTTATCGTCGTCGCCATAAGCCAGCGTGCGGTCGTTGACGTACATGCCGACAAACTGGTCGGCCAGGTGCGCGTCCATGTCGCGCGCGAACTGGTGGGCGTACTCGAGCGCCTCCTCACGGTGGTCCAGCCCGTACTGGATGGAGGCCTTGAGCACGCGCGAGAGATCCTGCGCCAGCGCCTCGGGAAGGTCGCGCCGGACGACGTTGCCCCCCAACGGCAGCGGCAATCCGGTGGAATCCAGCCACCAGCGGCCCAGATCGAGCACCTTGTGCAGGCCGGCGCTGGCGTAGGTGAGCTGGCCTTCGTGAATCAGCAACCCCGCCTCCACCTTGCCTTCGGTGATCGCGGGGATGATCTGGTCAAACGGCACCACCATGGTTTTGACCTGCGGGGAGCACAGCCGCAGCACCAAGGCCGAGGTCGTGCGCTCGCCAGCGATGGCGATGGTCTTGCTCAGCGCCTCCTCCACTGGCATGGGATGCGAGGCCACAATCATCGGTCCATAGCCGAAGCCGACGCTGCCGCCGTGGTTGAGCAGGCGGTAGTTGTCCTGCAAAAACGGATACGCGTGGAAGCTGATCGCCGTAATCTCGAACTCGCCCGCCAAGGCCCGCCGGTTGAGGTCCTCGATGTCGCTGAGCACATGAGTGAACTTGACCCCCGGCAGACTCACCTTGTTGGTGGCCAGCGCGTAAAACATGAACGCGTCATCGGAGTCGGGACTATGAGCGACCTTAATATCCTGCAACTGTTTCTTCATAGGGAAGCTGCCGCGTGGGCCTCACCCGCGCAGCGGCCAGCGGGAATGGAAGGGGGATGGGGGGAGCGTTGCGTCCTGCCAAGCGAAGTTCAAAAGTACCATGGCAGCGCGGCTGGATCAAGGCCAGGCCGGCCCAGCCGGCCACGCCAGCGATGATGGAAAAGACGGCGACGGTGGTGGCGGCAGTTGCGCGGCGGGGCCGACCGTGGCCCAGTACTCGGCCTCGAGACGTCCGCGCGCCGGCAGCCAGCGGCAGGTGGGAACGCCAAACAGGGCGCCGCGCTCGCTCATGGCCTGGCGGGACTCGGGAAACGGCGACACGCCAAACTCCAAGCCCCAGGTGACGGTCTCGCCGTTCCAGGGCGGCTGCAGACGGCTGCGGTTCTCCGCCCACATCCCCAGCCAGGGAAAATCCGTGCGCCGCCAGATGTAGCCGATGGCCACCCGGTGACCGGGGGAAAAAGCGGTGAAGCTGGCGTGTTCGCGCGCCGGATCCATTAAATGCGCGGTGTAGCCGCCCGCGGCCGCGGCCGCGTGGAACACCCGCAGATCCCGGGGCGGGCCGGTTTTGGCCGGCGACTTCACTGGCGCCCAGGGCCAATCGAACTCCGCCCCCGGGGCGAGATCCGAGGCGGAACCGAAGTCGGTTTCAAACGTCTTCGAGCGCGTCGCCGTCACCTGCACCTGCGTGCCCCCGGGCTGCAGGAACGGCGGGCCCAGGGTCACATGCTGCGTCCAGCCGATGGGCCGGTCGGTGGCGGCGCGGCTGAGGACGGTCTCGCGAAACCGCACCCAAGCCCCGTGCAGCTCCAGCCGCCGCTCGAACCCGATCGCCGCCAGCGGAAACTCCGCCCGCATCGTCAAACTCAAGGGGGCGCCGCCGTCGCCTTCGGAAATCTCGAACACCGCCGTGGAGGCCTCGCCATGCACCACCATGCCGCAGGCGGCTTCCGCCTCCGACGGCCCGCCAAATAGGTCCAGGCACAGGTTATGCCCCATGATGCCCGCCAACAGCGGGCTCTCGACGTTGCCGCCGTATTCGGGATGGCGCGCCGGATCGTAGCTGGACGGTTCGATCGTCGGCCAAGGCGGCGTCCACAAGGGGTCGACGCCGGTGGCTTTGTCCAGCAGCTCGGCCACATGCCCGCCCTCGCGCAGCACCGTCACCCGCAGCTGCGCGTTCTCCAGGGCGACCGCGTGCCGGCCGCGATAGCGGGCCGCGGGCATTTTATTGATACCGTTGCAGCAGCTGCGCCGCCACCGGGCCGGTGAGATAGCCGCGGGTGTCGGGTTTCATATGTTCGGCGGCGGGGTTATAGGACCCGTCGGCCATCCACTGACTCGAGGGGTGGCGCCCGGCTTCGGCCCAGGCGTTCTGCACCCGTTCCGGCAAGGCCGCCATCTGCGCGGCCACGCTGCGCTGAATGCCGGCCACCACGTCCGGGTACTGCGCCGCCACATCGTAGCTCTCCTTGGGATCGTCCACCACGTTGTAGAGTTCGGGGTGCTGGAGCATGTAGGTGACAATGCCGCCCTTGGGAGCGGGCAGAAATGCCCCCACGCTGGCGCGCGTCAGGTGCAGCTTCCACTGGTTCCAGCGCGCGCTCTCCAAATTCCAGTTGGAAAAGTTGAGTAACGCCGGGCGTACCGGGCCGTTGGACCCGGCGCTGCCGTCCTGCAGCACCCCCCAGATGTCGATGCCGTCGAGGGTGCCGCCAAGCGCCGCCGCCGGTAGGCGGGCGCCGCTCAGCCGCGCCAGCGTGGGCAGCAGGTCGAGGTGCGACGTCAGCACATCATTGCGGCGGCCGGCGGGCAACGCCCCCGGCAGCCGCGCGATGAATGGAATGCGCACCCCCCCTTCGTAAGTCGTGCCCTTGCGCCCCCGCAGGTCGCCCGTCGAGCCTTGGTACCAGGGACCGTGATCGCTGGTGAAAATTACCAGCGTGTTCTCCTCCAGCCGCCGCGCCCGCAGCGCCTCCAGCACCGCGCCCACGCTCCAGTCGATCTCATGCACCACGTCGCCGTACAGCCCCAGCGGCGACTTTCCCCGGAACGCCGGGGAGGCGTGCAGTGGAATGTGCGGATAGGAGTGGGCAAAGTAGAGGAAAAAGGGCGTCACTCCCCGGGGCTTACCAATGAACTCCACCGCCTGCGCCGTATACTGCTGCGTGAGCTGGTCCCGGTCGGCTTCCGGCTCCGCCACATGGGTGCCGCGCAGCAGCGGTAGCGGGTCCATGTCCACGCTGTAGCCGACACCGTAAAAATCGTCGAATCCCCGGCTCGTCGGCAAGTAGGGTTTGGTATCGCCCAAGTGCCACTTGCCGATGGCCATGGTCTCGTAGCCGGCACTCTGCATCACGTTGCCGAGCGTGGCGGCGTCCAGCGACATGCCGCCGTTATCCAGCGGCCAAAAGACGTTGGGGGTGTTGACCCGCGTCGGGTACAAACCGGTCAGCAGCGCCGCCCGCGAGGCCGAGCAGATGGGATGGGGCGTGGTGTGATGGGTCAAGCGCACCCCCTCGCGCGCCAGTTGGTCGAGGTGCGGGGTGGAGAGGTTGGAGCCGTAGCAGCCCAGGTCACCGTGACCCAAGTCGTCGCAGATGATGACGATGATGTTGGGGCGTTGGGGCGCGCGCCGGGACGCTTGCGCTTTCCCCTGCAGGTCCAGTAACGCGGGCCCCGCCAACGAGGCGCCGGCGGCGGCCAAAAATTTGCGCCGGTTCATAAACGACCTCCCGCGCGCAGCCGTTCCCGGGGGAACCAGCCACGCGCGGGCATTGTACCACTCAGGGTGGCTCGGCTAGGGCAACGGCTTGATCTGGATGTCCTTATACCAGATCTGCATGTTATTGCCCTCGATCTCCATGCCGACGATCCCCTTGGCAGCGTAAAACTTGGGGTCGACATCGACCAGGATCGAGGTGACGTGGCCGTTGACCATCTGGGTCAGGGTATGGCCCTCGGCGATAATCTCGTAATCGTTCCAGCCCTGCGGGTCGGGGATCCACTGCTTCAACTCCTCCGGGGTGGCGAGGCTGGCGACCTTGACCTTGGGCACGCCTGGCTCGGTCACGATCACATCGCCGGGGAAGGCGATGATGCCCCGCCCGGTGCCCTGCTCATAGAGCTGGCCGGTGTAGCGCCCGGCGGTGTCCATGTCCTCCTGGTAGCCGCGGACATAGTAATTGCGGTTTTTCACCGCCAACGCGGCCATCTGCTTCTGCCGCGCGGCGAGCTGCTCGGGGGTGAGCTGGGGGCCGCGGCCGGCGAAGCCCGGGCGGGCGGGCGCGCCGCCGCGGCGGGCGCCCGTATTGGCGCGGCGCGCGGGCGGAGCCGGCGGCGGCACGTTGGCGCTGCGGAACTGGATGCCGCCGTTGCCGTCACCCACCATCTTCGCCTCTTCTTTGAGGATGAAGTTGCCGTAGGTGCCGCGCGTATACCAAACGTTGGTCGTCCCGGTGGGGTTCTCGGGCGTGGTCTCGGCGTAGATGGCCCCGTCCTTCACGCTCCACACGTCGGTGCGGCCCTTCCAGCCGTCCAAATTCGTGCCGTTGAACAGTTGGGTGAAACCGGTGTTGTCGTCCCACGGCTGTTGCGTGGCGCGCACAAAGCCGCCCCCGCCGCGGCGCGCCGCCGCGCCCCGGGCCGCGGGCGCGGCCGGAGCTTGCGCCAGCGCAGGAACAGCCAAGGCCACCGCCATGCCCAGCACGGCAACCCCCAAGTGTGAGGAAAACGTTGGAAAACGGAGTGTGATCGACATAAATTATCCCTGCGAATGGCCCACGCCCTGCCCCTGGACCTTCTCCCACTGCCGCGATCGCGCCGATTTCAGCACGGCGTCGGTGACGTAATCGGTGGCTAACCCATCGCGGAAGGTCGGCCCAATGCTTTTACCCTCTCCGGCGGCGATCAGGAAATCGGCGAGTTGATGGATGAACGTCGCCTCGTAGCCGATCTGCAGCCCCGGCACCCACCAGTGGCCCATGTAGGGTTGGTCGCCGTCGGAGACGTGAATGCTGCGCCAGCCCCGCACCTCACCCGGATCGCGGTGATCGAAGTACCCCAGCCGGTGCATGTCGTGCAGATCCCAGGTGGCCGAGCTGCGCTCGCCGTTGATCTCCAGCGTGAACAGCGCCTTGTGCCCGCGCGCGTAGCGCGTGGCCTCAAACATCGCCAAGGACCCGTTCCCAAACCGGCACAAGAAGGCGCTGGCGTCGTCGATGGTGACCGGCGCGACCTTGCCAGTGAGGTTGTGCTTGCGCTCCTTGATGAACGTCTCCGTCATCGCCGTCACTTCGGTGATGGGTCCATTCAGGTACAGCGCCATATCGATGTTGTGGGCGAGCAGATCGCCGGTCACGCCCGAGCCCGCCACCGCCGCGTCCAGCCGCCACAGCGCCTGCCCGCCCTGGGGCAGATCCTGGGAGATGGTCCAGTCCTGCAAAAACTGGGAGCGGTAATGGAAGATGCGGCCGAAGCGGCCCTCATCGAGCAGCTTTTTCAGCAGCGCCACGGCGGGGACGCGGCGGTAGTTGTACCACACCATGTTGGCCACGCCCGCCTTTTCCACCGCCTCGACCATGGGCAGCGCTTCGGCCGCCGAACGCGCCAGCGGCTTCTCGCAGCACACCATCTTGCCCGCTTGGGCGGCGGCGATGGCGATCTCGGCGTGGGTGTCGTTGGGGCTGGCGATGTCGATGAGGTCGATATCGGCGCGGCGCACCAGCGCCCGCCAATCGCTCTCGACCGCTTCATACCCCCAGTTGGCGGCAAAATCCTTGGCCTTCTCCGGAGTGCGCGCGCACACCGCCTTCAGCACCGGCTGGTAGGGAAGATCGAAGAACCGCGGGGCTTGCAGGTAGGCGTTGGAGTGCACCTTACCCATGAAGCCGTAACCAATCAGACCAACGTTGAGTCTCTTTTTCTGGGGCACGGGTCGTTCTCCGAAATTAGTCAGCGGTGCTGGCGGCATCCCAGCCGTGGGCCGCGCGCACGCGGATCAGCATCGCCAATACCGCGCGCCAGGTCGCCGGGTCCAGCATCATGGCGTTGGGGAACATGCAGCCATCCCAGCAGATGTGCTGGAACGCGCGCGTGGGCTGGCCATTTTTTCCGCGCATCCACAACCCCGCCACCTTGACCACGTCCATCTTGCCGTTGGGGTCGTTGGGCGGGCAGTGGCGTCCGGTCTTGTCGTGCGAGCCCGAGCCCTTGACCGTGCCATCGTTCTGCGCCACGTGGAAGTCGATCGTCCAGGGCTGCAGCGCGTTGGCCACGGTGGTGAGCGCGGCCATCAGTTTTTCCTGGGCATCTGGGGCCTTCCAGTCGAAGTTCTCCGGCAGCAGACGGCTCTCGGGCGAGTTGTAACCCAGCACATAGAGCATGGTGTGCGCCATGTCGGCCTGGAAACCCAGCGTCCGCGGCCGGTTCACACGTTCCAACAACTCGACCATGTGCCGCCAGCCGTGCATCCCGGCCCAGCAGATCTCTCCCTCGGCCGCCAACCGCTCGCCGTAGCCTTCGGCGATGTTGCAGGCCTCGGTAAAGGTCGCGGCGATGCGCTGCGTGTTGCCTTTCGGATCTTTGGACCAGGCCTCGACACCCTCGGCGGCGTCAATGCGCACCACGCCGTAGTTGCGGATGCCCAAGTCCTTGAGCTTACGGCCGATGGCGCACGCCTTGCGGACCTGGGTGAGAAACTTCTTGCGCTCCTCCTCCGACCCCATGGCCGAGCCGCCGCCGGTGCCCGCCCATACCGGCGCCACCAGCGAGCCCGCCACCAGACCGTAGCCGCGCAGCTTATCCACCAAATGCTTCAGCTCCTCATCGCTGGAGTCGATGTCGGTGTGCGGCAGCGTCAGGAACAGATCCACGCCGTCGAACTTCACCCCCTCCACCTCGGCGGCGGCGGTGAGTTTCAGCATGGTGTCCAGTTCGATGCCCGGCTCGGAATCGGGGCCTTTGCCCACGAGGCCCGGCCACATGGCGTTGTGCAGGTAAGGGTAGCGGTGCGTGGTGGATTCGCTCATGGCTTGACTCCGGCCACATCGGGATTCCCCGGACCAAAGTGCTTGAGGATGACCAGCGGGTCCGACGGGCTGGGGTTCTGAATACGGACGCCTTGCGCGGCGGCCGCGGCGGTCACAAACAACTCGTCCTCCGACATCTGGCCAAAGCGCAGCATCGTCGGCGCCGAAACCCCATGCGGCCCGAACTGCCCGTGGCCCTGGGTGACGATCAACCCATACGCCGCGCCGTCCTTGATGGTCACCGAGCGTCCGGGCAGCACCGTCAGCTCCTTGGCCGAGTAGTAGCGCGTGCCGTAGGTGACCCACTGCTCGCGGTAGCCGTCCGCCTCCATTGCCTTCACCTCGCGCACCGGCTTGGGGAACCGCTTGTTGCTCTTGGCGAACTCCGGGTTCACGTTCGCCTCCCAATCGAGCATGCTGATGATGTAGTCGAGGTCGTGGTGATGGTCGGCGGGCACGTCCTTGACCAGCAGATCCCAGGGAACGATGCGCCCCTCGACCTCGGACTGGAACATGGCGAACACGTCGCTGTTGACCTGCGGCTCGTAGGTCACGAGCGACCCCGGAGCATGCAGGATGCCGGGATCGATCTGCCAGCCGGCGCCGGTCTCCAGCCGGTAGGCTCGAGCGTAATTAATGATGCCGTTGTCGCCCCGGTTCCAGCGCTCCAGACAGCGCCGGATATCGTCCTTGGTGGTGCCCGGCTCCAGGCCCATGTAGGTGTGCGGGAAGTTGTTCTCGGTCTGGTTGTACTGCGGCGGGAAGTAGTACGCCTCGGGCTTGCCTTTCTGCCCCACGCGCCGGGCGAACTCCTCCGACTGGTGCATGTGATGGGGGATGGGCCCCATGTTGTCGAAAAATTTGCACAGGATGTTCCAGCCGCCCTCGCGTGCCATGACGTCGGCGCCCAGCAGCAGATCGCCGGCGATCGCGACCGCGTCCTTCAGTAAAAAGTGTGCGCCCATATCGGAGTGCACGTAGCTCAGCCCCTCGAATTCGGTGGTATCGGGGCCGTTGCTGGCCTTGGTGGTCGAACTGAACCAGCGCTCGTTGATTCCGCCGCGGTGGCCGCCATAGGCATAAAGGTCATCCGGATGCAGCCGCAGCCGGCGGCCAGGATGCATGAAGGAACGCGGAACCCAATTGGGTTCGAGGCGCAGGATGCCGCCGCCGGCCTGCAGAGCGTCCCGGACGGCGGCGGTGGTGAGGTTTTTAACCCGGTCTGGCGTGGTGCTCGCCGGCATGAATCCTTCGCTCATTGATGGTGTCGCGGATGTTGACACTATGCGTGCTTAGTAATTGTGAACGCCGTGCGGCTCGGTGTGACCGAAGTTATACAACGTATTGTCGGCGGTGACAAACAGGAGCTGCCCGTTGGCCAGGGCCAAGCTGGCGTTGTCGGCGTGATCGCCGATCTGATCGCCCGAGTTGTAAACGGTCGCGCCGGTGGTGAGGTTGAGCGCCACCAGACGCGCATGCGTAGCGGGGGAGCCGTTGGCCAGCGAGAACGCCAAGCTGTTGGCAATGACCGCGGGCGACGGATCGACGAGATTCGCTGACGCCCACGCCGGGACCAGCGCCGGCTGGCCGCCATTGTGTTCCAACTTGAACGCCACCACCGCGCCGTTGGCGGCGGCGCCGTTGCTGGCGAGGTGCAGGGCAGGGTTGGGCCGCCCGTGCACTGACACCAGGATCCAGCGGGTGCCATTGACCTCGGCGGTCGCCAGCCGTCCCCAGGCCCGGCCGCCGCCCTCCGTCAGCGGCGCGGATTGCGCCAGCGGGGTATGATGATCGGCGCCGCCCAAGGCAGCGGCGTCGAGCAGGACCAGGCGTCCGCCGGTGCTGTAGGCCGCCACATAATCGTGCCCGCCATCGGCGAACACGGTGGGCGCAACATCGATCTGTTCCCGCGCGGCGGCCGCTGCCGGCGTGTAGTAATCCTTGAGAGTCAGCGCGCCGGCGTCAAGCGCCAACACACTGTTGGCGTGCGCACCCTTGCCCGCGCCGCTCACGACGTAGAGGGTTTGACCGTCGGTGCTGACGGCCGCCGCCGAAAGGTTCGCGTCGGCGGCGTAAGCGGTCACCGGATACTTGCCGCCCTCCGCCCCGAGGCTGTAAACGCTATTGGGCTCGTATTGCCAGGTGCCATCGGGCTGCATCTGCCCGCCGCAATCACCAGTGACAGTGACGTAGAGCTTATTGTTGGCAATGACCGATCCGCCCACGGCGCTGTTGCGAAAGTTCACCAGCCGGACCGGGTCGCCGAAGTCGGTTCCGTTGCTGGCGCGCACTTCCTGCACCATGCCCGTCGGCAGAACCACATAGAAGACCGGCAAGGCAAAGCCGCCACCGCCGCCGCTCAAGCTGAGTTGGGGCGGACCACTCACGCCCGGCACCCCGCGGCCCCGGCCCCCCTCAGCCCGGCCCCGGCCCGCGGCGCCCCGGCCGGCAGCGCCCGGGGCGCCACGCCGGCCAAAGCTAAACACCCGCGGGGGTGGCGCGGTGATCACGGTCAACTGCGCGTTGGGACATGCCGCCGCTCCGGCTTGGTAGACGTCAAAGTGCCTCTGCCACATGGGCTGGCCCAAGGGATAATCGACCGCATACACGTTGTTGCCAGGCGCGAGCACGAGGGCGACATCCTTGAAGCCGCTCTCCAGCAGCGGCTTGCCGATCACCAGCGGCTCGGTCGGCGCCGCGCCATAGGCGTCACGCAGCGGCATTTTCCAAATCTGCTTGATCTGGCTCACGGTGCTGGCGTTGAGAAACGCCTCGTCCGGCTGCTGGCCGGTGAGCTGCGCATTACCGCCCGCGGTTAACCAGGTTCCGCCGGCGTTCAATAACTGCGCCGTCGCCGCCGGCGTACACGCCAACAGCATCGCCGCGCACATCGCGCCCACCCGCACTACCTTTACAAAGCTGCGCATTGCTGATTCTCCTCATCCTCTGGAGCGAACCGCGCTCCCGTTGGTCGGGCTCCGGATTCGCCCGCCGGGTCGGGCCCATTCTGCCCGGGCAGTCCCAGACGGCGGCGATTGCCGGTCTATTTCAGGCCATAGCAGTACACGATGCCATTGTTCGAGCCGAAGACGACTTTGCCATCGGCCACCGCCACGCCGCCCTGGTGCACCATCGAGTTGATCTCGTGGCCGCTATTCCAAAGCGTCGCCCCGGTTTGCGCGTCCAGCGCGTACAGCACCGCCGGCGAGGCCCGTTCCAGGCGCGCCTTGGCGCTCAACAGGCCGCCATTCATGTCGTCGCCCTGGCCGGCAAAGTCGCCACCAGCCAGCGCGAACACCACGCCGCCGGCGATCGCCGGCGGCTGTGCCGTCTGCATGTTGGTCGAGCGCCACACCGGCACCAAGCCCGCCTTGCCGTCCATGGTTTCAAATTTCAAAGCAATGATGCCGCCATCCGGGTTGGGGCCGTGCGTGTAGGCGAACGGCGTCGCCGGGTTGGCGCTGCCGCCAAACGGCGAAAGCACCCAGACGGTGCCGTCGGACGCGGTCCAACCGGCGCCGCCGCCCCATTGTCCCTGCCCCTGGAAGTTCCAACCCAGGTTGTCCACCAGCGGCGTCACGTACTCGGCCGTTTCGTGGTTGGCGCCGCCCAGCGCGTTGGGGTCGAGGACGTAGAAGCGCCCTTCCTTTCCCGTCGCCACCACATATTCTTTGCCGTTGTAGTGGGTGATCACCGGCGTGTAGCCCAGGTCCTCATCCCGCGACGTCATCCACTTGTACCAGGGCATGGTGAAGTAATCGACGATCTTGCCCTCGGGCGACATCTTCAGCAGCGAGGTGGCCAGCTCCAATTTCGCGGCGTCGTAGCCCCCGTCGCCGGTACCGGCATAAAAGTTGCCTTCGGCGTCCATGGCCGCGCCCCAGGTGCCCCACATCCCGCCCTGGCGTGGCATGTTCATGGTCGTCTTGCGCGTGCTCAGATTGGCGACGTAGATCAGGTTGGGATTGCCGTCGCAACCCTGGCCCTCGATCGTGTAGATCACGTTGTCGTGCAGCTGCAGCCCGTTGACCTTGGGATAGGGACGCGGGGTGACCATGAAGGGCGTGCCAATTTCATCTCCGGTCGCGACGCTGAGGGTGTGGAGATAGCCGTCCTGCGGGATGAAGTAAATCTTGCCGTCGTTGTAGGTGGGGACGTCAATGCTCCCGTTCTCGCAGATGAACCCTCCGGGCGCCTGATCCGCCGGCGTCTCCGGCGTGCTCGAGGCCCATTGCAGGTGCTTCTGCCACACGATCGCGCCCGAGTTCAAATCCAGCGCGGTCATGTCGCTGCGCGCTCCCGCCACGATGGCCAGCGTCCGGTTGCCGCTCTTAACGATGAGCGGCTGCACCTGACCGGCAAGTTCCATGTGCTGGTTGTGGGTGTCGACCTTCCATAGGAGCTGAAAGTTCCGCACGCTCTCCGGACTGATCCCATCCGCCTGCTGCTGCCAGCCATCGCGGGCGGGATTTTCCTGGGCCGTGGTCCATTGCCCTGCCTGGCTCGACTGGGCGGCAACGCTCAGGGCCAGCAGCCCACCCAGCATGGCCGTGGTGATTACCGCTGTGATTGCTCGCATCCTGCTGATCTCCTTCTCCGCGCTCGATTCGCTGGCCATTCGGCGCCAGCGCCGGACGCTGTGCCCCGGCGCCATCCCGCTTTATACCGCCGAAGCGCCCGGAGTGGCGGGGAAAACCGCCGATTCCTGTCTATTCTTTATTGCGAAACGTTGGCTGCCGCCGGCGGCTGCTCGTATCTACTGAAATTGCAGCACTTGAGGGCGCCGATCCGGACCTTGGCCGTTTGCATCGCATTCCGGCCCAATGTGCTGCATGGCAAAATCGTGGTTGCGGTCAGTGTAGGATGCCGATCCCGAAGCTATACAGCGTGTTGTCGCCGGTCACGAACAGGATGTGGCCCGCATCCAGCGCAAGGCTGGAGCGGTTGGCGGGTGATGGGATCTGGGCTCCCGACGAGTAGCTGGATGCGCCGGTGGTGTCGTCGAACGCCTCCAGCCTGGCATCGTGGCCGCTGCCGCCGTTGGCGAGCGTGAAGACGTGTCCGCTGGCGATGACCGCCGGCGAGGGATCGTCGAGATTGGCCGATTGCCACGCCGGCGTCAGCGTGAGCGCGCTGCCCGAGCCGGCGACCTTGAACGCCACAATGCTGCCGTTGGGCGCGGGGCCGTGCGTGGCGGCCAGGTGCAGCCCGGCGGCCACGGGGCCGTGCACGGCGACGTAGATCCAGCGCGTGCCGTTCAACTCGGCGGTGGCAAGCCGCCCCCACGCCGCTTGGCCGCGAGTGGTCAGCGGCGCCGACTGCGCCAGCGGCGTGTGGTGATCGGCGCCGCCAAGTGAGGCGCTATCGAGCAGCACCAGCCGCCCGTCGGCATCGTAGGCGGCAATGACATCCTTGCCGCTGAGCTGGAACACCGCCGGGCTGACGTCGATTGCCGGCCCGCCGGCCGGATCACTGGCCGGGGTGTAGTAATCCTTGACCTCGAGCGTGGCGGCATCGAGCGCGAGGACGCCATCGGGATGCGTGCCTTGATTTCCGCTGCCGGTGGTCTGGTACAGGGTTTTGCCGTCGGTGGATTGCGCCGGGCCATCGAGCCCGGTGGCGTTGACGCCGGTGGCGTGCGAGTTGACGGGATAATCGGCCGTCTTAGCGTCAACCGACCATACCCCATTGGGCTCTGGCTTCCAGACACCGTTGGGCTGCATCTGGCCGCCGCATTCGCCACGGGTGGCGACGTACATGGTGTCACCGGCCACGGTCGGGTCGCTCAGGTTGCTGTCCTGGTAGGGAAGGAACTTGACCGGCTCGCCATAGTCGGCGCCGTTGGCGGTGCGCAGCTCGTGCAGGTAGCCATCGCTGGTCAGCACGAAGATGCCGCGCATGCGGAAGCCTCCGCCCGGCGAGGCAAACGCCACCCGCGCGGCCGGCTCCGGTGGCGGCTCGGGCCGCGGCGCCGGGGCGGCAGACCGTCCGGCGGCCGCACTACCCCGTCCGGGCGCGCCGCGCCGCCCGGCTGTGAACGTGGGCAGCGGCTGAATGATGAAGGCGGCGAATTGCCCGTTGGGGCACGCCTGCGCCGGCGAGTTCTGCACATCGAAGTGCTTCGACCACATCAGCCGTCCCAACTCGTAATCGACGGCGTAGAGGTTGTTGCCCGGCAGCAGCACGTAGGCCGCGTCCCTAAAGCCAGCCTCCGTGATCATGCGTCCGGTGAACAGCGGCTCGGTAGGCGCCAGGCCGCCGCCCACGCCGTCGCCCAGCTTCAGCTTCCACAGCAGCTTCATCGCCGGGACGTTGGCGCTCGTGATCCGGGGCTCGATCTTTTGCCAGCCGGTCAACTGCGCGTCGCCGCCGGCGGTGTCCCATTTGGCCGAGGGTCCACGTTGCGCCCCCAGCGGCGCCGCCACGAAGGCGCATCCCAAACTAAGCACGGTCGCGATCATCAATCTGCGCATGAGTGTTCTCCTTCTGCCCCGGGCGCCGCCAGGCGCCCACCGGGCGATGCCTGTTTATTGCAGCCCGTAGCAGTACACGGTGCCGTCGTTGGTGCCGAACACCGCCTTGCCATCGGCCACCGCCACCCCGCCTTGGTGGACGAAGGAGGTGACCTCGTGGCCGCTGTGCCACAGCTCCTTGCCGGTCTGGGCGTCGAGCGCGAACAGCACCGCCGGCACCGAGAGCGCGACCCGCTGCGCGGCGCTGAACAAGCCGCTGCCGTTATCGTTGGCCTGCCCGGTGAACTCCCCGCCCCCGAGCGCAAACACCACCCCGCCCGCCACCACCGGCGTCTGCGAGGTCACCATAGCGGGCGAACGCCAATAGGGATCCAGCACCGCTTTGCCGCCGCGCTCGGCCAGCTTCATGGCGATCACGCCCCCGCTGGGCGCCGCGCCGTTGATGATGGACCAGTGCACCGCCGGGTTGGTCGGACCCCCGGTGGGGGCCAGAACCCAGGTCGTCCCGTTGGCGTCCTTCCAACTCGCCGCCCCGCCCCAACTGCCCTCGGTCTGGAAGTTGACGTTCAGGTTCGAAATCAGCGGCGTCTCATACTCCGGCGCCGCGTGGTCGGCGCCGCCCATGGCGGCGCTATCCATCACGTAGTAACGCCCCTCCTTGCCGGAGGAGACCACGTAGGTTTTCCCGTTGAACGGGACGACCACCGGGGTGAAGTTCATGTCCAGGTCGCGTTGCGTCAGCCACTCGTGCCGCGCCGGCGTGTAGTAATCGACCACTTTCATCGCTGGGCTGACCTTGATGATGCTGGTCGAGTACTGCTGCTTGGCAACATCGAAGGGCCCATCGCCAGTGGCCGCGAACAGGTTGCCGTCCGGCCCCACCGACACGCCCCAGTCGCCCCAGATGCCCGACTGCGGCGGCAGCTCGGTCGTCGTGCCGGTGGCGAGGTTGGTGTCGTAGATCGTATTCGGATTGCGGCCCGGGTCGCCGCATCCCTGCCCTTGGGCGGTGTAGATGTGATGGTTCAGAAGCTGCAGGCCGTTGACTTTAGGATAGGCGACAGGCGTGACCATGGTGGGCGAGCCTTGCGGCTCGCCGGTCGACAGGTTGAAGGTATGCAAGTAGCCGTCCTGGCCGACCACGTAGACGTAGCGCGTGCCGCCGCCCGGCGCTTCCCCAGCCGTGGCGGCTCCGGCGCCCGCCGGCGTCACCACCGGCACGTCGATGAGCGCGTTCTCGCAGATGAAACCGCGGGGCGCATCCGCCTTCGGCACCTCCGGTGTCTTGGCGGACCAAACCAGGTGCTTCTGCCACACGATCTGGCCGTTGGCCATGTCGATGGCGTAGACGTTGCTGGCGCTGCCGGCGACGATGGCCAGATCCTTGGTGCCGCTGGGGGTGCTGACGCCGTTGACGATCAACGGCTCGACCAGCCCGGCAAGCTGATAGGGCTCATTGCCGGTCTTGGCCGTCCACAGCAGCTTGAAGTGCTGCACGCTGCTGGGGCTGATGCCATCGGCATCCTTTTGCCAGCCGGTCCGCTGGGGGTTGCCCTGCGCCGTGGCCCACTCGGCCGTGGCGTGCGGAGCTTGCGCCCGCGCCGGCGGCGCCTCCGCCAAAGCCAACACGGCCGCAGCCGCCAAGCACGATGTTGCTACCGACCAAAATCCTCGCATCACCCCAATCTCCTTCCCCGAGCTGGGCTCGGTGGCCACTCAGCGCCAGCGCCGACGCCTTTTGTCCCGTTCCGCTCTGTGTTATATACCGCCAAACCCGAAGCGGCGACCGGGGGGAGCCGATTCCCCGGTATTTTTCCATGCAGAACGCGGAAACGCCCGGGAGGAACCCTCTAAACTACTCAAACAAAACTGGTTAGAGCCAGCGTCCCGGGCTCCGCCCCCGCCGCCGGGGTCTCCGGGTGCGTGATGCATTGCAAAATGGCTCGGGGCCAGCCGCTCAGCGGCTGGCCCCGAGGGGTTGAAGGAAGATTAGGTTAAAAAACGATCCGCACTCCCAGCTTGACTTCCCGCGGATCGCGGGCACTGCTGATGCGCCCCGCTGTGGAGGAGTCCACGTTGGCGTTCGGCCCATTGAAGTTGGCGTGGTTGAACAGGTTGCTGGCTTCGGCGCGTAACTGCAAGTCGCGCGCTTCCCCCAGCGCAAACTGCCGGGTGAGCCCGAAATCGACGTTCTCCACCCCCGGCGCGATCATGTTATTGCGGCCCACGGTCCCCGGAATGTAGGGCCCGCTGGGGTGGGTGAAGGCTTTCGGGTTGTACCACTGGTTGATGCTGGGAGCCGACAGAATGGGCGATACTCCCGCCACCGGCATCGCCCGGTTGGGGGCGAAACCGCAGGCGCAGATGCCGTTGGTGCTCAGCGTGTAGGGGAATCCCGACGTGAGCGAGATCACGCTCGAGGCCTGCCAGTTGCGCAGTGCCAGGTGGGTCGAGTGCGTGGTGTAGCCCAGGCTGGTGGTGAAGCGGAACTCCTGGTTGAAGTTCGACAGCCCCCGGTCGAGGTTGAAGTTTGCCCGGTCGGCGGTGTCGTTGGGATCGACCTCACCACTGTTGTTGTCGATCGCCTTCGACCACTGGAAGTTGCTCAAGAAGAAAAACCCGCTCGACAGGCGCCGTTGCGCGCTCACCGCCAGGGCATTGAAATTGGCGTTGGCCATGTTCGAGCTGGTCAACATCCCGGTGTTGTACTGCAAGTAGGGCCGCCCGGTGGCCGAGCCCAGGGCCTGGTTCTGATCCCACCGCTTCCACAGCTTGTGGGTGACGCTGCCCTCATAGCCGATCTGGACCATGATGTTGCCCACCGTCATCCGCTGGACGTTCAGGTTCCACTGGATGGTATAGGGCGCGCGGTTGCCCGCGCTCACCGCGAACGGCGCCGGGAACCCGCCCGGAAACGTGGTGATGGTGGCGGGATTGGGGAAGAACTGGCTCGGTTGCCCGTTCCCGTTGGGGTAGATTTGCGCCTGCGCCAGTGCGGCTTGCACGTCGGGGTTGCTGCCGTTGGCCCCGACGTTGCACATGCTCGTGCCGTTCGTTCCGCAGTTGGACGGCATGGTCGGCTTCAATTGGTAGTTGACGTACAGCGGCGCCAGGTTAGTGGTGAACTGCAGCTCATTGAGGTTGGTGTTCTCGTGGCTGACCATCGATCCGGCGTGGATGACGGTGTTCGCGCCCATGCGGTAGGACAATCCCACGCGGGGCTCGAGCACGTTGTAATCCGGAGAATAGATACCAGCCGGATAGAAGTTCGGCGTGGTGTTCATGTAGGGTTGGAACGGCGTAATGATGCTCGCCGGCACGTCGTGAAAGGCGACCTTTTGCGATTGCGGGTCGAAGTTCGCCTGCCGGCCATCGTCACGGATGAACACGCCCTGATAGCCGTACCGCACCCCAAAGGTCGCGGTCAGGCTGGGCGTCACCTGCCAGACGTCGTTGAAGAAGGGGGCGATGACGTGGTCGTGGTACCAGCCGGTGGTGTCGCCGATGGCGCCCGTACACGAGGAGCAGAACCCGAGCAGGTAATCGGCCAGCGCGTTGCCGCTGAAGCTGCCGTTGTAGGTGAAGCTGCCGGTGTTGGACTGGTTGGTGTTTTGCTGGAAGCGGCGGTCCTGGATCTGAACGCCCATTTCGATGGTCTGGTTGCCGACAATCTTGGTCAGCTTCTCGCCCAGGCTATAAATGTTGTTCAATCCGCCCTGGAAGATGCCGCCAATGCCGCCCGCGTTCGCGAAAGCGCTGCCCAACTCGGGCGAAGTCGGGCTTTTAATCTGTGCCGCCCCGATGCCGGAGATGCTGCCGCTGGGCATCCCCATCAACTTGGGCACGATGGAGCCGGTGATGTTGGTGATCCCCGCCGATTGCACCCAGTTCGTCCCTTTCGGGTCGGGTGTATAGGGCAGCAGCACCACCCGGTTGTAGCCCACGTTGATGGTGTTCACCAAGGTCGGCGACAGCGCCCAAGTCTCGCCCAGGACGATGTTGTGGGCCAGATCGGGGTTGATGGTGGGTTCGGTGTAGGTGGTCTGGGCGAGCGGATAGGAGAACTGATTCCCGCGGTTCCAGATGTAGCGCACGTACATGCTGTTGGCGGTCGAAAACGTCGCATCCCCGCGCACGGTGATGTTGTCGTTTTTATCGACGAACGACGAGCTGCCGCAGTAGTTGTCGTTGGCAAAGGTCGGGCCCACGCAGGCGCTGTTGGGGGTGGGGTAGGCCGGCGACAGCAGGTTGGCCATGGTGGAGATGCGGCTCAACGGAATGATGCCGCCGGGAAACGCCTTCCCGTACGTCGGCGAGTTCGGGTCGGGATCGAGGATGTTCCCGCCGATGTTGCCGCCGGTGGTGGTCTGGAAGCCGGAGAGGTTGGCGCCGGTTGCACCCGAGCCCAAGCCCAATTCGCTGGCCGTCGGCACGATCTCGCCGCCGGGCGAACTATTGGAGGCGCGCACGCCCTCATAGCCGCCAAACAGGAAGATTTTGTTCTTGATCACAGGTCCGCCCAGGGTGGCGCCGAAATCGTTGTTGTGGAACGGCAGCCGGGAGGCGGCGAAGAAGTTGCGGGCGTTCAGCGAGGTGTTCTGCACGAACTCCCAGGCATCGCCGTGGAGTTGGTTGGTCCCCGACTTGGTCTCGGCCACCATCACCGCTGAACCTTGGCCGTACTCGGTCGAGTAGCTGTTGGCCAGCACCTGGACCTCGTTGACGGTGTCCACGATGGGCCGCAGCGACATCTCGTTGAAGCGCAGATCGCGGATGTTGATGCCGTCCAGCACGTAGTTGGTGGAGGAGGCACGGCCACCGTTGATGACAATCACCGATTGCCGCCGTCCATACTGGCCGGCGGTGCCGGGGGTGGCCGGCAGGGTCGCGCCCATGGTCAGCGCCGCGATCGAGGTGAGGTTGCGGTCGGTGAGCGGAAGCTGGCTGATCGAGCTCGCCTCGACCTGCTGCGACATGGTGGCCGATTGCGTTTGCAGCAACGGCGCGGCTCCGGTCACCTGCACTTCCGCCGACTGGCTGCCGACTTTGAGTTGGACGTTCTGCAGAATCTGGGCGCCGATGGTGGCCACCAGTTCGGGAATCACCGCTGCCTGGAAGCCGGTCTTGCTGACCGATACCTTATAGGTCGCGGCGATGAGGTTGGGCACCGCGTAACTGCCGTTGGCGCCGGTGGTGGCGACGCGCGTGGCGTTGGTGCCGGTATTGGTAATCGTCACGGTGGCCCCCGGGATGGCGGCACCGGACGGGTCAGTCACCTGGCCGCTGATCGAAGCGGTCGTGGTGCCCTGGCCCAGCAGGGCAAGGGGCAGGGCCACACACATCAGCGCCACACAAAGATGGCGGCTGCTGAAAATTCCGATCCTTCGCATACAACAGTTCTCCTTGGTCCAGCGGGACAACTCGGCCAGCCCATGAGTGGGCTGGCTTGAGTTGTAGCCATTGCGCACAGAACCGTCAAAGCAGTCCCGCGCCGCGCCCGCTGTTATGCGATGTGAAACAACAGGCCGGGCCTCGCTCCAGCCGTTCAAAGCCTTGATTTCACAGATATTTGCCTGGCAACGGCCGCCCCGCGGTTGCGCCCCGGCGCTGGTCCGCGCTCCCCGGGCGAGATTACGCATCACAAAACGCGCGGCGCGCGGATTTGTCGGCCGCCGCCCCGGTAAGCGCCGCCCAGGCCGTGGGCTTCCGCTCGCCCGCCTATCGTGCTGGCGGGCCTCCGCGCCCGGCTCCTGGCGATCCTCCCCGAGCGCCCGCCCGCACTCCGGCTGGAGGGCCCGCGGCGGCTGGCCGGGTGAGCAATCCCTGCCCACGCAGCCATGTCTCCAGCAACCCCGGCCACTGATCGAGCGCCGGATCGCCGTGGCCCAATCCGGTGCCGTGCGGACCGTGCGCAAAAATGTGCATCTCGACCGAAACCCCCGCTTGCAGCAGCGCTTGGTAATAGCCGAGTTCCTGCTGGATCGGCACCGTCTGATCGGTGGTCGTGGCGTAAATGAAGGTGGGCGGCGTTTGGGAGGTGACAAACAAATCGGGCGAGTACTTGGCCCGCAGCTGGTCGCACTGGTCCATGACGTTGAAGAGCTTGCAATAGGAGAGGTGGGAGGTATCGGTGGTGATCGCGCCAATCCAGGGATAGCCGAGCACGGCGAAATCGGGCCGGCTCGAAGCACGTTCGATCGGGTCGGTGGCATCCGGATCGCCGTTGACGAACTGGGTTGAGGCCAGCGCCGCCAAATGCCCGCCGGCGGAGAACCCCACCACGCCGATGCGGTTCGGATCCACGTGTTCTTCGGCGGCGCCGGCGCGCACCGTCTGGATGGCGCGCCGCGCGTCGAGCAAGGGAACCGGCAGCAAATAGCCATGCGAGGTCAACCGGTAGCTGACCACGAAGGCGCGCACCCCGCGCGCCGTGAACCACTCCGCCACCTCGCCGCCCTCGAGCGTGCTGGCGAGGCCGGCGTAGGCGCCGCCGGGAAAAATGATGACCGCCGACCCATTGCCGCCGAACTGCGGCCCGAAATCGGTGATGGTGGGGATGTCCCAGCAGGTGTCGCCCGTGGCCTCGGGCGCTGGTCCAGCCCACAGGCGCGAGGTCGTGATCCCGAGAAAGGCGATGTTGTTGCCGGCCGCGGCACACGGTGGCGCGTATCCCCGCCCGCGCGCGCCCCGCGCCGGCGGCCTCGCGGCGGGCGCCTGAGCGGCAAGCACCCCGAACAGAGCCAAGCACAGCGCCAAGCCACTTGCGATTCTCTTAGTTTCCATAGTTTCCTGTTCCTTCGGGCCCGGACGAAGCTCAAGCCGGGACGATCTTGTCTCCCGGGATGATCGCTTCCCACACCTCGCGCTCGAGCCGGCCGGGGTCGTCCTCGACCTTGCATTGCGCGTCAATGAACAGGGTCGCCCGCTGCGGCACGCTATAAGCCGTCCACGCCGGCTGTCCGTCCGCCATCGGATGCCCGGTGCGGGCGAAGCTGCTCCACATTTGGCTCATGTTGTGCGCGCAGGCGAGGCTGCTCGCGCTCGAATCGCCGAAGGTGTTGGTGGCGGGATTCCGTTGACCAGCATCGCCGGTTTGCGGGGCCGGAACATTGTCGAACTTGTAGACAATCTCGCCGGCATGCGCCGCCCCATAGATATGGTTGGTACCGGGAATCAGACGCTGCGATTCATGCGCGAAGCAGTACATGTAGACCGGCGCCCCGTGCTGCTCGTACTTGCGCCCGGCGATCAACGTGGATCCGATCACGTCAAACTGCGCGGTGGAGATGGCCACGTACAAATCGGGCGCCGAGGCGTCGGGCCGGCTCTTTTTGTAGGCCGCCAGAATCCGGTCGGCGTTCGAGCCGAATTGCGCGTCCAGCCGCTGCTTCAGCGTCGCATCGGTCATCGAATAGACTTCCGCCGCGCCACCTTGGGCGAAGAAGAAGTTCATCTCGTCGTGGTTGTAGCCCACCATCAAGGGCTTGTTCTTGGAGATCGCCGCCGCCGTGGGGTAGAAGGGATCGTGCGTCATCACGTGGCCATCGAGGGTGGGGCCGAAGCTGCCGCCGGCGCCGCTCCAGGTGAAGCCGTAGATCGCGCCGTCATAATTTGCCGGGCCCATGAAGCCACCACCGCCGCCGCCCCGGCGTCCGCCGCGGGCGCCACGGCCGAGCGAGCCCTGCAGCTGCACCAGCTGATCCGCCGGAACCTCCAGCAACTGCCGCCATTGCGACGCCTGCAGACCGAGCTGTTTCAGCACCAGATCCGTGGTTGCAACCGCCGCCTCCAGCGGTTTCAGCCGCAAGCCCGGCCCGCTCTCGATCGAGGCCTTGTTGAAGTACTCCGCCGCCGATGGCATCGCGTACAGGGTGCTGGTCTTCCCGCCGCCGCCGCTCTCCCCGAAGATCATCACGTTGTTCGGGTCGCCGCCGAACCGCTCGATGTTGTCGTGGATCCAGCGCAGGCCGTCGCGGATATCCTCGATGCCCTGGTTGCCGGAGGTGGCGTACTCCTCGCCGCCGAGATGGCCGAGATAGAGATAGCCCAACAGCCCGAGCCGGTGGTTGGTTGCCACCACCACCACGTCCCAGGTGCGCGCCAGACTGCTGCCGTCCTGGTAGGCCGCACCGCCGGAACCGGTGGTGAAGCCGCCGCCATGGCTGTAGAGCATGACCGGACGTTTCCGCCCGTCCGCGGCCGGCGTCCAAACGTTGAGGAACAGGCAGTCTTCCGCCGGCGGCGGCTCATTCCGGCGCTGGCCGGGTTGCATCGAAGGCGCGCCGAACTCCAGCGCGTCGCGCACGCCCGGCCACGGGCTCGGCGGCGGCGCCGCTTTGAACCGGTTCTGACCCGATACCGATCCGCCGTAGGGTATGCCGCGAAACCGCACCAGCCCATCACCCTGTGCGCCCCGCACCCGTCCATATTTGGTTTCCACCACCACGTGCTTGGCGCTGGAGAGAGCGGTTTGTCCCCAAACATGTTGGGCTGCATAAGCCCCGAGCGCCACCGTGGAGCTGGCGGCCAAAAAGTTGCGGCGGGTGATGTCGGTTGCGAAGCTCATAAGGGGTCCTTTTCAGTTTCCGAGTCGGTCCTTCAGTGGTCTATGCTTGGCCCATCCACTGAATGGCCTTATCTTGCATGTAGTCGGGGAGCCGACTGTAGTCCCATGGCTCCCAGAGATTCAGCTTATCGGCCGCCGCGTAGAGACGGTAAACCTCTGATGCTTGTGCAACGGAGGCATGCACATCGGCGGGATTGGCATCGCGATCCAGTACGGGCTGTACGATCATCGCGGGCCGCGGTGCAATCAGCCCCATGAGATCGTGGTAGTCATAAGGAACCCGATTTTCATGGCCGACGAAGAAACCGAGGCGCGGAACCAGGCCGCATTCATAGCTGTAACGCGCCAGCCCGCCGGCGCCCTTGTCAGCGGTGTCGGTTCGCATGGGCGTGAACCCACAGATTGAAACCAGGCTTTTGATTCGAGGGTCAAGCGCGGCGGCATAAAGTCCCACCAGGCCACCCAATCCGTAGCCGAAGATGGAGATCCGTTCCGGATCCACCGCTTCATCCCCTTGGAGAGCCCCGGCGGCCATCCGGGCATCCTCCACCAGCCGGCCCATGCACGACCATTGCGGGTAGCGCTGGTAGAAGGGCCCGGTTTCGCTCATCCTGGTCCCAAACCCACTCTGATCGTAGGCCAGCACGGCATAGCCGGCCTGCACCAACGCCAGAATAGGATGCAGGTTGAAGTGATACACCCACATGTAACCCAGCGGATAGCTGAGGCCATGCAGCCATATTGCGGCAGGCAGCTTTTTCCCCGCGGGTGTGTCCTTGGGATAATACAGCGTGCCTTTCACGCCGTAGCCGAAGTTCAAGGGCCGGGAGGCGGTCTGGCTTTTCTGCGGTTCCAGCCATCCATAAGCATTCCCACCCTGTTGAATGACCCAGGCGTGGATTCTCGGAGAGACTTGTCCAGGATTGGAAACAGCGGTCGCGCTTTGAGCCGGGCCGCGCCTCGCGCCGAGATTCCTGAACCTCGCCAGGAAAGCGGGCACATCCGCTCCCGGCGGCAACATCGCGGGTTCACCACCCAGCATCCATGCCACGGATTCGCGAACCTCCGCGGCCTTGGCCTCCCATGCGGCGACCGATGAAATTAGGGCGCCATTCCGTGCCGTCAAGATATCGCCGGGCCGATGCTCCGGATAACGGCTCAGGTCGAATTCTTGATGGGTCTGGGTGCGCCATGCATCGAAGCTCCAGGGGAAGAGACGATCATTGCTCCACACTTCGCTGGATCGGCCCAGTTGGATGTCCAGCCAGTCCAGATCTCTTTCTTCATCGTTCGCTCCGTGAAAGCCGGGAAGACGAAATATACCGAGACGTTCCGGGTGTCCCAGCCGTTGATAGACCTTGAGCGCCGAATCGTAGGTGCGTTCATCGCCATAGGAGTTTGAAACTTGATCGTTCAAGCCGTACTCGATGAGGCACGAACGCGGCGCGATCATCGCCACCAGCAGGTTGCCGTCGATCGGCAAACGATCCTCGCGGCCACAGAAGAAACGAAGGCGCATCAAAAACCAGGTGGGAAATTCCCTGGTATCGCTTTCGATGCTCTCGGCAAAACGGCTTTCGCCCGCGCTGCGCCACGACAGGACGCCGCCCACCCCGGTGCTGCCTGCGATGACGGCGGCGATGCGCTGGTCGAAGGCGGCGGCGATGGCCGCCACCTTGCCATCGCGCGAGTACCCGAAGATCCCGATCCGCTTCATGTCGACCTGGGGCAAGGTTTCCAGGTAGTCCAACACGATCCCCGCGGCCCAGGCGCGGCGGGGAAGCAGCGCAAAGCTATAGTCTGGATAGAGCTTGTCCAGCGGCGCCGCATCGTCCATGAAATCATTGGCCGCGTACCCGCAGGAGATGTAGTTCCGCCGAATCAATGCCGGCCCCCATCCAGCCAGACTGTTGCACACCAGCACACGGAACGGCCCCGTGCCGTTGGGCAGGATCAATCGCACCCGCATGGTTCCCTGGTTGTGGGGACCGAACTCCAGTCGCACGTTGCGGATCAAATAACCCTCGCCGCGAGTCTCGTCAAGCACGATGGCGCGGTTGATCTTCGGTCTGGGCGGGAAAGTACCGAGTTGATACTTCTGGTAAAGATCCCCGATTTCCCTCCGGCGTGCCTGCCAGTCGGCCGCCGTCTTGACCTCCCTGCCATCCACAAAGCGAAACGGATCCGGCAGTCCGTTGACTCGCGGCAGCGCATCAAAATCGGGCGGCAGCTCCCCGCTCGCTTTCAGCCAATCATTAAAAGCGGGGGCGGGTGGCAGGATATTCAGCAGTTTTTCGAGGTACTCGCGTCGCTTGGTGTCATTCGCCGCGGAGGGCGCCGCCGCGGGCTGCTGCAGGCTCGTTTCAACATCGCCAAGGCGAGGGAAAAGGCTGATGCCACTCAGGGCCGCAACCGACGCCGCTTGCTCGATGAAAGTTCGGCGGCTTAATTCAACCGTTGTGGCTCCATTGGATTCATCTTTGTCCACAGACTCACCTCCTCAAGCCGAGAGGATCGGCTTGCCGTTCACGATGACGTGCTCGAATTTCAGATTCGTCACACCCGTGATCATCGGCCGGGGGCGCGCGAGGGTCACGTCGAAGTTCTCGAAGGTGAAATCGCTGATCGCCGTCCGGCCCGGGACCGGGCGGACAATGCCAAAGGAGCCGGCGTGCCCCTGGATGCCCGACATGGTGAGATTGTGAACCACGGACTGGGGCGGGGCTTCGCCTTGCAGGTTGGCGTACTGCGACCACGGCAGCACCGTGATGATCGCGCCCGCGGTGTTGTTGAGCGTGATGTTGCGATACAGGATGTCTTCGTAGCGCTGGGGCGTGTCGGTACGCAGTTTGAGGTGCGCGACCACGACGTTGCCGGTGACCTGGCAGTTTTCCACGACCACGTCGCGGATGATGGTGGCCTCGCTGCCAAAGGTCAGCACGCCACCACCGCGGCGATAGGTGCAGTTGCGAACCCGGATATGCTCCACCGGAGGGCTGCTCTTGTCCTGCAGAGCGTTTGGACCCTTCGAGCCCTTGACCGCGATGCAGTCGTCGCCCACCGAGAAGTAGCAGCCGTCCACCGTGATGGCCTGACAACTGTCCACGTCGATCCCATCGGTGCTGGGAGGCTGCCTGTAATCGTCAGGCACTTCAAAATGCACGTTGCGAACCAGGATGTTCTGGCAGCGGTAGAGGTGGAGGTTCCAGTACTGCGAATCCTTGAAGGTGACACCCTCGACGGTGACGCCACGCGAGCTCTCAAGCAGAGCCAGGCGGGCGCGGGGCACGGCAAGGTTGGGAAAGTTCCCGGGATCGGGTGAGGCCGCGCGCTCTTGCCAAAACCGATCCCAAATGGGCCGGCCCGCGCCGTCGAGGGTTCCGTCGCCGCTGAGGTGGAAGCCATCGCAGGCGCTCACGTTAATCAGAGCAGGATTGAAAACCGTGAAGTGGCCTTCGATGCGGGTGCGGCGCACGGGAAAATTCGCCATGTCCGTCGAGCATTGCAGAACCGCGCCCGCCTGCAAATGCAGGTTGACCTTGGGCTTGAAAAACAGGGCGCCGCTGACAAAGACGCCCTTGGGCACGACGACCGTTCCGCCGCCGGTTGCGGCGAGATGATCAATGGCGGCCTGGATCGGTTTGGTGTTGATCGTCTTGGCATCGGCGACGGCGCCGAAGCTGGTGATGGAGGCTTCCCGGGCGGTCGCGGCGTGCGCGAGAGCCGCTCCCCAGAACGGGCTGGCGAGGGCGAAGGCGGTAAAGGCGCGGCGCGTGTAAAGATTTGCAGGCATGCGCCTCACCTAAAGTGGCGTTTCCAGAGAAATTGGGTCGGCAGCGCTCATCGGTAGGCCCTTTCTCATGGCTGAGAGATTGTCACGGTATAAGCGGCCGTCTGCGTTCCGTCCGGCGACTTCACGGAAACCGTAATCTTCCCTGGTGCGGGGGTCAAGGTCAATGGCGTTCCGGCAGCCGCAGCCTCGCCGTCGATGGTCAGGGTGGACCGGCTCGAAGTCGGATCGGCGGTAACCTTGAGGCTTTTGAAATTGGCCGCCGCCCGCGGCAGCGTGGCCGTGTAGTCCTTGATATCGGGCGAGAACTCCGGGGTCAGCTTGGCGCCGGCGACATCCAGCCAAACCAAGCCGTCAATCTGGTCCACCGGCGCGGGCAGGTAATGGTCGAGGCTGACGTTGATGGCCACCCAGTTGGGGTCGTGGAACCGGTCGCCGACTTGGATCTGCTTCATGCCGAGCGGCCGGTAGGAGGGTACCAGCGCGGCGTTGCCTTTGCCCATCAACTGCCGCAACGCGCTCTCCAGGTTGTCCATATAGGCAGGTCCGGTGAGCGGCCGGTCGTTGTGCCCGGTCATCATCTCCTTCACGTTGGGTCCAAGCTCGGCGCGCACGCGCTTGATCATGGACCAGTACAGGTCCAGCGGCTGG
>JANWJU010000027.1 GCA_025451775.1 Terriglobales bacterium
ATGACCAGCACCCCGCGCCCGGCGCGCGCCAACTCCGCCGCCGCCAACGCGCCAGCCGGACCTCCGCCGATAATCGCGATCGGGCCTGCCATGCCCTCTATGTTAGCGGGCCGGAGCGGCGAGCGGCGCCAAGAGCGCCAGCGTGGCGGCCAGGCGCGCCCCGCCGGCGCCCGCCGGCACGCGCGCCCCCGGCGCTTCGGCCCCGGCCCGGAACGGCCCGCACCACGCCCCACCGCCGGCGAAGGCCGCCTCAAACTCGGCCCGCGACAGCCGCGGAACATACAGCAGCGGGGCAAGCGCCGGGGCCGCCGCTCCCGCCGCCTGCCGCGCCGCCTGCAGGAAGGCCGCGGCTTGCAGCCGTCCGCCGGCGAACAGCAGCGGGCTGTAGAGTTCCGCCGCCCGCAGCTCCAGGCGGGCGCGCAGGGTCGCGAGCTGGCGCTCCCAATCGACAACGCGCGCATCGGGACCGCTGGCGAAGTGCAGGACCAGCGGTTGGGCCGGATACCCGAGCGCCTGCGCCAGCATCGCCGCCGCTGCCTGCAGACGGGCGGCGGTGGCGGCGGCGGGCTCGCCGGCGATGGCGTCCAGCCACCCGAAACTCCCGGCGCCGTCGTTGCCGACCCACAAGTCGGTGCAGACACCGGTCCCGGCGGGCTGGAGCAGGCCCCACGCCGCTTCCCATCCGGCAGCCGATTCACTCAGCAGCACCGCCTCGGCGCGCCGGTCCAGCACCAACAGTAGGGTGCGCACGGCGGGCTGGTCGAGCATCGCCTCCAGCGCCCCCGGGGCCTGGCTGGGGCGGCGTTCGCGCAGGATGCGCAGCCAGCGCTGCCGCAGCCGTTCCTGGTCGGGCCCGCTCGCGGCAAGTACCGCTTCGGAACGCACCCAATGCAGACCCGCACCGGTAACCGGCACGCCCTCGGAGATGGCGATGCGCACGCTGGAGCTCACGTGCCCGAGTGTACAATAACAGTGGCTTGGGCCGGATCTGCCGCGGATCTACTCCTGGATCTATCGATGAGCTCACCATCGCCGCGCACCATACGCAAAGCTGTATTTCCCGCCGCGGGGCTGGGCACGCGCTTTCTCCCCGCCACCAAAGCCCAGCCCAAGGAGATGCTGCCGCTCGTCGATAAGCCCATCATCCAGTACGGGGTGGAGGAGGCGCTGGAGAGCGGCATCGACGAGATCATCATCGTCACCGGCCGCGGCAAAAACTCCATCGAGGATCACTTCGACGTCAGCTTCGAGCTGGAGCGCATGCTCGAGGACAAGGGCAAGACCGACCTGCTGGCGGTGGTGCGCGAGGTCAGCGACATGATCCACGTCGCCTACGTGCGCCAGAAGGAGGCGTTGGGGCTGGGCCATGCCGTGCTCACCTCGCAGCCGCTGGTGGGCGATGAGCCCTTCGCGGTGCTGCTCGCCGACGACGTTATCGACGCCCCGGTGCCGGTGATCCGGCAGATGCTCGATGTTTACGAGGCCACCGGCGCCAGCGTGGTGGCGGTCGAGCAGATCGCGGGGGAAGCCATCTCCAGCTATGGCGTGGTGGGCATCGCCGCGCCCACCGCCGAGGAGCGGCGGCGCAACCAGCACGAGTTCCACGGCCCCGCCTTCCGCATCACCGATCTGGTCGAGAAGCCGCGCGCCGCCGACGCTCCCTCCGACTTGGCGGTGGTGGGCCGCTACCTGCTGACGCCGGCGATTTTCCGCCACCTGAAGGCGATCGGCAAAGGCGCCGGCGGCGAACTGCAACTCACCGATGCCATGCGCCTGCTGGCCCAGGAGGAGCCCTTCTACGCCTACCAGTTCCAGGGCCGGCGCCACGACACCGGCGACAAGCTCGGCTTCTTGAAGGCCACCGTCGAGCTGGCGCTGCAACGCGAGGATTTGGGCGCGGCCTTCCGCCAGTATCTGCATGCGCTCCAACTGTAAGCCGCTGCCGCCGGCCTTTTTTCTTCCCTTACCCACTGTCGTCGCCCCCGCCCTGATCGGCAAGCTGCTCATCCGCCGCCTGGGCGGCCACGAGCGGCGCGCCCGCATCGTCGAGACCGAAGCCTATCTGGGCACGAGCGATGCCGCCGCGCACGCCTCCCACGGCCTGACACGCCGCACCGCCATCCTGTTCGGCCCCCCGGGCCGCGCCTACATCTACCTCAGCTACGGCATTCACCTCTGCCTCAACGTCTCCACCTGCGCCGAGGGGGAAGCGGGCGGGGTGCTATTCCGGGCGGCTTTTGAATGGCGCGGGCCCCTGCGCGGCTCCGCCGCGCGTCCCGCTTTTGCTCGCGCCGGCTTGGGGACCCCGGAGCCCCAAACCGGCACGAATGAATGGCGCGGGCCCCTGCGCGGCTCCGCCGCGCGTCCCGCTTTTGCTCGCGCCGGCTTGGGGACCCCGGAGCCCCAAACCGGCGCTGCGCCTTCCTTCGCCGCAGCTGGCGACTACCGCGCGCTGAGCGGGCCCGGCAAGCTGACGCGCGGGCTGGCGATCACCGCCGATCTCAACGGCTGCGACCTCACCCGCCCCGGCCCGCTGTTTCTCGCCACCGACCTCGCCATCGACCCCGCCGAGGATAACGCCGCACGCGGATCCATCGTCATCACCACCCGCGTGGGCATCAGCAAAGCCGCCGAGCAGCCCTACCGCTATTACCTGGAGGGGCATCCCGCCGTCTCCGGGCGGCGCACGCCGGTGTTGGGGCGGATCGCGGCAATTCCCTAATTGCGCCCACTCCGCCGGGAGCGTTATACTCCGGCATACCTTGAGCATGGCAACCCCTATTTCCGCTGAAATCGCTTCCGATTCCCCCCTCGCCGCCGCCGGCGACGCTTTGGCCGAGCCCTTTACTGAACTGGAAGCCCGCATCCGGCGGGTGGCCGAAGCGCTGCAGCAGACGCGCGCCGAGCGCGATCAGGCCCGCGCCCAGGGCGACGGCGCCAGCACCGCGCTGACCACGCTGCGCGCCGCCCATGAAAAGCTGCAACAGGCCTACAGCCTCGCCGAGCGCGAGTTGGTGAGTCTGCGCAAGGAGCGCAACGAGGTCCGCCAGCGCGTGGGCAAGCTGGTGGCCCAGCTCGAAGCCTCGCTCACCTGAGAGTGCCCATGGCCATCCCCTCCGCTAGCGCGCCGGCAACCCGGGTTGAAATTTACGGCCAGGGCTACAGTATCGGCGGCGACGGGGATGCCGCCTACGTGCTGCGGCTGGCCGAGCGCGTGGACGCGCAGATGCGCCACATCGCCCGCCACACCAAGCTGGCCGATTCGCTGCGCGTGGCCGTGCTCGCCGCCCTCAACCTCGCCGACGAGAACGAACGCCTGCGCGACGACCTCGCCCGCTTCGAGCGGCAAAGCGCGGAACGCGCCCACCGCCTGCTCGACTCCCTCGATCAAGTGCTGCGCTAATCCGGAGGCATGATGGCAAGAGTGCGCGTTGCAGGCTTTTCCGTCTCGCTCGACGGTTTCGGAGCAGGGCCTGAGCAAAGCTTTGAGAATCCGCTGGGCAAAGGCGGGCTGGATTTGCACGAGTGGATGTTCGGTACGCGCATGTTCCGGGCCATGATCGGCAAGGACGGCGGCTCCGGCGGTGTCGATGACGCCTATGCACAGCGTTCGATGGAAGGATTCGGCGCCTTCATCCTTGGGCGCAATATGTTCGGTCCGATTCGCGGCGCTTGGCCAGATGAGAACTGGAAAGGCTGGTGGGGGAGCAATCCTCCCTATCACGCACCAACTTTTGTGCTGACACACCATCGCCGCGATCCGATAGAGATGGAAGGCGGCACCACCTTCATCTTCGTCACCGCAGGTCTCGAAGCCGCGCTCGAGCAGGCCCAGGCGGCGGCCGGCAGCCGCGACGTGAAAATTGGTGGCGGGGTGGCGACGGTGCGCGCATATCTCGGCGCCGGACTGATCGACGAGTTGCATTTCGCCTTTTCCCCTGTCGTGCTCGGGCATGGCGAAGCGATGTTCGCCGGCATCGACCTGCCGGCGCTTGGCTACCGCGTCACCGAACATCAGGCAACTGAGCACGCCACTCACGTGGTTCTCCGCCGATAGGCCTCCAGCCGTGGGAGCCGCCGGCGATTCAGCTAAGATCGAATGGCATGCGCAGTCTGTTCATTGGGGATATTTATGGCCAGCCGGGGCGGCGCGCGCTGCGCGACCACCTCGCCGACATCGCCGCCACCCGCCAGGCGGATGTGGTCATCGCCAACGGCGAAAACTCCGCCGCCGGCTTTGGCATCACCGGCTCGTTGGTCGAGGAGTTGCTGGGCTACGGCATCGACGTCCTGACCAGCGGCAACCACATCTGGGATAAGCGGGAGATCCTGCCCTACATGCAGCAGGCGGCCGGCGCTCCCGACCACCCCGCCCACCGGCTGCTGCGCCCGGCAAACTTCGGCCCCGCGCTGCCCGGCGCCGGACTGTACCGCGGCCGCACGCGCAGCGGCGAACCCTACGCCGTCCTCAACCTGCAAGGGCGGGTGTTCATGACCCCGCTGGCGTGCCCCTTCCGCACCGCCGACGCACTGCTCGCCACGCTGGAGCCGGAGTACCGCACCATCCTGGTCGACTTCCACGCCGAGGCCACCAGCGAAAAGCAGGCCATGGGCTGGTACTTGGACGGCCGCGCCACCGCCGTCATCGGCACCCATACCCACGTGCCGAGCGCCGACGAGCGCATCCTGCCCCAGGGCACCGCCTTCCAGACCGACGCCGGCATGACCGGCGCCTTCGCCGGCGTCATCGGCAGCCGGGTCGAGGACGTGCTCGAGCGCCTGCTGCAAGGCTACCCGGCGCGGCTGGAACCGGCGGCAGGCGACGTCTGGATCTGCGGAGCGTTAATCGACGCCGGGGCCGATGGCCGCGCGCGTACCATCGAGCGCGTGCAGGTGCGGCTCAGCGACGGCGGCTAATTCAGCTCCTCGAGATCGCGCCAGTTTTCGCCCACGCCGAGCTCGACGCGTAGCGGGACATCCAACTTAGCGACCCCTTCCATGACCTCGCGCACCAGCGCGGCTGCCGGGGCGACCGCGGCCTCGGGCACCTCCAGCACCAGTTCGTCGTGGACCTGCAGCAGCAGGCGGGCGCCCAACGGCGCCAGACGGGGGTGCAGGCGGATCATGGCCAGCTTGATCAGGTCGGCGGCGGTGCCTTGCAGCGGCGTGTTCACCGCCGTGCGTTCGGCGAAGCCGCGCAGCGCCGGGTTGCGGGCGTCGAGGTTGGGGATGGGGCGGGTGCGGCCGAACAGCGTGGCCACGCTGCCGGTTTTCCGCGCCTGCTCGAGGGTACGGTCCAAATACGTCCGCACCCCGGCGTAGCGCTCGAAGTAGCGCTGGATGAACTTCGCCGCCTCCGCCTGCGGGATGCCCAACTGCCGCGCCAGCCCGAACGCCGAGAGGCCGTAGACGATGCCGAAGTTCACCGCCTTGGCGCGGCGCCGGTGCTCG
>JANWJU010000028.1 GCA_025451775.1 Terriglobales bacterium
GCGGCAAGCGCCTGCCGGGCAAGTGCAAGCGGACGCGGCAGCCGCCGCGCGGGTGGTGGCGTTTCGTCCCTCGATCGCCCGGCGGTACCGGAGCATGGCCATGGCCCAACCGGTGGCCGATCCGGTGGCCGATTCCATGCCGGATGCGGTGCCGCCGCCGGCGCTGGGCTTGGTGGAAGCTTGGGCCGCCCCGGCCGCGGTGACGCCCAGCGTGCCCATCATTCCCATCATGCCCGTGGTGGCCGCCATGCCAGCACGGCTGCCGCTGGAGCCGGAGTTGGAGAGTGAAAGCACGGCGCTGCTGCAGATTCCGCTACCGCTGGCGCAGCCGGGGCCCTCGACGATGGCGCCCCCGCTGGCGGTGGCCCCGCGCCCAGTCCGCTTGCGGGCGGCCGCTTGGGATGCCGCGATGGTGGTGCTGGCTTCGCTGTTGTTCGCCGGCGCGGCGTGGGCAGAGATGGGGTTTCCGCTGGAGGCCGTCGCGCTACGCCCGTGGCTGCCGGCGATGGTGGCGGTGCCGGGCGTGCTGGCGGCACTCTATCTCGCCGCCAGCTTCTCCACCGGGACGGCCACCTGGGGTATGCGCCACTGCGGCTTAAGGCTCGAATGCTGGGAGGGGGAGCTGACGCCGGCCGCCTGCCAACGCCGGGCGTGGAGCTGCGTGTTTTCGCTGGCGGCGCTGGGGCTGGGCTTCGCCTGGATGCTGTGCGATAGCCAACAGCTCACCTGGCACGACTACATCTCACGAACGTTCATCGCTGGCGGCGACTAAAGTGCTCCCAGCCGGCCGCGGGCAAGCGGCGGCGCCGTCCGGCGTCGGCAATCCATACGCCACGCTCGGCGGTGATGCTGCCGATGGCAGTGACACCAGCGGGCGGACGCCAGCGCCGCCGCGCCGGCACCGTGAACAACAGTTCGTAGTCTTCGCCGCCGCCGAGCGCCCCATGCTGATCGCGGTCGGTGGCGAGCGCGGGAATCGAGGCGGCATCGATGACCGCTCCCACGCCGCTTTCGGCGCAAAGGTGGTCGAGATCGGTGGCCAGTCCATCGCTGATGTCAATGGCAGCGCTGGCGCGGCCACGCAAGGCGATGCCCAGCTCCCAACGCGCGCGCGGCCGGCGATGGTGCTTGAGGGCGCGGCGGTCGTCTGGATTGGCGGGCTTTTGTCCAGTGTGGGCGAGTTCCCGTCCGCGGGCGCCGAGGCCCAAAGTGCCGGAGACAAAGATGCGATCGCCGGCGCGGGCGCCGGAGCGGCGCAGGGCTCGGCCAGCGGGGACTTGGCCGAGGCCGACAATATCCAGCAGGATCTTGCCGGCGGGCGCGGCCGCGACGTCGCCGCCAGCCAGCACCGCCTGCGCCGGCTGGAGCGCCGCCAGGATGCCGCGGTACAGCTGGCGCGGCCACGCCGCCGGCAGGTCCTCGGGATAGGCGCTCGAGACCAACACCGCGACTGGCTCTGCTCCCATCGCCGCCAGGTCACTCAGGGCGCGCGTCACCAAGCGGTGGCCGCAGGTGGCGGCGGTGTCATATTGCCGCAAAAAATGGACATCCTCGACCAGCAGGTCGGTGGTCAGTGCCAGCTCCCAGCCCCGGCGCGGCCGCAGCAGCGCCGCATCATCGCCAATGCCCAGCCGCACCTCGGGCCGCCGCGCCTCCCCCGCCGCGCGCCGCACCCATTGCAGCCATGCCTTTTCCGATTGCATTCACAGCCAGCATATCCGATGGTTTGCCCAGGTAAGGCGTTCGCCGGTTGTGAGCACTGGCGCGAGCCCGTACAATAGGTTCATTCTAGAACCCGAGGTGAACCCCCTTGGCCATGTGGCAAAAGCAAAACGAGCGGGAATCAGTGCCCCCAGCGCCGATCAAGCCGCCCCCTCCGACGATCCCCTCCGCTCTGGCTCCTACCCCGCGTGAGGTGAGTACCCCCGCGCCCCGCAGCGGCGGTGAACGCCCCACCCATATCAGCAAAACGCTGTTTCTCAAGGGCTCGATCACCGGCAGCGAAGACCTGTACGTGGACGGCAAGCTGGAAGGCGCAGTCGAGCTGCCCAACAACAGCATCACCGTCGGCGCCAATGGTCACGTGCAGGCGAACGTGAGCGCCCGCGAGGTCATCATCCTGGGCAAGCTCAACGGCAACGTGACTGCCGCCGACCGGGTCGAGATCCGGGCGCAGGGCGCCTTGACCGGCGACGTGAGCGCGGCCCGCATCAGCATCGAGGACGGCGCCTTCTTCAAGGGCGGCATCGACATCCGCAAGGGCGGCGCGGCCAGCGCGAAAGCGTAGGCGAAGTTGCTAGTTGCTGGTTGTTAGTTGCTAGTTGCTAGTCCGGGAACCGCGACTTCATCAATGATGCCGAGGATGGCGGCGTCGATGGGGGAGCGGGGGCGGCCGACGGCGCTCATGGCGGCGTAGCCGTCGAGTACCACCAGCACGCGTTCTCCGATGCCGGCGCCGACGGCGTCGATGGCGATCAGGGCGGCGGGCGAGGTGCCGGCGGGCTGCGTGCCGGCGATCGACTCCGGCGCCACCAGCAGCAGCTTGGCTTCGTCGTGGCTGGGGTGCTTTTGGGTGGCGACGACCTCGCCGACGACGCGGGCGATGATCATCGCGACCACCCATTCGATGCGTTCGATTCAGGGTCGCAGATGCCGACGATGGCGGCATCGGTAGGCACGGTGGCGGGCAGCCAGGGAAAGCTGGCTTCCTTGCCGCGGCAGCAGTAGACGGTCTCGCCGGCGCCGGCGCCCACGGCGTCGAGCGCCACTAAACTCCGCGGCAGTGGCTGGCCGGCGGCGTCGAGAAGTTGGACGACCAACAGCTTGTGGGTGGCCAGGGCGTCATCCTTAACGGTCGAGACCACGGTGCCGGTGACGCGAGCCAGGAACATCGGCTACCCCTGCAGCTCGACGGTGTCGATAATCCCCACGATGGCGGCGTCGATGGGCTTGTCCTGGGCGTCGCGCGCCATGCGGGCGGAGCTGCCCTGGACGATGAGCACGCGCTCGCCCACGCCCGCGCCCACGGTGTCGACGGCGATGACGTAGCCGGCTTCGTCCTTGCCCGCGGGCGATTGCAGGCGGACGACGAGGAGCTTGAAGCCCTCCAGCCGCGGGTCTTTGCGGGTGGCAACCACCGTGCCGATGACGCGTGCCAGTTGCATCGGGTCGATGCGCTACGCGCCGGCGTGCAGCGGCACGGTGCGATCCAACCCTGGCGCCGGGCGCGGAATGACGTGGACCGAAATCAACTCGCCCACGCGCCGCGCGGCGGCGGCGCCCGCGTCGGTGGCCGCTTTCACCGCCGCCACCTCGCCTTGCACGATGACGGTGACCAAACCAGCGCCGATTTTCTTCTCCCAGCCGACGATGCTGACGTTGGCAGCCTTGACCATGGCGTCGGCGGCCTCAATCATGGCCACCAAACCCTTGGTTTCGACCATGCCCCAAGCTTCTCCGTTGTTGTCGGCCATCGTGTATTCCTCGCTGCGCGGTCGGTGACTCCTGCGCGGATTGTAGCAGCTTTCCGCAAGGGGTGAGCGGGTGGGCGCGGATGGAGTTCGGTACACTGGTCCACATGCACGGCATATCGCTGGTTGGATATCAGAGGGGCGGCGCTCGAGGCCCCAGCTTTCAGGCCATCAACCCCGCTACCGGAGCGGCATTGGAGCCGGCCTTCCGCACGGCGGCGCCCGAGGACGTGGAGCGCGCCGCTCAACTGGCCGCGGCGGCTGCGTTGGATTATGGCCGGCGCAGCGGGGCGGAGAAGGGGGCCTTCCTGCGGGCCATCGCCGCCAATCTGGAAGCGGCTGCGCCCGCCCTGGTGGAGCGCGCCGCCAGCGAAACCGCCCTGCCGCCGGCCCGCCTGCAGGGAGAAGCCGCCCGCACCTGCAATCAGCTTCGCCTCTTCGCCGAGTTGGTGGAGAAGGGCTCTTGGGTGGATGCCCGCCTGGACCGTGCCCAGGAGCGCGCGAGCGGCCCGCGCAAGCCCGACCTGCGCAGCCTGCTGCGCCCCGTCGGACCGGTGGCGGTGTTCGGCTCCAGCAACTTTCCCTTGGCCTTCTCCGTCGCCGGTGGCGACACCGCCTCGGCGCTGGCCGCCGGCAATCCGGTGGTGGTGAAGGCGCACCCCGCCCATCCCGGCACCAGCGAGTTGGCGGGCCAGGCGATCGTCTCTGCCGCCCGCGACTGCGGCCTGCCGGAGGGCGTCTTTTCGCTCCTGTTCGACGCCGGCATCGACGTCGGCGTGGCGTTGGTGCAGCATCCTCTCATCCGGGCCGTGGGCTTTACCGGCTCACTGGCCGCCGGACGCCGGCTGATGGACTTGGCCGCCGCCCGCCCCGAGCCCATTCCGGTGTTCGCCGAGATGAGCAGCGTCAACCCCGTCTTCATCCTTCCCCGCGCGCTGCAATCCCGCAGCGGCGCCATCGCCAGCGGTCTGCACGCTTCGGTGACGCTGGGCGCCGGCCAGTTCTGCACCAAGCCGGGCCTGGTGATGCTCGACCACGGCGCCGAGGCCTTCGTCGCCGAACTCGCCGCGCTGATGCAACAACCGGCCGCGTTCACGCTGCTGACGCCCGGGATCGCGCGCGGCTACCAGACCGGGGCCAGGGAACGCGCGGCTCACCCGGCGGTGCGCGCGCTCACCCCGCCCGCCGCCGCCGGCGTCACCGCACCCGCGCTCTTTCAGACCGACGCCGCCGGCTTCCTCGCCCATCCGGCGTTGGCGGAGGAGATCTTCGGCCCCGCCACCCTGCTGGTTCGGCATGGCGGTCTGAGCGAGCTCCTGGCGGTGGCGCGGTCTCTCCGCGGCCACCTCACCGCCACCGTGCACGGAACGGAAGAAGACCTGCGGGAATATGCCGACCTGCTGCCGATCCTGGAAACGCGGGTCGGACGCCTCGTCCTCAACGGCTTTCCCACCGGCGTCGAGGTGACCCACGCCATGGTGCATGGCGGTCCCTATCCGGCGACTTCGGACGGACGCTCGACCTCGGTCGGCACCCAGGCGATCCTGCGCTTCGTGCGCCCAGTGTGCTACCAGGACTGGCCCGCCTTCGCCTTGCCGCCCGAGCTGCAGGATGGCAATCCCCTGGGCATTGAGCGCCACCTCGACGGAGTGCTGGAATAGAGCGGTCCCGCCGCCGTTGTCCGCAGAGAGATGCCACCGAGGAACGATGCTATGAAGACCATTCTGAGGCGCGGCCGCATCGGCCGCCTGACGCTCGCCCCGCTGGCGATGTTGGCGATGTTGGCCGCAACCGCCGTCGTGAGCGCCCAGCAGCCGGTCTATTTGGATCCGTCGCAGCCCATCGCCAAGCGCGTGGACGACCTGATCTCCCGGCTCTCCCTGACTCAGAAGGCGGCGCTGATGAGCACCACCGCGCCCGCCATTCC
>JANWJU010000029.1 GCA_025451775.1 Terriglobales bacterium
GACAGCGACCCGCTCACCATCCGCAAGCTCATGGCCAAAGCCAAAGGACTGACCCGGGTGGCCAAGACCGGCGACGCGCAGTTGGTCCACAACGTCGGCTCTGCCCATCCGGTGCTGGTCGCCATCAATCTGCCCGCCATTCTCGACGGCAAAGCCCCCGACCTGCGCCTCACCGCCAACGACCTTCTGTACGTGCCCGACAGCGGCATCAAGAAGGCGGGCTACACGCTGGCAACCTATACTCTCTCGTCGCTCTCCCTGGCCCTCGGCAGCCTGCTGGTTCGCTAGCCCCTGTCCGGTCGTCCAACCCCGTTTTTCCTGACAGCCAACAGCTAAGAGCCAAGAGCTCTGCCGGCCCCCACTCCACTCACCAGTGTGCGGTGGCGCTCGAGGCCTGCCAGCGCAGACGGGCATAAGCGCGCGCCCAGGCCTGCGGCGTGGGGTGATAGCGCGGACTCACAGAAACCCGATTGAGATGGAAGGGTGAATCGGTCGCCGCCACCAGGCCGCCGTGGCAGGAGCAGCAGCAGCGGTAGCCGGCCCGCTGCACCGCCATCCGGCCCTCCAGTCCGCAGTCGGTAATGCCGCCGAACGGATAGGCGAAGTCGTAAACCGCTTCGCCCAGTTCGGCCTCCAGGCGCTGCCGCGAAGCACTCAGCTCCGCCTCCAGCACCGTCGGCGCCGTGGCGCTCATCCGCACGTGGTGCACCGTGTGCGAACCAATGCGGAACCCCGCCGCATGCAGACCCCGTACCTGATTCCAGCTCATCATGCGCGGGGTCTCGGACAGACCCGCATCCCAGGGGAAGCACTGCGTCGTGCCGATCGCCCCGGTGGTGACAAAGAAAGTGGCGGGAATGCCGTAGCGATCGAGAATGCCGGCCGCCACCTCGGCATTGTCGGCATAGCCGTCATCAAAGGTCACCGTCAGACAGGGGTGATCGCTGACATCGCCTTGCGCCAGCCGCGCCAGCAGGCAGTCGAGGGTGAGCAACTCGTAGTGATCCCGCCAGTAGCGGCACAGCGCGTCAAAAGCAGTCGGGGGATAGGACAGTTCATCGCCCCAGGCCGCAATGCGATGGAATGCCACGATGGTATAGGGCCAGGGCGACGGACACAGCGCCCCCAGCGCGCGGTACACCGGCTCCGGCAGACGACGAACCAGCGAGGGGGTCACGCCCGCCCTCCCTGTCGCCGCCATTGCCGCACTCTCGCATAGGCATGGCCGGCCAGGCCTCGCGCCCCCCGCAGCGTCACGCTGTGACCGGCCTCGCTGGTCCAGCGCCGCTTGTAGCTCTCCTCGCCCCGCAGAAAATCGAAGCGCTGCAGCCCGCGGGCGATGCAGTCCTCGATCACCGAGCTCAACAGCACCGTGCCCGGGCTGAGATGGGAGAGCGCCGGGTCCAGTCCGCTCTGAAAATAGAGGAAGCGCCGCGCCCCCGGCACGCCTCCCTCCAGGCCATAGAGCGCCGCCAGCACCATGCCCGGCGTCCGCCATAAATACACCCGCGCCGCGCCCCGCGCCGCCAGTTGCGGCCCCACGCGCAGATGGAAAGCCTGCAACCGCGGCGAAAGAAATATCCCCGCCGACTGCTGCTGGGCACGGCGCAGATTGTGCAGCCGGAACAAATGCGGCAGCGCCGCCGCCACCGCCGGCGGTGTGGCCGCGCACTCCAGCCAGGCGTTGGGCAGCGCCCGCGCCCACCGCCGGCGGCGCCGCCGCACCTCCTGCCGGAAGTTGGCGCTGTGCTGTGCCAGGAGCCGTTCGAAGCCCTCGCCGGCGTTGGCGTCACGCGGCAGCCGCAAGGTGGGCAGCGACTCCCCCGGCTCCTGCGCCATGCGCCAGGCGGAGTCGGCGGACTCTGCCGCCCGCACCAGCTCTCCCTCGGCGTGCGCCGACTCCAGACGCAACAGACTCCAGCCCTGCTGCCCCAGCGCCAGCCGCAGCAGACGAACGGCCAGTCCCGGCGGCGCGTGCGGATGGAGCAGGCAATCCATCTCATCTCCCCCGCTGCCCTGCCCCAGAAACTCCATCTGCCGCAGCCCCCGCCGCCGCCTCCGTTGCAGCGCCAACAGGCCCGCCAGACCGCCGTCGGCGAACGGTTGCGCCACCACCAGCGCCTGCCGGCCCTCGTCCAGGTTCGCCGTCCACCCGCTCTGCCACTCCCAGCTCAGGAAAGGGTTCGCTTCCCCGCCCGCCCGGTACAACTGCTTCCAGTCGCGCTCCCACGCCGCCAGCGAGCCGCCATGGCGGCGGGTGCTCAATACCCACGCCGGAGCCAAACGCTCACTTCCCAGCGGCAGTTGCGGCTGCGGTTGCGCGCTCATGCCGCCATCTCCGGCGCCGCCGTGGCCGGCTGCGGACGACGCAGCTTGCCCGCCGCCGCCCGCACCACCTGCGGATGCCGCAGCCACAGCATCCCCAGATACACCACCGCCCCCAGCGGCACCAGCGCCGCCAGCTCCAGCCGCGGCGCCCAGTGGTTCGCCCACGGCAACGCCATGGTCAATATCGTCGCCATCACCGCCGTCGCCTCCAGCGCCGGCGCCACCGCCCGCAGCAGCGCCCAGGCGCCGATCTGCAGGTACTTGCCGATCAAATACACATGCAACAGCGACATCACCACCCGCGTCACCACCTGCCCCCACGCCACCCCCACAATGCCGCCCCAGTGCGCCCCCAGGATCAGACAGGGCGGCAGCATCACCCACCAGCAGAGCGTCGTGCGGGTCAGCACGTCCGGACGTCCGATGGCTTTATAACCATCGCCAAAATGATGGATCAGGCAGCGCACCCCGCAGTAGATGGCCAGCACCCGCAACACCGGAATGGACGGCCCCCAGTGCGGCCCGTACACCCCCAGCACCACGCCGCGAGCCAGCACCGCCAGACCCGCCGCCACCGGCAGGGTCAGCAGCGCCGTGTAGCGCATGGTGTCGAGCAGTGTGGCCCGCAACTGCGGCCGATCATTCTGCAGCCGGCTGAAGGCCGGGAACACCACCCGCGTGATCACATTCAACACGCTCACCAGGGCAATCTCCGGGATGCGAAAGGCGAGGGTGTAAAAGCCCAGCCAGGCGTCGCTCAGCATGCGCCCGATGGTCAGCGTGTCGAAGTTCGCCAGCAGCACGCTCGAGCCGTCCAGCAGGTAAATGTGTTTGGCGTAATCGACCATGCGCCGCAGCACCGCCCGGTCCACCCGCCGCTCCGGCCGCCAGCCGCTCAATCGCCACAGCAGGACAGTCACCACGAAGCTGCCCAGCACCTGTCCCCAGATCAAGCTCCAGGCGCCAAAGCCCAGCAGCGCCAGCACCACCGACGTGCCGCCCTTGGCCGCCGCCTGCCCCAGGTCGGGTACCAGCTTGGTGCGGAAGTCGAGACGCCGGCGCAATACGAAGTCGTGCGTGTTCCCCAGCGCAATGAACACCAGCACCACCGCCAGGCTGCGGATCATGGCCGCCAGTCCGGGCTCATGAAAGAACTCGCCCAGCACCGGCGCCAGGAACCACGCCCCCACCATCTCCGCACCGGAGGTGGCGAGAGTGACCCAGAAACAGATATTGGCCGCCGCGCGCCACTCTTTCTCTTCGTAAATCAAGGCGCTGGTCAGCCCCAGCGTGCCCAGGATTTCAAGTACCGTAATGCTGGTGGTGGCCAATGCGACCTCGCCAAAGGCCTGCGGCGCCAGGATGCGCGCCAGAATCACCACCGAGGCAAACACCAGCAGCTTGCCGCCCACAAACGAACTCGCCGCCCAAAACAATCCGCTCAAAATGCGGCCCGTCGAGGAACCCGGAATCTCGTCTGCCATAGCCTGCGCCGGACGCGCGCGCGCCACCCGCCGCCACAGCACCTGACCGCCACCCCGCCGATGCTGCCACCAACCGGCCGCCGCCGCCGCCAGCGCCAGACAAAAAAACCACGGCGCTTCCAGGCGCCCCAGGCGCATCCCGGCGGCGTGCGCCAACCCCACCCCCAGCACCGCCGCTCCGGCCACCGCTTCCGCCAGCGCCAGCAGCCGCACTCCGCTCCCCACCACGCCCCCCGGCGCCGCCAGCAGGGCCAGCCCGCACCCCAGCGCGGCCAGAAGAAACAGCGCCGACAGCGGACGCAGAATCTGGTGGAACCATATCTTGATGCCCGCCGTCAGCGGCCAGCGCCCCCATTGCCGCGCCCCCGCCAGCGCCTGCCAGTGTCCGGCCGCCATGCGCCGCCGCCGCTCCCACTCCGCCCGCATGTCCGCCGCGCCCCGCTCGAACGAGCGCGCCGCCGGCGCCGCCACCACCCGCATCCCCTGCGCCCATACCCCCAGCGCCAGGCAGAGATCATCGTTGACCAGCACCCCCTCCGGCAGGCCACGGAAACACTCCCGGCGCAGCGCCAGTGCTTCCCCGTAGGCGGCCACCGTGCCCCCCGCCGCCGATTCCCACAAGGTCAGGCGCGACTCATACCGCCAGTACAGGCTCTCGCCCCCGCCCACCCCCACCGCCGCGTCCACCGCCTTCAGGCCAGTGACCGCCCCCACCGTGGCGTCGGCAAAGGGCGCCGCCAAATGCCGCAGCGCCCCCGGCGCAAAGCTGTTGTTGGCGTCGGTGAAGATCAGCACCTCGCCCGTCGCCGCCGCCGCCGCGCGGTTCAAGGCCGCCGCCTTGCCGGCCCGCGCCCGCAGGCTCAACCGTCGCACCGGCGCCCCGCCCGCCGCCGCCAGGCGCTCCACCTCCGCCACCGTGCCGTCGGTCGAACCATCCTCGGCGACCAAAATTTCAAACCGCCCGGCGGGATAATCCTGCCCCCGCAGGTTCGCTATCCGCCCGCCGATCTGCTCCGCTTCGTTGTGCGCCGCCACAATGATGGATAGGAACGGCCAGGCGGCAGCGGGCACGTCGTCATGCCAACCCCGCCCTCCACGCCGCCGCCACCGCGCCCACACCGCCAGCACCGCCGGGTACCCCAGCCACACCAGCCCCAGCGTCAGCCACGCCGCCGCCCACACCGCTAGGTCGCCGCGCCACGCCCACGCCGCCCAGGCGGATCCGCTCATGCCGCCACCTCGCCCCTCCGCTGACCGGAGCGCGTCCACAGCGTGATCAGCTTCCCGACACTGCGGCTGAGGTCAAACTCTTGATGCACCCGGCTGCAGCCCGCCAGCCCCATCGCCCGCCGCCGCCTGCGATCGCGCATCTCCGCCAGCGCCGCCGCCAGCGCCGCCGCATCCCCCGCCGGCACCAGCACCCCGCTGCGCCCGTCTTCGACCAACTCCGGGATGCCGGAGAGCCGGCTGGCCACCACCGGCAGCCCCGCCGCCATCGCCTCCATTAACACCACCGGAATTCCCTCCATCTTGCCGTTGTCCATCACCACGCTCGGCAACGCCAGCACCTCCGCCCAGCCCAATGCCGCCAGCACCCCGGCTTCGGTCGCCGCCCCCGCCCACTGCACACTCCCCTCCAGCCCCAACCGCCGCGTCTGGCGCCGCAACCGCCCGGCCAACTCCCCGCCCCCCACAATCCGGCACTCGAACCCGATGCCCGTGTCCCGCAACCGCGCGCAGGCCTCCACCAGTACCCTGTGTCCCTTGTACGGCTGCAGCGAACCCACCGCCAGAATGCGCAACGGCGCCGCCGCCGGAGCCGCGCCCGGTGCGCTCGCCCAGCGCTCGGCGGCCAGCGCCGCATACGGCGCCCATTCAATGCCGCAGTGCACCACCTCCACCCGCGGACGGGGCTCGGGCACCAGCCCTTCCACCCGCCGCCGGTTGTACTCGCTGATCGCGACCACCGCGCGCGCGCTTCGCACTTTGGCCTCGAGCATGGCGCGATGGCAGTAAATGTCGTGGGCATGCACGGTGAAGGTGTAGGGAACACCGCTCAGCCGCCGCACAATGTAGGCCACCAGCGCCGGATGGGTGGCGTAGTGGGCATGCACCTGCGTCACCCCGTCGCGCCGCATCCGGGCGGCTATGTTCGCCGCCTTGCCCCAGTACCCCAGCGCCCCCGCCCACAGCTTGGCATCCCCACGATTGCCCCACAGCACCACGCCCAGCGTGCGCAGATACCGCCACGGCCTCCGCGCCAGCCAGTAGAGGTGGCCCTTGAGCCCCAGCCACGGCGCCGCGTACACCGGCGCGCGCAGCGCCGCCACCCGCGGGTGGCGGCGCCCCCGCACCCGCCGCAGCGCGTAGATCCGCACCCCCACCCCCTGGCGTTCCAACTCCCACATCTCGCGCAGGATGAAGGTCTCACTCAGCAGGGGGTAACGCGACAAGACATATCCCAAAGTCATGGAAGGAAGTGGCGCTGCCATCGTGGCTCTAGCTCTCAGATGCCACCTCGAACGGCGCAGCACCCTCCTTGGCCGCCGTGCATTGGTAGCAATCATCCGCATTTGGTAACAAGTTGGGCGCGGCCGCCTCCAGTACCCGCCGCGCGATCACCGGCCAGGCATGGCGCTCCGCCGCCAGCTGCGCCGACCGCTCCCCCCATCGCCGCCGCTGCGCCCCATCCGCCACCATGGTCTCCAGCGCCCGCCCCAATTCCTCCGCATCGCCCGGCGCCACCACCAGCCCGTTGCCGTCCATCAACTCCGGCAGCCCGCCCACCCGTGTCACCAGCAGCGGTTTGCCCAGCGTCAGCGCCAGGTGCGCCACCCCGCTTTGCGCCGCCACCCGGTAGGGAAGCACCACGAAATCAGCGCGGCGAAAGTACCAGGCGAGCTCCGCGGTGGGCACATACCGGCCTTCCCAGTGCACCCAACCGCCCAGACCCAGACGCGCCGTTTGCGCCTGCCAGGCCCCCCAACTGGCCCCCGCCGTCGGCTGGCCGGCGATCAGCATCTGCGGCCGCCGTTCCGGCGCGGTGCGCCCCAGAGCCTCGAGCAGCACCTCGATTCCCTTATAAGGACTGAGCGCCCCCAGCAGCAACCCCAACGGCACCGAGGGCGACAACCCCAGACGTTCGTCCAGCTTCGGGTCCTCACCCGCCAGATCCACCAGCCATTGCTGGTTGCCGTGGGCAATCGCCACCGCCCGCCGTCCCGTCATCTGTTCAAATTCCAACGCCAGCCGCTCGCCGTGCACAAAGACGGTGTCGAATTGGCGCGCCATGGGCACACGCCACTCCGCCCGGCGCTCGACCGCTTCCCCCGGCTGACGCCCGAACGGCCGCAGGTTGTGCCAGACATCCGCCAGGCACCCCGGAGGCGACTGCCGCCGCAGACGGCGGCGCAGCCACCGCACCCCCCAGGCATCGCCGCCGTGTTCGAGATCCCCCAGCAAAACCAGTTGCGGGCGCAGCCGCGCCACCGTGGCCGCCACCTGCACCCAGGCCCAGCCGTAAACCACCCCGCGCCAGGCGCGCAGCAGTCGGCGCGGCACCCCGCGCGGACGATGGTGGGGGTTCCAGGTAGCGAGTCGCGGCAGGCAGCGCACTCCCTCCGGCCGCACCCCCGGCTCCAACGCCCGCCCGCACAACACCACCACCTCCACCCCCCGCGCCGCTTCCCACGCCAGCCCCCGCGCCAACTGGGCGGCATAGTGCAGCAGCCCGCCGCGCCCCAAAAACTCGACCAGCAGCAGGCAGCGCCCAGCCGGCGGCCGCTCACTCCGCCAGAACTTCCTCATAAAGTTGCTCCAAACGCCGGCGCCACCGCGCCTGGCTCCACGCCTCCTCCGCGCGCCGCCGCGCCGCCTCCCCCGCCCGCGCCGCCCGCTCACGCTGCGGCCCGCACCACGCCATCGCCGCCTGCGCCAGCTCCCCCGCGTCCCCGGGTCGGACATAACACCCGCACTCGCCCATCACCTCCACGCTCGCCCCCAGACGGCTGGCGATGATCGGCAACCCGGCCGCCATGGCCTCCATCACCGCCGTCGGCTGCGCCTCCCCCAGCGAGGGGAAAAGGAAAAGGTCACTGGCCTCGAGCCACGCCCCCACATCCGGCCGCGCCCCGGGCAGCGTCATCCGCCCGCTCTCCACCATCTGTGCCGCCGCGGCACGCAGCGCCGGCCACTCCTCGCCCCCGCCCACCCACACGAAGTGCGCCCCCGGGCACGCCTGCGCCACCTGCTCGGCGGCCCGCAACCACGTCCGCCAGCCTTTGGCCGCCCGCACCACCGCCACCGTCAACAGCACCGTCGCCGCCGGATCCAGTCCCAGCCGTCGCCGCTGCTCCCGGCGCCCCACGCCCGCCGCCGGCAACGCCACCCCGTTGCCCAGCACCACGGCCCGCTCCCGCGCCGCCGTCCGGCCCCAGGCCGCGCGCTGCGCTTCGGTGACGTAGATGACCCGCGCCGCCCGCCGCCGCTCGGCCCGCTCCCAGCGCGCCACCCACCGCCCCCGCCCGCGC
>JANWJU010000030.1 GCA_025451775.1 Terriglobales bacterium
GAGCGCTCCGGCCCCCGCCCGATAGCCACCCGGCGGGAAGCTTGCCACGCCTTTCACCAGCGGCGTTTGCCGTTGCCTGCAGCTGGGGCTACTGCTGGCAGCGCCGGCGCGGCACGCTCGTCGCGCACCACCGGGCAGTTGGCGCCCAGCGCGGCGGCGGTGGTGATGCCCTCGTAGCGCTGGCGGGCGATCATGAGTTTATCCACCTCGTCCCGTCCCAGCAGGTTCTGCCTGCCCAGGATGTGGGAGACGATCGAGATGCGGGCGAAGTGCTCGACCGTTTCCATCTTGAAGTAGGCGCTCATCACGCTATCGCCGTAGGTCACCACGCCGTGGTTGGCCATCAGGATGGCGTCGTAGTGGGGAACGAGCGGCCGCAGCGTGGCGCTCAGCTCGGGCGTTCCCGTCGTCCCGTATTCGGCCAGCGGCACGCACCCCAGCGCCAGCACCACCTCGGCCAGCAACGCTTGGTTGAGGGCGATGCCAGAGGCGGCGAAACCCGTCGCCGCCGGCGGATGGGCGTGCACCACGCCGTTGATTTCGGGGCGCAGCTCGTAAATCAGCAGGTGCATGGCCAATTCGCTCGAGGCGTTGCGGCGGCCGGCGAGCTTGTTGCCCTGCAAATCGACCAGGACCAGATCGTCGGACTCCATCAGTCCCTTGCTCATCGAGGTGGGCGTGGTGAGGACGCGGCCGCCACTCAGACGCACGGAGATGTTGCCATCGCTGGCGGCGACCAGGCTCTTCTGGTGCAGGAAGGCGCCGATGCGCAGGATGTCGCGCCGGGCCGCGGCTTCTTCTGCTGCCGGGTCAATCATAGGCAGCTGCCATTATCTCTTATCCTGAAGTTTCCATGCACCTTGACGAGTTCGACTACGAGCTGCCGGCCGAGCTGATCGCCCAGCAGCCGCTCGCCCAGCGGGACGCCTCCCGCCTACTGCGCCTGGACCGGCGCACGGGGGCGTTGGAAGACCGCATGTTCGCGGATTTGCCGGAGATGCTGCGCCCCGGCGACTTGCTGGTGGCCAACGATTCGCGGGTGTTCCCGGCGCGGCTCACCGGGCATCTTCCGTTGGGTGGCGCGGTGGAGGCGCTGCTGCTGGCGCAGGTCGGGCCCGGCGTATGGGACGCCTTGGCCCGGCCGGGACGGAAACTTCCAGTCGGCGCGCGGTTGGCGTTTCCCGAGGGCGTCTGCGCCGAGGTGATCGCGCGTGGAGCGCACGGCGAGCGGCGGCTGCGTTTTGAGGCGGGAAACGATTTCCCCGCCGATTTTAATGCCTGGCTGGAGCGGCACGGCCACGTCCCATTGCCGCCGTATATTCACCGCGGCATGGAGCGGCCCGGCGACAGGGAGCGGTACCAGACCGTGTACGCGCGCCCGCGGCCCGATGGCGGCTCCGCCGCCGCGCCTACCGCCGGTCTGCACTTCACCCCGGAGGTCCTCGCCCGCCTCGCCGCGCGCGGCGTGGGTTGGGCGACGGTCAGCCTGCACGTCGGCCTGGGCACGTTCCAGCCCGTGACCAGCGAGCGCATCGAGGATCACCCCATGCACAGCGAACACTACGCCATCAGCGCGCCCGCCGCTGCGCTCATCAACGCCGCCCGCCGCGACGGGCGGCGCATCGTCGCCGTGGGCACGACCGCGGTGCGCGTGCTCGAGACCGCAGGTCGGGCATCAAGCGAGACCGCAGGTGCTAGCGGTGAGGTGGCGGCGGGCGCCGGCGAGAGCCGGCTGTTCCTCTATCCCGGCAGCCAATTCCACATGGTCGATGCGCTGCTGACCAACTTCCACGCCCCCCGCACCACGCTGCTCATGCTGATCGCCGCCTTCGCCGGGCTCGATCCGGTGCGCCGCGCCTATCAGCATGCCATCGCCGGGGCCTACCGGTTTTTGAGCTACGGCGATTGCATGTTGATTGAAGACAGCGATTAGCTCTTAGCTGTTAGCTATTAGGGACACAAACGCGGGTAGACTATCGGACGATGGGTACGCTGCTGGAGACGCGTGGAATCGATAAGTCGTTTGCGGGGGTGCATGCGCTCCAGGGCGTGTCGTTCGCGCTGGAGGCGGGCGAGGTGCACGCGCTGGTGGGGGAGAACGGCGCCGGCAAATCGACGCTGATCAAGATCATGACCGGCGCGGTCGAGGCCGATGGGGGCGAGCTGCACATCGCCGGGAAGATCGTGGCCCGCAACCATCCCAGCCTGGCGCGGGCGTTGGGCGTGGCGGTGGTGTACCAGCAACCGTCGTTGTTTCCGCATTTGACGGTGGCTGAAAACATTGCCTTGGCCTTGGAATCCGGCGGCCTGTGGCGCCGCATCGATTGGCGCGCGCGGCGTGAGCGCGCGCAGGCGCTGTTGGAGCGCGCCGGGGCGGCGTTCTCCTGCGAGCGGCTGGCCGAGTCGCTGAGCATGCCTGAGCAGCAGGTGGTGGAGATTGCCAAAGCCATCGGCGCCGAGGCGCGCATCGTGATCTTGGACGAGCCCACCGCTTCGCTCAGCGAGCCCGAGGTCGAGCGCCTCTTCCGCGTGATCGGAGATCTGAGGGGCCGCGGGGTGGGCGTCGTTTATATTTCACACCGGCTGGAAGAGCTGGCGCTGATCGCCGACCGCATCACGGTGCTGCGCGACGGCGAGGTGGTGGCCACCGATGCGGCAGCGGCGATGGACCGCGCGCGCCTGGTGCAGCTCATGGCCGGGCGAGTTCGTGACCTACCTGCGGCGGTGATGCCCGCAGCCACGTTGGGTGAGCCGATGCTCGAAGTGCGGGGCCTGACCTGCCGTGCCTTGGGCGTGAGCAACGTGTCGCTCACGGTGCGGGCGGGCGAGATTGTGGGACTGGCCGGATTGGTCGGTTCGGGCCGGACGCAGTTCGCGGAGTGTATCTTCGGCCTGGAACCTGCCGATGGGGGCGAAATTCGTGTGGCGGGCGCGCCGCTGCGGGCGCGTTCGCCCGCCGACGCCATCGCCGGCGGCGTCGGCTATGTGCCTGAGGACCGTCCCCGGCACGGCGTTGTGCTCGATTTCCCCATCGCGGCCAACATCAGCCTCGCGCATTTAAAGCAAGTGACGCGCGCGGGGTTCATCGATGCTGCCGCTGAGACCGAACAAGCCCAGCGGCTCATGGCGCAGCTTCGCGTCAAGGCGGCGTCGCCGCATCAACGCACCGGGGCGCTCTCCGGCGGCAACCAGCAGAAGGTGGCGCTGGCGCGCTGGCTGGCCGCGCCCGACCTCAAGGTGCTCATCCTCGACGAGCCCACCCAGGGCGTGGACGTGGGCGCCAAGGCGGAGATTCACGCTCTCATCCGGCAACTCGCCGCGCGCGGATTGGCCATCCTCATGATCTCCTCCGAGCTGCCGGAGATTCTGGCCATGGCGCACCGCATTGTGGTCATGCATGCGGGCCGGGTCGCCGGCGAGCTGGCGCGCGCCGAGGCCACGCAGCCGAAGCTGCTGGCGCTGGCGCTGGGGCAGAGCGGAGAGGCATGAAAAATTACGGGCAGGAGATCTCCATTGCGGGGGCGCTCGTGCTGCTGTGCGGCATTTTGGTGCTGGCCGCACCGGGGTTTTTCTCCCGCGAGAACCTCGCCGACCTGCTGCTGGCCAACCTCCCAGTGCTGATCATCGGCCTGGGCATGACGCTGGTCATCCTGACCGCCGAGATCGACGTGTCGGTGGGCTCGATGTTCGCCATTTGCGGCGTGATCGCCGGCGAGGTGGCGAAAGCGAGCGGATCCATCCTGTTGGCGGTGGTGGCGGCGATCGTGGCCGGGGCGGTGCTGGGAGCGGCTAACGGGGCGCTGGTGGCGTATGTGCGTATTCCCTCGATCGTGGTCACGCTTGCCACCATGACGGCGTGGCGCTCGGGGCTGCGCTGGACGATGCAAGGGCAGTGGGTCGATAACCTGCCCGCCAACTTCCAGTGGTTGGGCTTGCCGCAGACCGGATTCCGCGTGGCCGCACTGGCGATCACGCTGGGTTTGGTCGCATTCACCGCTTGGGGACTATGGAGCTGGCGCGCCGGGCGGGCGCTGTACGCCACCGGCAGCAACCGCGAGGCGGCGCGCGTGGCGGGGTTGAATACCCCCGCCATCGTCGCCGCCGTTTTCGTGTTGACCGGTGTACTCACCGGCCTCGCCGCCGCGCTCGACGCCGCGCGCTTCAACCAGGTGCCCAGCAACGCCGGCATCGGACTGGAACTGACCGTAATCGCGGCCGTGGTGGTGGGCGGCACGTCGATTACCGGAGGGCGCGGCAGCGTCGCGGGCACGGTGCTGGGCGTGGCGTTGCTGGGCGTGATCGCGCCCGCGCTGATCTTTTTGGGGGTCAGCGGCTACTGGGGCGATGCCGTGCAGGGCGCCATTATTCTGATCGCCATCGGGTTGGAGGCGGTGCGCCTGCATTCCGCCCGGCGGAAAATGGAAGGTGCCGGCGTTGCCGTCGTCGCAGCCTAGCGCAGCGCCCGAGGTGGTGGCGGCGCGGCCGCGGCCAGCGCTGCGGCAGCGGGTGTTTCCCAACGGCGAGCACGTGTTGGCGATCGCGCTCGCGGTCGAAATCCTGGTCTTCGCGCTGGTGGCCCGGAACTTCTGGACGGTGGCGAACCTCTGGGAGCTGGTCCGCTCCAGCACCGAGCTGGGCTTGGTGGCGCTGGCCGAGACCGCCGTCATCCTCACCGGCGGGATCGACCTGTCGGTGGGCTCGATGCTGGGTCTGGCGGCGGTGGTGTTTGGCGCGGTGTGGAACGCCGGCGCGCCGCTGTGGCTGGCGGTAGCGCTCACGCTCGCCGCAGGCGTGCTCGGCGGTGGCTTGAACGCGGTGCTGGTGGCGCGGGTCGGGTTGCCGTCGTTGATCGTCACGCTGGGGACGTATTCGATGTACCGCGGCATTGCCGAGGGCATCACCCACGGCGCCATCAACTACAGCGGCTTTCCCGCCGGCTTTCTCCACCTCGGGCAGGGGTTAGTGTGGGGCGTGCCGCTGCAGTTGCCGCTGTTCGCGCTGATCTTCGCCGGATATTTCGTGCTCGTGCACCGCTCGGCGATTGGGCGCGCCTGGTACGCCATCGGCTTCTCGCCCGCGGGCGCGCGCTACGCTGGCTTGCCCGTCCAGCGCCGGACGGCGCTAGTGTACCTATTAGCGGGTGTGGCTTCGGCCCTGGCCGGCATTATCTACGTGGCGCACCTGGGACAGGCGCCCTCGAGCGCCGGATCCGGATACGAGCTCGACGCCATCACCGCCGTGGTGCTGGGCGGCGCCTCGATCTTTGGCGGCCGCGGGACCTTGTGGGGTACGCTCCTGGGCCTGTATGCCCTGGTGGTCCTGCAAAACGGCTTGCAGCTTGCGGCCTTGCCCTCCGAGTTGACCGGCCTTCTGACCGGCGTGTTGCTGGTGGCCATCCTCAGTCTGGACTGGTGGCGGGACCGGCGCGCGCGGCGGCCACCGCTCGCGGTACAATCGCCACCACTTGAGGATGAAACCGTGAAGAACTCCCAGGTCGCCATCCTGTGCGCGACGTTCATCGCCGGTGCGCTGATCGTCGCCGGCGCCAACGTCTATCTGGTGCGCTCCTTGCGCGGACCCTCGAGGAGCACGCCAGCCGCCGCCGCGCCGGCGAGCACGCTCACCATCGCCATGATGCCCAAGGACAAGGGCGACCCCTACTTCGCCAGTTGCCGCACCGGCGCCGAGGCCGCGGCCAAGGAGTTGGGCGTCCACCTCATCTGGGACGGCCCCACGAGCCTCGATCCCGCCAAGCAAAACACCGTCGCCCAGGACTGGATCACGCGCCACGTCAGCGCCATGGCGGTGGCCGTGGCCAACAAGGCCGGCATCTCGCCGGTGCTGCAACAGGCGCGCGCCGCCGGCATCGGCGTCGTCACCTGGGACTCCGACGCCGACCCCGGCGCCCGCGACTACTTCGTCAACCAGGCCACGTCGCAAGCCATCGGTTTCACGCTCGCCGACGAAGCCGCGCGCCTCATGGGCGGTCAGGGCCAGTACGCCATCATCACCGGCGCGCTCAGCGCCCA
>JANWJU010000031.1 GCA_025451775.1 Terriglobales bacterium
CGAAGATCCCCGCCAGCCCGGCAATCGCCAGCGGCTGCCACAACGACTCGCGCACCTGCGCCGCCAGCGTGTGCCCGCGGGTCACGGGGATGGCCGGTTCCATCGCCGCCACCACGCGCCGCAGGGTCGCCAGCGCCGCCGCCGCCGGCAATGTAGTCTGCGCCGCGATCCACATGCGCCCAAACACCACCTGGGTAACGGGTACGTACAGGGCCATCGGCGGCGCACTCAGCAGCGACTCCGTCCGCCGGTCGGCCACCACACCGACCACGGTGAAGTCATGATCACCGTTCCAGTCGTAGGCCGGCCAGGCCAATCTCTGCCCCAGCGGCGACTGCCCCGGCCACAGCTGTTGCGCCAGTTTCTGGTTGATGATGCACACCCGCGGCGCGCCCGCGCGGTCGGCGTCGGAAAAGTTGCGGCCGCGCAGCAACGGCAGGTTGAATACGTTGAAATACTCCGGGCTGACCCAGGTGATGTCGGCGGACGGATAGTGTCCGGCAAACTGGTTGGCGCGCACCACCGCCCGTGGCGGCTCGGTACCGGCCACAAACAGCGGGCCGCGGTTGCAGGGCGCCGGCGCCAGGCAGGCCGTCAACGCCACCTGTTTAAATCCGGGCTGCGTCGCCAGCCGTTGCCGCAAATGCTCGAAGAACGCCGCGGTCTGCGCATTTTTGTAAGCGGCGTGGCCGGTGTCCACCTGGGCGAGAATAGTGCGCGCCGCCTCCGGCGGTACCGCTCCCGCAGTGGCGGCCCGCAGGCTGCGCACCGCCAACCCGGCGGCGATCAGCAAGACCAGCGCCAGCCCCACCTGCACGCTCAGCAGCGCCCGTTGGGCGCGGTGCTGGACCGCGGTCGCGCTCCGTCCCCCCTGCTGCAACGTTGCCTGCACCCGCCCGGCGCGCGCGGTGAGTACGGCCGGCGCCAGCGCCATGACCAGCGCGCTCACCCCGCCCAGCAGGGCCGCGAAGCCCATGACCCGCCCGTCGGTCGCCACCGCCAGGTTCTGCGGCACGTTGGCCGGCGCCAGACTCAGCCATGCCCTGGCCAGCGGCTGCGCCGCCCCTGCGCCCAGCCCCGCGCCCGCCGCCGCCACCCAGCCGGCTTCCAGAAGGAACTGCCGCGCCACCCGCCCGCGCCGCGCTCCCAGCGCCAACTGCGTCGCCAGCTCGTGCCGGCGCGCTCCCATGCGCGCCAGGAACAGGCTCCCCAGGCTGGCGCAGGTCATGGCCACCAGCAACAGCGCCCCGCCCAAAAGCAGACCCAGAAAGCGCGACTGCCCGGCGCGATCGTCCGACCAGGTGCCCAGCCCGGCGACCACTTCGGCATGGCGACTCTTGAAGCTGGGGTGGGCTGCTCCCACCGCCGCCGCCACCGCCGCGGCATCCTGCTGTGCCGCGGCCAGGCTCACCCCCGGCCGCAGCCGCCCCAGGATCGTCACCCATCCCAGATTGCGGCTGGTCAGTCCGTTGTCCCCGGGCCCGCCCAGGGGAAACAGCCACGGCTGGGCCGTGATCGGCGCCCACAGGTCGGCGCTCCACTGCCGCGAGCTGCCGGCAAACCCCGGCGCCGCCACGCCGATCACCGTCAAGCGGGAATGCCCCGCCTCGATCACCCGTCCCACCACCCCCGGGTCGGCGCCCAGACGGCTGCGCCAGTAGCGGTCGCTGATCACCACCACGCGGTTGGCTGCGGCGGCCTCGTCGGCTTCGCCGATCAATCGGCCCCGCTCCGCGCTCACTCCCAGCACAGAAAAATAATTGCCGCTCACCGGCTCCGCCGGCACCGTCTCCGTGCCTCCGGCGGAGGCGACGTCCAGTTGAAACGGTCCCGCCGCCGCCAGTCCGCTGTAAACATGGCTGAGGGCGCGGTAATCCTCATAATCGGGATAGCTGAAATCCCCCAGCAGCACGTCCCCGTCCCAGCGCTCGAGATGCACCAGCCCGCGGCCGTCGCGCACCCCCGGCAGCGGCGCCAGCAGGACGGCGTTGTACAGGCTGAACATGGCCGTGGCGCTGGCCACGCCGAAACCCAGCACCGCGACGGCGGTGAGCGTAAACCCGGGCGTGCCGCGCAGCCGCCGCAGCGCGCGGCGCACATCGGCGGCCAGATTCTCCAGCGCCGTCACTCCACGCTGTTCCCGGCAGGCCTCCAGCAGCGCCGCCGCCCCCACCCGGTCGGCAGCGGCATCCTCCAGCCCCAACTCCTCGCGCAGCTCGCGCTCCACCCGCCCACGGCGAAACAGCGAGCGCAGACGCAGACGCAACACCTGTCCCCAGCGCATGGCTATGCCTCCTCGATCACCAGACCGATGGCGCCCGACAACCGCTCCCACTCCGCCAGCTCGCGCCGCAGCCGCTTCCGCCCCGCCGCGGTCAGCAGATACACCTTCGCCCGCCGGCTGTTCTCCGTCGTCTCCCAGCGCGCCTCGATCCACCCCTGCTGCTCCAAACGGTGCAACGCCGGGTACAACGTCCCCTGCTGCACCCGCAACTGCCCCTGCGAAACCTGCTCGATGCGCTGGCCGATCCCCCAGCCGTGGCGCGGTTCCAGCGCCAGCGTCTTGAGGATTAGCAGATCCAGCGTGCCCTGAATCAGATCGGTCGGTCGGCTCATGCGTCTTTTACCCTTGGTTATCTACAATAGCAGGAAAGGCAGGACAGGTATGCTGGATTCCATGCGCTCCTGGAGGCTGGTGGCGGGCCTGGCATTGACTCTGGCGGCGGCCGCGCAGGCGCCGGCCGTGCGCGGCGTGGTGACGGCGGGTAACGGCTTGCCGATAGGCGGAGCCGTGGTCTCCGCCTCGGGCACGGCGGCGCGCACCGATGCCGCCGGAGATTTCACTCTGCCCTCCGCCGCCGTAACCGTGCAGGTTGCCGCCCCGGGCTACCTGACGACCACCGCCAGAGTGCGCGATGGCGCGGTGCGCATCGTGCTGCGCCCGGCGCCGCTGGCCGAGTCGGTCACCGTTACCGCCACCGCCGGCAACCAGAACGTGGCGGCGGTGCCGATATCCACCGTGGTGATGGGCGCGGCGCGGATTCAGACCGCCGCGCCCGTCAACGCCGATTCGCTGCTGCGCCAGTTCAGTGACCTGGGGACATTCCGTCAGACTTCTTCCCTCAGCGCCCATCCCACCACCCAGGGGGTGTCGTTGCTGGGTACCGGATCGAGCGGCGCCAGCCGCGCCCTGGTGCTGCTCGACGGTCTGCCGCTCAACGACTTCTACGGCGGCTGGGTGGACTGGCTGCGTGTACCCGACGCCGCGCTCGACACCATGACGGTGGTCTCCGGCGGCGCTTCGCCGCTCTACGGCAACGACGCGCTCTCGGGTGTCATCGGGCTCGAGACCCGCGCCCCCACCGCCACCCACCTCGACCTGCGCGCCGGTGGCGGCGGCCTGGGCACCGGCCTCGGCGACGGCTCCGGGGTGATCGCCGGTCGCACCCTGGCGCTGGCGGTGCGCGGCCGCGGCGTGCGGGTGGGCGGCTACGTGCCCGCCGCCGATCCCGGCGCGGTAGACAACCATGCCGGCGTCACCGCCCAGGACTGGGCGCCGGTGCTGCGCTGGACGCCCACGCCGCGGGCCCTGTTCGCGCTCTCCTCGGAGTACTTCGCCGAGGATCGCCACAACGGCACCGTGCTCACCGTCAACGGCACCCGGCTGCGCCAGTTGGCGCTGCGCGGCATCGTATCTGCCCACGGCACTTGGGACGGCAGCCTCTTCGGGCAATCGGAAGACTTTCACTCCACCTTCTCCTCGGTGGCCGCCGGCCGCAACTCCGAGAAGCTGGTCCTGATGCAGCAGGTCCCCTCCCACGCCTGGGGCGGCGGCCTCGACTGGTCCACCGGCGGCCCCCGCTGGAGCCTGTTGGCGGGAGGATCGTTCACCCAAATCGCCGCCGTGGACAGCGAAACCACCCCACCCTTCACCGGCCCTCCGGCGCGCCAGGAGAACGGCCGCCAGAAGCTGGCCGGAGGCTTCGCCGCCGCCGGCTGGTCGCCATTCGCAGCCTGGCATTGGACCGCCACGCTGCGCCGCGACGGCTGGCGCAACTACGGCGCGTTCCAGTCCACCCCCGCCGCCACTACCGCCTACCCCGACCGCTCCAGCAGCGCCTGGAGCCCGTCGCTCGGCACCGTCTGGACGGCACGCTCCTGGCTGGCGGTCCGCGCCTCGGCCTACGAGTCCTTCCGCGCCCCCACGCTCAACGAGCTCTACCGCCCCTTCCGGGTAGGCAATGTGCAGACGCTGGCCAATCCCCTGCTGGCCGCCGAGCGCTACCGCGGCGCTCAAGCCGGCCTCGAAGCCACCCTGGCCCGCGGCCTGCGCCTCGACGCCACCTACTTTGACGGCACCGTCGCCAACCTGGTCACCAGCGTGACCCTCTCCACCACGCCGACGCTGATCACCCGCCAGCGTCAGAATCTGGGCCGTGTGCGTCCCCGCGGCGAGATGCTCGACGCCCAATGGACCCCCGCCTGGCGCGCCCTCCCCGGCCTCACCCTGTGGAGCAGCTACACCCACACCGCTGCCCGCGTCCTCGACGCCGCCCAGCCCGCGCTCATCGGCCTGGTACCCGCCCACACCCCCGCCAACAACTTCTCCGCCCGCGCCCTCGCCACCCCCCATGGCTGGACAGTATCCGTCACCGAGCGCGCCGGCGGCCGCAGCTTCGACGACGACCAGAACCAGTTCCTCCTCCCCGCCTTCTGGTCCACCGACCTCTACCTCAGCCACCCCCTCCCCATCGCCCGCGCCCTGCGCCTCGCCCCCTATCTCGCCATCGAAAACCTCACCAACCGCCGCTTCGCCGTCGAACTCACCCCCGACGCCCTGCTCAGCTCCCCCCGCTCCCTCACCGCCGGCCTCCACCTCGCCTGGGGCAAGGAGTAAAAATGGGCAAGAGGTCATATCGCACAAATTGACGGACCTTGGGAGAACGGTTATGCGGTACGTGTGGACTCGGCGGGGCGGGTGCTGATCCCGGCCCGCGTCCGTCAGCGCCACGGACTGCAGCCCGGCAGCGTGGTCATTGTCAACGACACCGCCACCGGCGGGATCTCGCTCACGCCTCAGAGGTCCGCCGTACGGGCGGCGCAGGCCTATTTCAGCAAGCTGCGCCGTGGCGACGAGCTCTGGTCGGAGGAACTGATCCAGGAGCGCCGCGACTCCACCGGTGCCCAGGGCGGCCGCACCGCCCTCAACGCCGACGCCGCCTGGTTGGCCGCCACCGGCAAATCCAGCCCTCCGCTCTCCGTCGGACTTATCCGCCCACCCCGCCGCCGAGCGTAAGCAGCTCAAGGCTGCATCCAGACGACCGGCGGTTTACATTTTCAGGAATCAGCAATTAGGGGTCAGGATTCAGGCGATACGCCAGCGCCAGCGCCTCCCTCGCTGAGCGCCCACCCACCCGAGCCTTCCCTAACCC
>JANWJU010000032.1 GCA_025451775.1 Terriglobales bacterium
GCGCAACTGCTGCGCGTGCACCTCTTCGGCGCGGGCCACGCCCTTGAGCACCAGCACCACCGCACGGCGCGCCGCGCAGTCGTTGATGGGTTCGTAGGTGGCGTTGAGCACCAGCACCGGGCGCAGCCGCGCGGCGGCGGGGCTCGTGCCGCGCTCCCCGCCGCAGCGCGGGCCGTGGGGGCGGCGGCAAACTCCAAGGCGGCGCGCGCCGCCGTCAGCACCACGACCTGGCGGGCCCCGGCGCGCCGCAGCGCGGCGGCGGCGGCGTGGGCGGTGGCCCCGGTGGTGAAGACGTCGTCGATCAACAGCACCCGCTGTCCCGCCACCCGCGCGGAGGCGGCGAAGGCGCCGTCCAGGTTGCGGATACGGGCGGCGCGGTCCAAGCCCGATTGCGGCGCGGTCTCGCGCTGGCGATGCAAGGCCCCGGGGGTGTAGGCGCACGCCAGCCGCCGCGCCAGATGCCGGGCGATGTCGGCGCTCTGGTTGTAGCCGCGTTGCCGTTGCCGCTGCCGTCCCAGCGGGACGGGGATGACCAGATGCGGAAACTCGGGCAGCGCGCGTGCCAGCGCCTCCAGTTGCTGGGCCCAGAATGAGGCCGCCGGGCGCAAACCGTGGAATTTCAACTGCAGAATCAGCTCCCGTGCCGCGCCGCGGTAGACGGTGGCCGCGCGTGCGCAGGCATAGGCAGGTGGAGCGGTGCGGCAGGCCAGGCAGCGGCCGTCTTCGGCCGGCGCGGGAACCGGATCGCCGCACTGGCGGCAGACGGGGAGGCCAAGACCGGCAGGCGCAGAGGCCGCGGTCAAGCAGGAGAGGCACACCGGCAGCCGGCGCGCGTGCTGCAGCGGGAGGCCGCAGAGGCGGCAGGGAGAGGGGAAGAGGAGGCAAAAAACGGCTCGACCAACCTCGCGTCCCCAACGGCGCACGCCGTTACCACTCACGTGCTGGTGCACGTGGAGACGAACGCGATGGATTGCAGACCAACTGCTGAAAACCACCCTCCGCAGCGTTGCCTCAAGGCGTTTGTCTTGAGACGCTACCTCAAGACGGCCAAGACGGCCATGATACCGACCTTAATACCGGCATCATAGCATGCGCGCTGGCGGGCCGGGCGCGAGTCCGGACGCCGCCAGCGGAGAGCGGGCGGAGGCAGCTAGGAGATGCCACGAGCAGAGCGGGGCAACGAGCCGCAGTGCCGCTCGTGCGCCGCCCATCGAAGCCCGCCCACCAGCGACCAACGGGAGCGACCCAGCAAAAAGTGGCGAGCCACCTCAGGCGACCACGCCCTGCTCGACCTTCTCCTGGCAGGGGATGCATAACCCCGCCCACGGCACCGCCTCCAGGCGCTTCAGGTTCAGCTCCGCGCCGCAGTTGGTGCACTCGCCGAAACTGCCCTCGCGCAACCGCACCAAGGCGCTGTTGACGAGCTGCAACTGGCTGCGCTCGGTGTTGCTCTGGTGGAACAGGAACTCCTTGGTGTAGGAGTTGGTGGCCTTGTCGGCGATATCCTGCGTGGCCTCCTCATCGGCGGCGCGGCCATCCTGTTCGATGCGGGCCACGGCCTGCATCAGTTCCTGTTGTTTCTGTGCCAGCTTTTTTTGAAACTGTTCCAGTCGCTTGCGATCCATTGTCGTGCTCCTGCGGGCAACGCCTTCGGGCGGCGGTCGCTCCGGCATCAAACTCAACTAGAACCAATGATGCTAGAACCAACTTGGGCAGGTGTCAAACTCCCGTTGCCCCATTACCTCGATCTGGAGCTTGGATGCACCGGGTGGGCACTCCGATGCTGGAATTTGGCGGGGGAATTTGACAGCTTGAACCGGAGCCGCTTACGATAAAAGGCCGGGATTTTTGTGCCGGCAGCCTTCAGGAGTCGTTTTGGCCCAGATCAGCCGCAAGGAATTAAAGAGCGACGAGTTCGTCAGCGGCATGGACGCCGCGCTCGAGTTCTATCTGCAGCATCAGCGCGCCGTCATCACCGCCGCCGTGGTGTTGGTGGTGGTGGTCGCCTCCGGGTACGGATACGTCAGCTGGAGCCGGAACCGCAACCGCGCCGCCGCGGCGATGCTGGCCCAGGCGCTCAATACCATGCACGCCAGCGTGCAGACCACCCCGGCCAGCGCCGCGCCTGCGGCCAATTCCCCGGTGGGGGGCGTGACCTACCCCAGTACGGCCGCGCGCGGCTCGGCGGCCGCCCAGCAGTTCCAGGCGGTCATCAATCGATACGGGTCCACCAGCGCCGGGCAGTTGGCGCACTACTACTTGGGCTTGGCCCAATTGGACGACAACGACGCCCACGCCACCCAAACCTTGCAGGCGGCAGCGCAATCCAGCGATGCCGTGGCCGCCACCGCCGCGCAGCACGCGCTGGCGAACCTCGATATCCAGCAGGGTAAACTCGCCGACGCCCACAAGTTGTTGGAAGCCCTCACCAAACAGGATTCCTCCACCTTGCCGCGCGCCGTAGCCATGCTGGAGCTTGCCTCCCTGGATCGCACCTACAATCCCAAGGAAGCCGCGCAGCTTTATAAACAGTTGCAGGCCGATTATCCCAGCACCGCGACCGCCCAGCAGGCGCAGCAGGATCTGGCCAGCTTGGGCACGGGCCAGTAGGGCGCACTCTTTATTGCCGGCGGGCCTGCCGGTTGACGCCCGCCCACGCCCCGGCGGCCTGTGCCGCGCACGCCCCACTCTGCCAATCTCCCGCCGGAATCCAGACGTAACCCACCAGAGTGGGGAGCGAAAACATCGCTTGCGTGGCGACGGAAACGGCGCCGCATCCGGTTTCCATCGCCAGTGCCGGGCGGGGCAGGGCGGTGATGATGGGGCCGGGATCCGCGGCGGGGGAGAGCCGCACCGAGTCCACGTCCGGTACGGTCCACGCCAGCCCATCCGCGCCGGGGTCCAACCCGGCGCCCAGATATAGATGGTTGGGGTCGGCGGCGTGAATGGCGTTGGCCACCACCTGTAGATAACGGACCAGCACCTGCTGGGCAAACGGCGCGGCGTCGGCCGCAAAGGCCGCGAACTGCCGGGTGTTGGCGGCGGGCACGGTGAGCGCGATAAAATCCTTCGCCGCCTCCCCCCACGCCTGGTCGAGGCGCCGGATGTCGCTGTGGTAGCGGATGCGGACGTAGTCCTCGGCCCGTTCCCGTCCGGGCGCGCCCTGGGGGAGCTGTAGGTAATAGCTCAGCACCAGCGCCGCATGCGGCGCCGGATCCCAGGTCAGCCCCTCGTCGCTGAGGTAGCCGATGAGCTGGGAGTCGCCGGCCTCGGGGGCGCACGCCGCCTGCGCCAAGGCCGCCACTTGGGCAGGGAAATCGGGGGCATAGACATCGAACAGCGCGGTTTGCTGATTCGCCTGCAAGTGCGCCGAGATGCCGAGCGACTCGATGAAGGGTAATCCGCGGTGCCAGACGTCGGCATCCGTATCGCCGCCGAGGGCGTTGAACCCCCAGGCGCGCAGCCCGGCGAGGATGGCCTGGGAGCGCCGATCGACGTAGTCGGGGGCCAAATCGGTGCGGGGCGCGCTGGGCGAGATGAGATGAATGTGATCGGCGGCGAGCAGCGGCATCGGCTCGCCGCCGGGAGCCAGCAGCCGCGCGGGGCCGGTGCTGGTGGCGAGGCGGTAAAAGCCGGAGGCGCTAGCAGCAGAGTTGCCCGTGGCCAGTTGCCAGTTGCCGGTCAGCAGCACCAAGGCGCCCAGCAGCAAGGGGCTCGCCACTCTACGCTGGGTCGCTCCCGCTGGTCGCTTAACGGGGCGCTTCGACTGACGGCGGTGGGTACCCGCGCTGTTGGTGACATCTCCAAGCTGCTTCCGTATGGAATACTGAAGGCGGCGCATGCGGACGAGCTTATATCTATACACGGCCGTCGTGGGTCTGTGGCTTGCCGGCGGGGTGGTGGGGCGGGTGAATGGGCCGGGCGGCTTCATGTTGGAGGTGCCTGCCCAGGATCTTAGCGTGGGGCAACAGTTTCAGCCCCGCCTGGTGGCCACCTTTCCGAACCCGAGCGGGACGGGAGACGCTACCGTACTCCCAGAGGCGGTAACGTTGGCGCTATTGGATGCCAACGGGCATGCGCTCGACACCCAGGAGATTGATTATCGCGGCGGTGTGGCGCCGGTCCCATCGCCGTGGTCGCTGCCGCGCTCGGGCGCGTACCGGGTGCGGGCGAGCGCGTCGAGCGGTACGCAGACGGTGAGCGTGAACGCGCTGCCGGAACCGGCCCGCGATCTGGGTGGGGTGACGGCGCTGGCCAGTTGGGGCGTACCGGCGGGCGCCGCCGATTACCTGCGTCAGCACGGCTTCGTGGTGACGGAGGTGAGCGCGGACGATACGTCGGCGTTATCGGCCGATGCGCTGATCGTAGTGGGCGACCCGCGTTTGGATGGCGGCGACCTGGCCGCCGCCTACACGGCGCTCTGGCACGCCGTCGATCAAGGCGCCCGGCTGCTGGTGCTGGAGCCGCCGCCGCCGGGGGTGCGCGCCTTTTGGCCGATTCAAGCCCCGCTGCGCCCCGCCACCGGCGTCTGTGACGACTGGGACAGCCTCCCCGCGGCGGGAAGCTGGGCGCCGGCGCCGCAATTAGCGTTTGATCTGAGCAGCAAGGGCACGTTGGATATCTACCACTCGGACGGAACGTATATGCCGCGCGCCAAGAGCGCTGGCTACCCCGGCTGCCATACGCTCTTCAGTATTCGCTACGGCGCCGGATGGGTGACGCTATCGACCGTGCCGCTGCTGCAGCATTTCCAGGACGTGCGGGCGCGGCTCGATCTCATGACGCTGATCAAAGACAGTCTGCGGCGCAAGCACCGCCAGCCGGCGAGCCCGGGTTTGGCGTGGGTGATGCGGCAGCGGCTGGAGACCTTGGCCAAAGCGCCGCCGAAACCATGGGCCACAGCGGCCGCGGTCTGGTACCTGCCGCCGCCGGCGCCGGTCGCGCCCGCCGCCGTGCTGGCGCCGGAAGCCAGCGATGGCGATCCGCAAACTTGCTGGAGCGCGCCGCCTGCCGCCGCGGGCGGCGCGCTGCGGTTGGATCTCGGTGCTCCCCGCCAGGTCCACGCGCTCGATCTGGATTTCGGCGCCGCCAGCGCCGACTGGCCGGCGCGCTTCCAGTTGGCGGCCTCCTCCGACGGCGTGCATTGGACACCGCTCGCCGCGCCCGCCCCCTCCGCCAACGGCGTGTTGGAGCTCACCGTGCCCGCCGGGGCATGGCGCGATTTTCAGCTCACCGTTGCCAGCCCCGGCCGCGCTTGGCGGGCGTGCGAGTTCAGCGCGCGCTAACGCGCGCTCACGCGCTCTGATGCGCCACGACGCGGGTGATCTTGCCGGCAGGCGAGAGTTGGAGAAACTCGGCGTTGCGATGGCCGCCGCTGCTAAAGCAGATCACAATGCTGGCGACGCCGACGAGAACGTCGTTCAATTGGAACGCCAAATCCGGATGGGCGGCGAGGCCACGCTGGAAGTAGGCCCGCAGGCCGGCCTTGCCGTTCACCTCGGGATTGCCGAGCAGGCGCGCGGCGACGCGCGAGCTGCTGCCGGCGGCGTCGTCGTAATGGGCGAGGATCGCTTCCAGATCATGCGCGTTCCAGGCGGCGATCCAACTCTCGGCAAAATTCCGGGCTTCTTCGATGGTCATAAACGTTCCCATTGCTCCAGGCACAGGCGAGACCAGGACTCCAACTCCGCCGTCTCGCCGCCAAGTAATTCGGCCACGGTGGCAAAGCGCGGGGCGGCGATCTTTTGCTCCCGCGGCCGCACGGCGGGCGCGGCCAGCCGCCGGACGTGCACGAGGCCGATGTGGACCCGTCCCACGGGTGTGGTGTCGTCATTGATCAGCCCCACCAGCGTGTTGCTGAGCACGGCGGCGCCAATCTCGACCTCCTCGGCCAGTTCCCGCTCCAGGGCGGCATCGTAGGCGGGGCGGCCGGGAGCGGTGAACAGCGAGTCATCGGTGTGCCGGATGTGGCCGCCAAGGCCCACCGAGTGCAGCGCCCGCAGCCGCGCCTCGGTCGAGCGCTGCCCGCGCCGGTAGCAGAACACCTTGTCCTCATGCACCAGGATCACGTAGGGGATGACCTGCTTCCAGGATGGATCTTCTTCTGCCGCGGCGCGCGGCAGGAAGCGGCTGTTGCGGGGCTCGAAGATGCGCTCCAGCCATGCTCCGCCGCCCACTTGCAGCCCCTGGAAGTATCCCGGCTCGAACAAAACCGCCCGCGGCACGGCCATTACCAGCTCTTCCGGCATAGCCTATAGATTCTATCCGCCCGCGGCCGCCGAACGAACACGAGAGGCGCGGTAACGATCCTCATTCGGCAGGGCTGGCTAGAAATGGGTTCTCGATCCGCACGCCGAGCAGCCGCTGGCCGGGGTTCATGTCCTCGGTCAGGATGCGCTTGGCGCCGGATTTCGCCGCTGCCACCACGATCAGTGCGTCCCAGAAATTGATCCTGGCGTCTTCCTCCAGGCGCGTGGCCGCCAGCACATCGCGCGGCTCCACGACGGCGGTCGCCCACTCCGCGTAGCGCTCCATGATCTCCCGTGCCGCGCCTCGGCCAAGCCGCAGCTTACGCGTCGCATGGACATAGAATTCCTGCAGGATTTGCAGGCTGACGACGCCCGTGTTCGATTCCCAAATTTCCCGCAGCGCCGCGTTGGCCAAGCTTCGTTTCCGAGGCTCGTCGAGGTCGTGAGCGTAGATAAGGATTTTGGTATCAATAAAGGTCTTAACGCTCATGCAGTTCATCCCGCGAGAACGGAGGCACAGGCCCCATGTGGAAGCCCTGATCCAATAGCTCCAGCGCCCGGCGTTTGGCCTGTTCGTAGGCGGCGCGCTCGCCCACCAGCGACTCGATGCGCTCGGCTACCACGGCGCTGATCGAACTGTTGCGTTCGGCGGCGATGCGCTTCGCCTGCTGGATCGTGCGCCGGTCGAGGCGAACGGTGAGGTTTTGCTTGGCGGCAGAGGCGGACTTCATGGCTGCACGTATTTTACGTGTACCGGGGCCGGGAAGCAACCGCGGGGCCGAGATTGGCGGCAGCGAGCGCCCGCTCTGCTCGTGGCGCTTCCAAGCTGCCTCCTTGAGCCTAATCGCGCTACACTACAGCACGCGCCATGGTCATTGGTTTGACAGGCAACAACGGTTCCGGCAAGACCATGCTGGCGGAGCATCTTAAGGCCGCCGGGTTCTACTACCTCTCGCTGTCGGACGAGATCCGCGCGGAACTGGAGGCCGAAGGCGTGGCGCCCACGCGCGAGCACATGATCGAGCGCGGCAACGCGCTGCGCCGCCAGTTTGGCCGCGCCGTGCTGGCCGAGCGCACTCGGGCCCGCATCCGCGACGAGCGTAACTACGCGGTGGATTCCATCCGCCATCCCGACGAGGTGCGGGCGCTGCGGCAGATCCCGGGCTTCCATCTGCTGCACGTCGAGGCGCCGCTCGAGGTCCGCTACCGGCGCGCGGTCGAGCGCGGGGACGCCCGCGTGCCCAAGAGCTTCGAGCAGTTCGTGGCGCTGGAGAAGCAAGAGCAGGAGGGCGTCGATCCCGAGGCCCAGAACCTGCCCGCCTGCGCCGCGCTGGCCGATGCCACCGTGGTCAACGACGGCAGCGTGGAGCAACTTGTGGCCCGCGCCGAGGAGGCCATCCGGGGCTGGCTGCGGGACGGCGCCCGCCACGATGACCGTCCCGGCTGGGACGAGTACTTCATGCGCATCGCCCGCATCGTTTCGCTGCGCAGCAACTGCGTCAAGCGCAAGGTGGCGGCCATCATCGTCCGCGACCGGCGCATCATCTCCACCGGCTACAATGGCACGCCGCGCGGGGTGGCCAACTGCAACCAGGGCGGCTGTCCGCGCTGCAACGGGCTGGCGGCCAGCGGCACCCGCCTCGATGAGTGCGTTTGCTCCCACGGCGAGGAGAACGCCATCGTGCAGGCCTCCTACCACGGCATCGCCATCAAGGATGGGGTGCTGTACACCACCATGTCGCCCTGCCTGCAGTGTACAAAGATGATCATCAACGCTGGGATCCGCGAGGTGATTTACAACGCCGATTACCCGCTGGCAGAGACGTCCAAACGCATCCTGGCCGAAGCGGGCGTGCTGCTGCGCCAGCTGGATTTGGGCGACTAACGGCTCCGGACGGCTCCGGGCCACCCCCTATTAGGGGTGGAGCGGGGGGTGGGCCCTCCAGACTTGCCGGTTTCGTGTAAGCTAAGGTCGCGCGGCATTGGCGGCGCATGGAGAGGACAGCTTGAAGAGTATTTTTGTCGGCAACTTGGCGTTCGGGACCAGCGAGGATGAGCTGCGGTCCGCGTTTGAAACCCATGGCACGGTGAACCGGGTCAGTATCATGATGGATCGCGAGACGGGGCGCTCGCGCGGCTTTGCCTTCGTCGAGATGGCCAACGACGAGGAAGCCGCCGCCGCCATCGCTGCCGTCAACGGCAGCAGCGTGGGCGGACGCGCGCTCAACGTCAACGAAGCCCGCCCCCGCCCCGAGCGCCCCGCCGGCGGCTACGCCAGCCGCGGCCCCAGCGTGGGCAGCGGTGGCGGCGGTCGCGGCCGTAACGACGACGACTACCGCGGCCACGTCCGCCAACCCCGCGAACCCCGCTGGTAAAGGCGCGGCAGCCGACTTGGCGGAGGTGCGCTCGATTAGGCGCTCCCGTTGGCCGCTCGGCGTGCATAGTCCTTGACCGCAGGGACCCAAGCTGTCGTCGCGGGGGAGAGATTGCGTCCCTGTTGCCTCGACGTCAGAGCGGCCATTGGCAGCGGCTTGCCACGCGGCACCACTGCATCAATCGGGCCGCGTGCAGCGATGGTTTTTGCTTGACCTGAAGGGCGAAAATCTTTAATCTCGTTGTTTGCTAGTTAACACTGGATGTGTTTGAGGGGAACGGGCGCCGAATTGTTATTCCCGGTTTCATTGAGCAGTTGGCACCTCATTCCTTAAATTCATATTCTTCGTGTTCGCCGCAATAGCGGCCGGGCCCCGACACCATCGAGTGTGCTGGCATTCTGCCACCGGACTTTTAGGTCTTGGCTGACGTCCGCTCGAGGTGTGCGCGGTTTTGGGCTCGCAACATGAGACAACATTGGCGTTTGACGCTGATCGTGGTCGTGCTCCTGGGTTTTGGCTGTTGGAAACTGCTGGGCATGGGCGAAAACGTGGGTTATTCGCCGGTGCAGCCGATTCCATTCAGCCACAAGCTGCACGCCGGCGATAACCATATTCCATGCCAGTACTGCCACGCGGGCGTGGAACGGTCACGGCTGGCGCCGATTCCGGCGCTCAACGTCTGCATGGGCTGCCACGCCGTGGTGGACAACGGCGCTGCTCCCATTAAAGAGGTAGCGGCGGCGTATGCGGCGCTGAAGCCAATCGAATTTGTCCGCGTCTACGACCTGCCGCAGTTCGTCTACTTCCAGCACCGCTGGCACATCGCCGCCGGCATCACCTGCCAGACCTGCCACGGGCAGGTGCAGAACATGGACCAGGTCAGCCAGGTGACGCAGTGGACGATGGCGGAGTGCCTCAACTGCCACCGCAACGATAACCTCCTGCCCGGCCCCGGTGACAACGGCTACCACCGCGACCCGGCCACCTTCCACGACCGGCCGGCGAACGCGCCGCAGGATTGCAATGTCTGCCATAACTAATAATGGGCGCGGGCCCCAGCGCGGCTTCGCCGCGCGCCCCGCTTGTGCTCGCGCAGGCTTGGGGGCCCCCGAGCCCCAAGCCGGCGCTGCGCGGATCGGGCGCGGGCCCCGCCGGGGTGGATCGGGTCTAGGCAAGGTAGGAACGGCTTCATGAGTAAAAAATATTGGACGACGATGGAGGACCTGCGAGCCGACCCGGAGGTCGAGAAGCTGCGCAAGGAGGAGTTCCGCGCCAAGCCGCAGGAGTACTTCGACGCCCAGGCCAAGGGCGGCCTCAAATTCGGACGGCGCGACTTCATGAAGTGGTCGACCGGGGCGCTGGCGCTGGCCTCGACCGCCTGCGCGCGCAAACCCACGCAGAAGATCATCCCCTACGCCCAGCAGCCGCCCGAGATCACCCCCGGCGTGCCGGTCTACTACGCTTCCACCTGCCGCGAGTGTTCGGCCGCCTGCGGCATCGTGCTGACCACGCATGAGGGCCGGCCCACCAAGGTCGAGGGCAATCCGCTGCATCCGCTCAACCGCGGTACGGTATGTCCGCGCGGGCAAGCCTCGCTGCACAATCTCTACGATCCCGACCGCCTGCGTTCGCCCGTGCGCTTGGAGCGCGTGCATAGCCTGCGGGGGTTGGTGGGCACCGAGGCGCCGCCGCCGGAGCACCTCTGGGTGCCGACCAACGTGTGGAATGAAGCCTGGAACCTGCGCGACAATATCCATCCCATCAAGCGGCAGATGAAAGCGGTGGAGTGGTTGACGGCGGATCTGGAGATCAGCCACCGGCTGATGGCCGCGGGCAACCGCGCGGTGCTGCTCACCGGCACCATCCACGGCCCGGCGCGGACGGCGCTGCTGGCGGATTTCCTCGGCATTTACGCGGGAATGCGGCGCGTGGTCTACGACTCCATCAACCAGGATGCGCTGGCCGCCGGCCAGCAGGCGGCGTACGGCGCCCCAGCGGCGGCCAATACCACGCCCCGCTATTTCTATGACCGCGCCGAGATGGTGGTGACCTTCGGTGACGATCCTATAGGCGCTGGCATCTCGCGCCAGGAATACTCCTACGGATTTGGGCATCAGCGCAAGGTCCGGGACGCGGAGGCGCCAGGACGGGTGCGCATGTCGCGCGTGGTGGTGTTCGAGCCCGCGCTGAGCCTGGTCGGCAACAGCGCCGATACGCGCTACCTGATTCCGCCCTCGCAATTGTTGACGGTGGCCATGGGGTTGGCACACCAGTTGGTGCTGGTGGACAAGCGCTCCGCCTTCGCTAACGATGCCACCGTGGCCAAAGCCCTGCAGGCGTTCGATCCGGCGACGGTGGAGAGCCAGGCCGGACTCAAACCCGGCACCCTCGCCACCGTGGCCGGCGAGCTGTGGCAACAGCGCGGCAAGAGCATCGTTCGTGGCGGCGGCATGGCCGGCGCCACCGAAGATGCGGCCATGCTGGAGACGGCGGCCGCGTTCCTGAACTCGGTGCTGGGCAACGAGGGCGCGACCGTGGACGGCACGGGCAGCCCCAGCCTGCAGGCCCAGGGCAGCGACGCCGCCATGCTGGCGCTGGTCGATGATATGAACCAGGGCAAGGTCGATACCTTGCTGGTGTACGGTTCCAACCCGGCCTATACGCTGCCGGGCGCGGTGGGCTTTTTGGAGGCGCTGGCCAAGGTGCCGCACGTCTACGTGGTCGCCGACCGCCTGGACGAAACCGCGCAGCTCTCCGACATGGTGCTGCCGCTGTTGCACGGTTTGGAGAGCTGGGGCGATGCCGAGCCCCAAGCCGGGCTGTACAGCATTGTTCAGCCCACCATCGAGCCGCTGTTCGGCGGCCGCAGCTTCGAGGACGTGCTCATCAACTTGGCGTATTTGAACCCGGCCGGCGCGGCCAAGTTCAAGGCGGGTCCGGGGCCGGTAGCCCCGGTGGCGCCGCCCGCACCCGCCGTCACCGCCGCCGCCGCGGCGGTGACGGCTCCGGCAGTGACGGCTCCCAAGACGGCTAACACCGCCAAGGCCGCGGCCAAACCGGCGGCCGCGCCCGCAACGGCGGCGGCCGCCGCGGCGGCCTCGCCCGCGCCCTCCTCCGCCCCGGTGGTGGCCGGGCCGACGAGCTTCTACGACTACCTCAAGGCTTATTGGCGTACTCAGATGTACCCCAAGTACACGCTGGCGGCGAGCTTTGACGACTTCTGGACCGGTCTGTTGCAAGAGGGTGTCTTCGACCCCGATCCAAAGCGGCAGCGGCCGGGCGCGGCCCGGACGTTTAAGCCGGCGGCGCTGGCGGGTACGCCCGCCCCGGCAACCCCGGCGGCGAAAAACAGCGAGGAACTGGAACTGGCGCTCGTCGTCAACCCCATGATGGGCGACGGCTGGTGGGCCAACAACGCGCTCTTGCAGGAGATTCCCGATCCTGTCTCCAAAAATTGCTGGGACAATTTCTTCACCATCGCCCCCTCCACCGCCAAGCGGCTGGGACTCGAACCCGACGACAAGCGCCAGTACGCGATCGCGGAAGTCACCGTGGGCAGCCAGAAGCTGCAAGCGCCGGTGTTTGTGCAGGTGGGGGTGAACCCCGGGGTGGCGACCATTGCCGTGGGGTTTGGGCGGGAGTCGGTGGGTCAGATCGGGACCGATATTGGAGCCAACGCTTACGCCTTGGGCCAAATCCAATCCGGCCCGAAGCCGGGGCTGTTTTTCTCCGGCGCCAAGGTCAAGCTCACCAAACAGGATGTCCCCAACTATTTGCTGGCCAGCCCGCAGGGCAACAACTACATCGACTTCAACGAAGATGAGGTGACGCCAGAGACGACGGTGGCGCCGGGCACCGCGCGCGGCGAGCGCATCATCCGCGAAACCGATTTGGTGCAGTTGCAGGCCAACCCGCGCGCCGGCAACCCCGAGCAAGAGGCGCCGCTCAGCCTCTGGGACAACGGCGGCCCCAGCGAGCACGCCTTCCCCAACTACCACTGGGGCATGACCATCGATTTGAACTCCTGCATCGGCTGCAACGCCTGCGTGGCGGCCTGCTATGCGGAGAACAATGTGCCGGTGGTGGGCAAGGATCAGGTGTGGCGCGGCCGCGACATGGCCTGGATCCGCATCGACCGCTACTTCAGCGGCGACGAGGATAACCCCGACGTCACCCAGCAGCCCATGCTCTGCCAGCAGTGCGCCAACGCCGGCTGCGAGAGCGTGTGCCCGGTCATCGCCACCATCACCGACGCCGAAGGCATCAACGTGCAGGTCTATAACCGCTGCGTGGGCACGCGGTTCTGTTCGAACAATTGCATCTACAAGGTGCGGAAATTCAACTTCTTCAACTACGGCAAGGTGCGCGCCTCGCCGCTGGAGTTGGCCCTCAACCCCATGGTGACGATGCGCAGCAAGGGGGTCATGGAGAAGTGCAACTTCTGCACGCAGCGCATCCATGCCGCCCATTACAAGGCCAAGGAGCGGGGCCTGCCAGTCGAGGACGGCGACATCAAGACGGCCTGCCAGCAGACCTGTCCGTCGGAGGCGATCTACTTCGGCAACATGAACGATCCCAACTCCAAGATGATGCAGGCACGCACCCCGCGCGGCTACCGTGTGCTGGAGGACATGAATTACGAGCCCTCCATCCATTACCTGACCAAGATCCGCAACCTCGGTCAAGGAACGGACACGGCATGAGCCGCCGCGCGCGGCAGCGGCTGCTGCAGTGGGGGGGCTCGCCCAGGCGCTCCCGCTGGTCGCCTGGCCGTCGAGGTCCGGGGGCAAGGGAACAGGCATGAGCGACGAAATCACAGAACACCCGCCGCAAACGCGGCATTCCCAGGCGATGACGGCCGAGCCGCCCATCTACCGGGCCGACTTGACCCTCACCCAGGTCAACAAGGACATCACCGCCGCCATTTTCCGCCGCCCCAACGCCTACTGGTTTGCGGGCATGTTCGTCGCCTCCTGCTGTCTGGCGCTGGGGGCGGTGGTGGTCTGGATCCAGTTGCACGTCGGCATGGGCGTGCTGGGCCTGAAGCGGCCGGGGATGTGGGGCACCTACATCGTCGACTTCGTTTTCTGGGTCGGTATTGCCCACGCTGGCACGCTGATCTCGGCCATTCTGTTCCTGTTCCGGCAGCGCTGGCGCACCGCCATCAACCGCTCGGCCGAGGCCATGACCATTTTTGCCGTCATGTGCGCCGGGCTGTTCCCGCTGCTGCACATCGGCCGCACGCTGATCGCCTACTGGCTGATCCCCTATCCCAACTCCCGGCACCTGTGGGTGAACTTCCGCTCGCCGCTGATCTGGGACGTGTTCGCGGTCTCTACCTACACCATCATCTCCCTGCTGTTCTGGTACCAAGGGATGATCCCGGATCTGGCCACGGTGCGGGACATGCACCCCAAGCCGTTTGCCCGCAAGGTGTACGGCATCTTCTCCCAGCGCTGGAAGGGCACGGCGCGCGACTGGCACCACTACGAAGCCGCCTATGGCCTCTTCGCCGCCATCGCCACCCCCTTGGTGCTGTCGGTGCACAGCGTGGTTTCCAGCGATTTCGCGGTGTCCTCGATTCCGGGCTGGCACGACACCATCTTTCCGCCCTACTTCGTGGCGGGCGCGATCTTTAGCGGCTTCGCCATGGTGATCACGGTGCTCACCGTGGTGCGCAAGGCGTTCAACCTGGAGGATTACCTCACCATCGACCACATGGAGCTGATGGCCAAGATCATCCTGGCCACCTCGATGATCGTCAGCTACGGCTATATCGTCGAGGTCTTCATGGCGTGGTACAGCGAGAATCCGGTCGAGAACCACATCTATATCTGGATACGATTCTTCGGTCCCTACCTGTGGGCGGGCTGGACCATCGTGTTCTGCAACTGCATCGCGCCGCTGATTTTCTGGTTCCGCTTCGCGCGCCGCAACATGGTGATCCTGTTCATCGCCAGCATCGTCATCAATATCGGCATGTGGTTCGAGCGCTACGTGATCATCGTGACCTCGTTGTCGCAGGACTTCATCCCCACCAACTGGCGCTACTTCGCCCCCACCATCTACGACATCGGGACATTTATAGGATCGCTGGGGCTATTTTTCACCATGTTCATGCTATTCGCCCGCTTTGTGCCGGTCATCGCCATATCCGAGGTCAAGAGCGTGTTGCGCGAGCCGGTGGGCGAGCGCGCCGCATTGGAGGAGAGCCATGCCTAGCAAATACCGTCCTCCGGCCGTGCTGGCGCTGTTCCTGGATCCGCAAAAGCTCCTGGACGCGGTCAAGGCCGTGAAGGACAAGGGCTACCGCGGCCTGGACGCCTATACACCCTACCCGGTGCATGGCCTTTCGGAGGCGCTGGGCCTGAAGATCAGTTGGATGCCGCGCGTCACCAAAACCGGGTTCTTCGTGGGCGCCGGGCTGGGCTTCACCCTCGAAGCCTGGACGATGGCCTGGGCGTGGCCGCTGAACATCGCGGGCAAGCCCTTCATCTCGGTGCCCGCCTACATGCCGGTGACGTTCGAGAGCGGTATTTTGATCGCCGGTATCTCGACCTTCTGTGCCGTGCTGATCGCGGCGCGGCTGCGTCCGGCACCCAATTTCCACAATATCGACGACAGCATCACCAACGACCGGTTTGGACTCTATGTGCCGGTGCGGCCCTATGAATCCGGCAACGTGCAGACGTTGCTCAAGGAGCTAGGCGCCGAGGAGGTCCGCGACCTTGCGTAAACCAGTTGCCAGTTGCCAGTTGCCAGTTGCCAGCTGGCGCATCCTCGCCGTGGGGTTGGCCGGCATCGCCCTGAGCCTCGCCCTGGCGGGCTGCGCCGGGCCGGGCAAGACCACCCACACCGAGATCGAGTACCAGCCCCAGATGTACAAGCAAGAGTACGTGCAGGCGCTGGGCACCGACAACGTCAACCCCGATCTGCCCGCCATGCGGACGCCGCCCGCGGGTACGGTGCCGGTGGACTACACGCCCTTTCCGCAAGATTCCGACGTCACTGGCCTGGATCAACTGGTGAACCCGCTGCCCACCACGCCGCAGGTGCTGCTTAAGGGCCAGCAGATCTTCGATACCTACTGCATCGTCTGCCACGGAGCGCGGGCGGACGGGCTGGGCTACATCGTTCCCAAGATGACGCAGCCGCCACCGTTGATTGCGGGTGCGCCGCTGGAATTCAGCGACGGCCGCATCTTCACCATCATCACCCAGGGACTCGGCAACATGCCCTCCTACCAGACCGAGTTGGAGCCGGCTGAGCGCTGGGCGGTGATTCATTACGTCCGCGTGCTGCAGCGCGCCGCCAACCCCACGCCCGCCGACCTGGCGCAGGCGCAAAAACAGGGCATGGATTTCTCCCACGATTACCCGCCCGCCGAGGGACCCACGGGCCCCATCCCCGGCGTGGACGCCATCCCGCACAACCAATGACCACGGGCAAGTAACCAGGGGCAACGCCAATATGCACGCACACGAGGAAACAATCGAAATCGCCAACCCCGGGCCGGCGGTCTTTCCCGCCCGGGTGCGGAGCCTGCTGCTCGCCTCCACCGCCCTTGGGGTGGCCGTGTTCGTGGCGGCTCTGTTGATCGATCCGCAACGGGCCTGGTACAGCTTCCTGGTGAACTACCTGTTCTTCCTGGTGCTGGGTGTGGGCGGGGCGTTCCTGGTGGCGCTGGAGTACATCACCAGCGCCACCTGGACGGTGGTGTTCCGCCGCCTGCCCGAGGCGGCCTCGGCGTACTTGCCCGCGGCGTTCCTGCTGGGCATTGTGCTGTTGATTGGGGTGCCCCACATCTATCCCTGGGCCGCGCCCGGATTCTCCTTCGCCACCAGCAGCAAGAATTTCTGGTTCAGCATGCCCTTCTACAGCGCCCGCAGCCTGATCACGCTGGCGGGTTGGGTGATCTTCGCCTGGTGGTTCCAGAACAACTCCACCAAGCAGGACACCAACCCCGGCCAACTGCTGCCGCGCAAGACCTTTGGCAAGCCGCCCACCATCCGCGGACGGGTGGCGGCCGGCTTCATCGTGTTCTTCGGCTACAGCTTCACCATCGTCTTCATCGACTGGGTGATGTCGCTGGAGCCGCAGTGGTACACCAACATGTGGGGCCCCTACGGCTTCGCCGGATTGTTTGAAGCGAGCCTGGCGCTGACCCTGTTTTTCACCGTGTTGTTCCGCCGCCACCACATGTTCGGCGGCGCGGTGCGCGATTACCACTATGTCGATCTGGCGCGCATCGTGCACGCCTTCAGCATCTTCATGGTGTACATCGGCTTTGCCCAGTACCTGCTGGTCTGGTACGCCAACTTCCGCGAAGAGACGGTCTACTTCCATGAGCGGCTGGTGGGCGGCTGGGGCGTGGTGTTCATGTTCCTGTTGTTCGCCAAATGGGTGCTGCCGTTCTGCATCCTGATGAACCAGAAAGTCCGCACCAACGAGACGGTGCTGCTGGTGATGTCGGGATTGATCGTGGTGGCGGAGTGGGTGGACTGCTACTGGATGATCATGCCGCCCATCCACAAGGCGTTTTACTTTCCCAACTGGGTGGAACTGGGCGTGTTCCTGGGCTTCCTGGGCATCTTCGGCCTGCTGGCGACGCGCTATCTGAGCAAGCACGCCCTGGTGCCCATCGGCGACCCGAAATTTCTCGCCTCGGTGGCGGGGAGGTACCTGTGAGCCAACCGACGCAACCTTCGCTCAAGTCGCTGATCGGCTTCGCCGTGGTGGTGCTGGTGGCGGGTTTTCTGATCTACGCCGCCTTCGGCGGCGAATACGGCGCGTCGCGGTTCAGCGCGCGCTTTGATTTCCATAAGCCGGCGCCTCCGGGCTCGGCCACGGCAGTCGATCTGCATCAATTTTTGAAGCCAACCCCGCAATTGCTGACCGAAGGCCAGCAGGTCTACAGCGCCAACTGCGTACCCTGCCATGGCGCCGCCGGTTACGGCAACGGGCCGCGGGGCGCGGGGTTGAACCCGCCGCCGCGCAACTACCACACCGGCATCTTCAGGTTCGGCACTTCGGTGCTGGCCATGTATCACACCGTCACCAACGGATCGCCGGGGACGGCCATGCCCAGCTTCGTGGCCTTGTCGCCGGAGGAGCGTTTCGCGGTGGTGCATTACATCCGCGCCAACTTCATCCCCGCCGCCGCGCTGCAGGAGAATACCGCCGAGCAGCTGGCCGCCATTGCCACCCCCGCCGCCTCCGGGCCGGCCAAGCTGCCGCCGCTGAATCCCGTGCCCACCGGCCCGCGCATCCCCATCGCGGTGGCGATGCAGGTGGTGGCGCAGGAAGCCAGCACCGCGCCCGCCCCGGAGCCTTACCGCGCGCCGGCCGCGTCCGATGTGGCCACCGGCCAGGCGTTATATCAGCAGCGCTGCCAGAGCTGCCACGGCGACCGCGGCCAAGGCGGCGTTCCGGTGGAAATGATTACCTCCGCTCCTTACGTCGAGGTGACCGCCTCCGACTTCCGTCATCCCCACATGCTGACCTCGATGAACGACACCGCCGGCTTTGACCACGTCGTGCTGCATGGTTTGCCGGGACGCATGATGACCGGCACCGGCACGCTGACCAAGGCGCAACTGGATGCGCTGCAAGCCTACGTGCAACAGCTCGTTGAGAAAGGAGCAGCGCAATGAATTGGGCCATGATCTGGTTGTTCCAATCGGCCCAACAGGCCATGCAGGCCGCCGCCGAACAAGGCGCGGCGGCGCCCACCCGCAACCCCTTTGACGCCCCAGGCAGCAACGTGGCGCGCCTCGCCGCCGCCGAATCCTGGCACGCGTTCCTGTGGGTGATTCCGTTCATTCTGATTGCCTTCATCCTGTTGGTGGTGGTGATGGTCCGCTTCCGCGACAAGGGCGACGGCCGCCAACCCGCCAAGTTCCACGAGAACAACCCGCTCGAATTCGCTTGGACGGTGATTCCGGCCATCGTCGTGGCCCTGGTCGCCCTGCACTCCTACCCGGTGCTGCACTTCATGGAATACGGCGGGAATAATCCGGCCGTCAACGTCGAGGTCATCGGGCACCAGTGGTTTTGGGAGTACAAATATCCCCAGTACGGCATCGATATCTCCAACGACACGCTGGTGCTGCCCGCCAACCAGGTCGTCGATCTCGATCTCACCAGCGTGGACGTGATCCACGGCTTCTACGTGCCGGGGCTGGGCATTCAGGAAGACGCGCTGCCCGGCCGCCTCACCAATCAATGGTTCAAGGCGCAAGCGGGCTACTACAAGGGCCAGTGCACGCAGTTGTGCGGCGTCAACCACGGCCAGATGCTGATCGATGTGCAGGTGGTGCCCGATAACGAGTTCCAGGCGTGGCTGGAGGCGCATCGCAGCCAGCCCGCCCTGCCGGCGCCCAGCGCCCGGCTTCATCTCCCCGGAGGTTTCATGCAGTACCGGGCGGCCCAGAAAGGGATTAATCAATGAGCACCCAGGTCGCCACCTTGGGCGAAGCCCATCCCCGCCAGTACCACGGCTTGCTGGATTGGCTCACGACCACCGATCACAAAAAGATCGGCATCATGTACCTGGTCTTCGCGCTGATCAACGGCTGGTTCGGCGGCTCGCTGGCGGGCCTGATCCGGTTGAACCTCTACAACCCGGATTGGCACATCATCTCCCCGGCGCTGTACAACCAGCTCATGACCATGCACGCCACCATCATGATCTTCCTGGTCCTGATGACGTCCTTCGCCGGACTGGGCAATTATTTGGTGCCCCTGATGATCGGCGCGCGGGACATGGCCTTCCCCAAGCTCAACGCCTTCTCGTTCTGGATCATGATCCCGGCGGCGCTGATGCTCTACGGCAGCTTCTTCATCGCCGGGGGCGCGGCTCAAGGCGGGTGGTGGAGCTATCCGCCCTTGAGCTCGCTGCAGTACGCGCCCGGCCACGGTGAGGATTTGTGGATTCTGGCGGTCATCCTGCTGGGCATCGGCTCGATTATGGGGGCGATCAACTTCCTGGTCACCATCATCGATATGCGCGCCCCCGGCATGAGCTGGACCAAGCTGCCGCTGTTCGTCTGGAGCTGGCTGGTGACGGCCTGGATGCTGCTACTCGCCCTGCCGGTGCTCTCCGGCGCCATGATCATGCTCCTCAGCGACCGCTGGTTGAGCACCGGCTTCTACCGTCCGGCGCTGGGCGGCGACCCACTGCTGTATCAGCACCTGTTTTGGTTTTTCGGCCACCCGGAGGTCTACATCATGATCCTGCCGGGTTTCGGGATGCTGTCGCACATCATCCCGGCCATGTCCCGCAAGAAGGTCTTCGGTTACAAGGGCATGATGGTGGCGCTGTGGGCCATTGGCGTGATCGGCTTCATGGTGTGGGCGCATCACATGTTTACGGCCGGCATCTCCGGCGCGGCGCGGATGTGGTTCTCGATGGCGAGCATGGCCATCTCGGTGCCCACCGGAGTCAAGATCTACTCCTGGCTGGCCTCGGCCTGGGGCGGCGTGATCCGTTTCACCACGGCCATGAAGTTCGCCTTGGGGTTCATCTTCACCTTTGTGATCGGCGGTTTGAGCGGCCTGATGCTGGCCGTGGTGCCGTTCGACATCCAGGTGCATAACACCTACTTCGTGGTGGCCCACTTCCACTACGTGCTGGTGGGCGGCTCGGTGATGACGCTGTTTGCCGGCATCTATTTCTGGTTCCCGAAGATCACCGGCCGCATGCTCAGCGAAAAGATGGGAAGCTGGGTGTTCTGGCTGTTCTTCATCGGTATGAACTGGGTGTTCATGCCCATGCACCTGCTGGGCATTGACGGCATGTCACGGCGCGTGGCCACCTACCGGCCCGAGTTCAAGCCGATGAATCAGTTCATCTCCGAAGGTTTCATCTTCATGCTGATTGCCGGGTTGCTGTTCACCTACAGCATCCTCAAGGCCCTGACCCAGCCCAAGGACGCCCCCGACGATCCTTGGGACACGCAAGCGATCGAGCGCAGTTTGGAGTGGGAGACGGCCAGCCCGCCGCCCGCGTATAACTTTGCTGAAATTCCGCAAATCCGATAAGGATCGAGATCGGGAAGGAGTGGCAATGTCTGGCGACGCCCAGAGCGAGACGCAGCAGCAACGACGTCGACGCCGCGGGCTTAAATATGCGTTGATTGGCGTGGCGATGGTGGGCTTTGCCTTCATCAACGTCCCCTTGTTCCGCGTCTTTTGCACCCATTTGGGTATTTACGTCCCAGCAGACCAGAAGCTGGCGGCCACCACGGGGCCGGCCGACAACTCCCGCAGTGTCAATGTGCTGTTCAGCGGCGTGCAAGCCGGCGGGATCGGGATCGCCTTCACGCCCGATCAGCCGATGGAAACCGTGCACATCGGCCAGCGCGCCGAGAATAAGTTCACCTTCACCAACAACAGCGATCACCCGGTGAGCTTTCGGGCGATTCACGACATCTATCCCTACAACGCCGCCACCCATCTGGCCCTAATCCAGTGTTTCTGCTTCTCGAACCAGACCATGGCGCCGCACACCAGCAAGACGCTGCCGGTGATCTACCAGATCAATCGGGGCATGGACCCGCTGATCGACCGCGTCAGCCTGATGTACACGCTTGAACCTTTGGCCGCGGCCGCCCCGTCCGCAACGCCGCCGGCGAAAGGCGGAGAATAGTCTTATGGCGACGCTCGCCGAAATGAAGCAGCTTCCGCCCCACATCCGGCGCCGCAACCGGCGCCTGGGGCTGGCGATTACGTTCCTGGTCCTGATGGGCGCCCTGTGGTCGGTGCGGGCGGTGCACCGGGGTTGGATCTACCCGCAGGACGCTTCCTACAATTTCCCGCAATGGATGAAGAAGTAGATGGAACCAACACCACTCACCACCTCCTCGACCTTGACGTCCGGCGCCCTGGCGGCCAAACCCGCCGGAGCCGCCGCTCACCTGGATCCGCACCTGCACGCGCCGGTGCCGAGTTTCTGGCCCATTTTGCTCGCCGGCGGCATCGGCGCCGTGTTTTTTCTGGTGTTCCTGGTGTATCTGGGCGTGCCGCTGGCGGGCGTGCTCCTGGCCGCGGCCGCGCTCTATAGCCTGGTCGCCGCCGCCGGTTGGGCCAACACCATCGCCGTCGAGCGCCGCCTGATGGACCGGCTGCAGACCCAAAAGGATCTCACCCGCGGCTTCTTCTTCTTTCTTGCCAGCGAGGCGATGATCTTCTTCGCCTACTTCGAGTACATCTACTACACCCGCTTTACCGGCTCGGTCTGGCCGCCAGCGGGCATGCCCAAGCTTGAAACCTCGCTGCCCGCCGTCGCCACCCTTATCCTGGTGGGCTCCAGCTTCACCTTGAATTTTGCCGTCAAGGCGTTTCTGCGCGGCAAACAGGCGGCGGCCAAAAACTGGATGCTGCTCACCATCGCCATGGGCATCGTCTTCCTCGGTTTCCAGGGCTTCGAGTGGGGCTACCTGAACGGCGTGATGAGCTTCACTGTCACCACCGGGGCGTTCAGCTCGGCCTACTTCATCATGACCGGCTTCCACGGCGCCCACGTCACCGTCGGCCTGCTGATGCTCTCGCTGGTCTACTGGCGCATGGAGAAGGGCGAGTACAACCGGGACTACCATATGTCGCTGATGGCCGCCGAGTACTACTGGCACTTCGTCGACATCGTGTGGATCCTGCTGTTCTTCACCCTGTATTTGTTCTAACGCCCCGAAGCGCCGCGGGCAAATACCGCGCGAATTTCCGGCGTGACATCCCGCGCGCCCGGGGTTGCCCAGACGCTGTCGCGAAGAACGAACGTGTGGCTGTTCGTGCGGTGAGCCACGGGTGCAATTCGCGCAACCACGGCATGTGGGACGATAGCAGCGCGATCAACGCTGAAATCTTCCGCGAAGAGCACTGCGGCTAGGTAATCAAAATGCTCCCCCGCTAAATCGCGAATCGCCGAGAGCTGGCGCGAGGGATTGGATTCTGTCAACCGGCGTCCTTTGATTTGGTACCGGGTACCATCGTTCCCAAGTGCGTCAAAATCACGAGAGGAATTTCCCTCCAGTGCCCAACCGAAAGCACTGCAAAAGAGCCACTCGGAGAAATCCCCGACGGGATTATTTTCCGTTCGGCACATCCCGCTTGACCGCAGACGTACAAGAACTGCCGCGTACAACTCCAGCAACTCGGGTATTGCCAGAGCCTCTAGGTCGATCATGGGCCAGCCCACGATTCCGGGAGGTAAGTATAGCGGTGTCCTAACGGGGCGCACAACCGCGTTCCGCGCCTTGACATGTGCGGCACATGCACCTAGACTGGGGAGGTGGCGAAGATGGTGCAAATCCGGCACGTTCCCGACGGCGTGCATCGCCAACTCAAGGCGCAGGCGGCGGAAGAGGGGCTATCGCTGTCCGACTATTTGCGGCAGCAAGTCGAGATCATTGCCAAGCGGCCGACGATGAAGGAAATCGTGGCGCGGCTGGAGGCATTGCCGCCGGTGCCGATGACGGAATCCCCCGCCGAGCTGGTGCGCGCCGGGCGGGAGGAGCGGGATCGGGAGTTGGACCAGGCCCTGAAGTCAGCTTCGAAGCGGCACCAACCGACCAGCTTGAGCAACGCCGGGCGCGCGCATGATCGTTCTTGATGCGTCGGTCGCAGTTGATTTCCTACTCCGCGGCCAAAATCGGCGACCTCAGCTCGACATGCTTCGGCGCGAGGACCTTCATGCTCCCTATTTGGCCGACGTTGAAGTTCTGCATAGCTTACGGCGGCAGAGTTTTCTGAATTCGGTCGAGCCGGAACGATTGGAAGAAATGATGTCGAACCTGGCGGGATGGAAAATCACCTTTCACCCCCATCGGCCTTATTTAAAGCGGGTGTGGTCGCTGCGGCATCGGTGCACTGCTTACGACGCCTTTTACGTAGCGTTGGCGGAGGCTTTGGGCTGCCCGCTGCTGACCGCCGACGGGCATTTAGCGCGTGCCGTCCAGGGAATTATTCCGGTGGAGTTGGTATGAGCACGGCGGCTACGCATGGGGGCTGGGCCCAGAACACGCGGCGGACGCTGGCGATGATCAAGTTCGAGCACTCGGTGTTCGCGCTGCCGTTCGCCATTCTGGGCGCCATGCTGGCGGCGAATGGCTGGCCGGCTGGGGCGACGCTGGGCTGGATCGTGGTGGCCATGGTGGGGGCGCGCAGCGCCGCCATGACGTTCAACCGCATCGTGGACCGGCACGTGGATGCCGCCAATCCGCGTACCCGTTCGCGGGAGTTGCCGGCGGGGCGGTTGTCGGTGCAGTTCGCGGTGGGGTTTCTGGTGGTGAGCGTGGCGGTGTTCGAGATCGCCGCTTGGCGGCTGAACCCGCTGTGCTTGCTTCTGTCGCCGTTGGCGCTAGGCTGGGTGTTTTTCTATTCCTACACCAAACGATTCACCTGGCTCTCGCACTGGGTGCTGGGCTCGGGGTTGGGCATTGCTCCGGCGGCGGCGTGGATCGCGGTGCGCGGGAGCCTCGCCCCGCGCATTCTGCTGCTCACGGCGGCGGTGACGCTGTGGGTGGCTGGGTTTGACCTGCTCTACGCCTGCCAGGACGTCGATTTCGACCGCGGCCGCGCCGACCTGCACTCGGCGCCCAAACGGCTGGGCGTGGCCCGCGCGCTGCGCTGGGCGCAGTACTGCCACTGGGTGATGATGGCGTTTTTGATTTTGCTGCTGCTGGCCAGCCATCTGGGCCCGCTGGCCTGGATCGGTTTGGCGGTGGTGGCGGCCTTGCTGGTGTACGAACACGCCCTCCTCAAACCAGGCAATTTATCCCGCATCAATGCGGCCTTTTTCACCGTCAATGGCTATGTGGGGATCCTGCTACTGGTCTTCTGGGGGGCGGCGCTGCTGATATGAAGCTGCTCTTCGCGGTGGCGCTGGGCTTGAGCCTGGCCGCTGTGGGTCAGAACCCCGCCACCTTTCAGCGCGGCGCCGCGCTGGCTTGGGGCTCTGGGGCTCCCAAGCCAGCGCGAGCGCAAGCGGGGGGCGCGGCTGCGCCGCGCCAGGCCCCGCGCCCATTTATGAGCTACGAGGTCGAAGTGCCGCCGGTGGCGGGTGCGCCCGCGCAGGCGGCGCTGGAGGTGAGCCGCATCCGCGGCCGCGCCCATGATGACGTTGGCAACTCCATCGCCACGGTTGGCTTGGGACTGTTCACCGCCGATGCCAACCACCAGTTCATCACCATGGTGATTACCGACAACCAGGGTAAGTTCGACTTCGGCCAGGCGATTCCAGCGGGCAACTATCGCCTGGTGGCCAAGTACCCCGGCTCCTGCACCGCCAATATCCCCATCACCGTGAACCGCCGCGCGCACCACAGCACAATCGATCTCACCATGGAGTACCCTGGCCTCGATTTATGCAGTTCCGCCCGGGTGCGCTGACGATGACGGCGGGGGAGGCCCGGGGGCGCGGGCGTGGGCCAAATGACGGCGGATACGCCAGAAGGCGTAGCCGACCAGCAGCAGCAGCGCCACCAGACACACCAGCATGAGGATGAGCAGGAACAGGTGCACGGCAAAAAGTGGCTTCGCCAGCCACGCCCGGTCATTATAGCGTTATGGCCCGCATTCTCGGCATCGAGTCCTCCTGTGATGAAACCGCGGCGGCAATCGTCGAAGACGGCCGTACCATCGTCAGTAACGTGGTGCTGTCGCAAGTGCCGGTGCACCGCCTCTATGGCGGCGTGGTGCCGGAGCTCGCCAGCCGGGAGCATCTGCGCGCCGTGGTGCCGATCGTGCGCCAGGCGCTCGAACAAGCGGGGATGCCGCTGGCCGGCATTGACGCCATCGCGGTCACGCACGGTCCCGGATTGGTGGGGGCGCTGCTGGTCGGGCTGACCTACGCCAAGGCGCTGGCCATGGCGGCGGAGAAGCCGTTGATCGGGGTCAACCACATCGAGGGACACCTGCACGCCGTCTTACTCGAAGAGCGGCGGCAGGGCCGGCCCGATCCGCCGCTGCCGGCGGTCGCGCTGGTGGTTTCGGGCGGCCACACACAGCTCTACTGGGTGGAGCGCGCGGGCGAGTTCGGGTACTCCTACCGCCGCTTGGGGCAAACGCGGGATGACGCCGCCGGCGAAGCCTACGACAAAGTCGCCAAGCTGCTTGGCCTGGGCTACCCCGGCGGGCCGGTCATCGACCGCTTGGCCGGGTCCGGGGATGCGGAGGCGGCGCTGTTGGGGCGTATCCGGCTTAAAGGCAACCAACTGGATTTTTCCTTCAGCGGGATCAAGACGGCGGTGCTGCGGCAGGCGCAGGCGGCTGGCCTGGAGACTGGGGCGGCGGCGCGCCGGGCGGCGGCCGCCGCGCATCCGGCGGGCGGCCTCACTTGGGAGGAGTGCCGCGACCGGTGCGAGCCGGCCACGCTCAATCTCATCGCCGCTTTCCAGAATGCCGTGGTGGGCGATTTGGTCGAGCGCACGCTGGCCGCCGCCGACGCCACGCTCGAGGGGGAAGGGCCGCCACCAGCGGGCGAAGCGGCGCAATCGATCTGGGTCACCGGCGGCGTGGCGGCCAACCGCGCCCTGCGGCAACGGCTCACCGCCGCCGCCGCGCGCCAAGGGCTGACCGTGTTCGCGCCGGCGCCGGGGCTGTGCACCGATAACGCCGCCATGATCGCCACCGCCGCCTGGCCTAAATTTCAAGCGCACGCTTGGGCCGACTCCGGGCTGCGCGCCTTTGCGCAGTTGGCCGTCTAGTGGCCCGCCACCTCGCCCGTGCATCGCCGGGCTGCACCGGCGGTCTAGAATAGAAGTTGCCGTTTCCTGTTTTTCATCGATTTCTCTCCATCGATTTATCTCTATCGATTTCTCTCTATGGCTATCGGGCTCAAACTGCGCAACCTGTTGTACGTCATCCACGCGGTGCCGCCGGAGCGGCTGCAACCTCATCTGCCGCCGGGCATTGAACTCGATCTGCGCGACACGCCCCAGGGGCCGCGGGCCTTCATCGCCACCGTCACGCTAGAGTCGGGAGCAGCGTTCCCCTACGTGCTCAGCGGCTTTCGCCAAGTCAACTACCGTGTCTACGTGCGCCACGCCGCCGAGCCGGGGGTGCTGTTCATGCGCTCCTGGGTTTCGGCGCGGGCGGCGGCGGCGGTGCTCAGCCTCGCCATCCCCACCGAGCACGCCGAGGTGCAGATCGACATCGAGAACGATGGTCACCCGTACAGCCGCTATCAGGTCGATGCCCACTCGGGGGCGCACCGCTGGGCGGTCGAGGCGCACGCCGATCCCACCGTCGACTTATCCCTGCTGGGCTCGCATGACGACGCCATGCACTTCTTCATGCACCGCCTCAACGGTTTCGCGGCCTCCAACCACCCCAAAAACGGGCTCTCGGTCATCCGCGTGTCCCATCCGGTGATGAATCCGGTGTCGGCGCGGGTCAGTTCCGTCGTGGCCGACCAGTGGACGGAGGCGGGGATTTTGGAAGCCGGCGAGGTCAGCCGCCCGCTGGTGGCGTTGATTCAGCCGGAGACGCAGTTTGATATGAACCTGCCGGAGAAGATTGGGTAGGAGTGAGTAGTTTTGAGTGAGCAGTGAGCAGTGGACGCCACCACGGAGATCGTTTTTCAGCAGGTGGGCGCGGGGCCGGATGTGGTGTTTCTGCATGGCTTGCTGGGGCGGGGCGGGCAGTGGGACGGGTGCGCGCGGATTTTGGGGGCGCGGAGGCGATGCTGGATTTTGGAGTTGCCCGGCATCAGTGCTTCGGCGGCGGTGGCCGATGCCTCGCTGGCGGGGTTGAGCGGCTGGCTGGAACACGCGGTAGAGGAGTTGGGGATCGGCGAGTTCGAGTTGGCGGGGGCGTCGTGGGGTGGAGCGATCGCGCTGAAGTTTGCGGCTAATTCGCCGAAGCGCCGGCAGGTGCGGCGGCTGGTGCTGGCGGCGCCGGCGCATCCATTCTGGACGCCGAGCGCGCGCCAGCAGTGGCTGCTGACGCCGCCCTGGAGCCGGATTGTGGCCTGGATGGGCGCGCACCTGCCGAGGGCGGCGTACAGCTCGATCCTGGCGCCCAGTTACGGCGAGCGCGCGCGGCTGCGCCCTGCGAGCGTGGCCGCCTACCGCGCCACCCTGCGCCAGCCCGGGCTGAGTGCAGCCGTGGCCGCCTACGCCGGGCGCTGGCGCGAGGATCAGCGGCAGTTGCATCTCGAGCTGGGCGGCATCGCGGCGCCGGTCACGCTTATCTGGGGCGAGCGGGACCGGGTTGTGCCGGCGGCCACGGCGCCCGCGCTGCAGAAGGCGCTCCCCCGCGCCGAGCTGTTCATCCTGCCCGGATTAGGGCATCTTCCCTGTGAGGAGTTGCCGGAGGCGTTCTGCTCGGTGTGGTAAATCATTTTGCGGCGCTGTTTCAGCATTACGGCCTGGGGGCCGTCTTTGTCCTGCTGTTGCTGGAGAACTTCGGTTTTCCGCTGCCCGGTGAAGCCGTGCTGCTCTACGCCGGCTACCAGGTGCAGGCGTACGCGGGCGGGGCCACCTGGGGATTTGCGGAGCTGCTCCTCACCGGCAGCGCCGCCTGCATCCTGGGCGAGACTGCGGGTTATGTCCTGGGACGATACTTCGGCGCCTGGGCGCGGCGGGGACTGCGCTTCAGCGGGCGGCACCAGGTGGAGGCCGAGGCGTACTTTCAGAAGCATGGCCCGCTGACCATTTTATTCGCCCGCTTTGTCGCCGGCTTGCGCTTCCTGGCGGGACCGATCGCGGGTCTGTACCATATGCGATGGTGGCCGTTTATGATCTACAACGTGCTGGGGGCAGTGGTCTGGGTGGCGCTCATCAGCCGGGCGGGGGTGCTGCTGGGCGTGCATGGCCCGCAACTGGCCGCCTGGCTGAGACGGGCGGACGTGGCGGCGTTGGCGATCGCCCTGATGCTGATTGCGCTCGCCTGGCGCCACCTGCACCGCCAACACCGCCCCGGAGGTTCGCATGACTGAGCTGGAGTGGACGGGGCCCTGGCATCGCCGCTTGGGAGCGGCTGAGCTCATGGTCCTCACCGATCGCACCTATCACCTTGATGGCGGAGCCTTCTTCGGCGTGGTGCCCAAGCCCTTGTGGAACCGGCACGCGCCCGCCGATGAGCAGAATCGCGTCCGCGCCGGCTTGAACTCACTCATCGTCCGTTTGAACGGCGCCCTGATCGTGATCGAGACCGGATGCGGCAACAAGCTCAACGAAAAACAGATGCGCAACGGAGGCGTCGACCCGCGCCGCGATTATCTAAAGCGGATGGCCGCCGCCGGCATCGACCCGGGGCGGGTCGATGTGGTCATTAATACCCATCTGCACTACGACCATTGCGGCTGGAACACGCTGCGCCATCCGGAGACTGGCGCCATCACGGCGGCGTTTCCCCAAGCGCGCTACTACGTCCAACGGCGGGAGTGGGAACACGCGCGCGAGCAGCACGAACGGGACCGCGTCAGCTATCTGCCCGAGAACTACGATCCCCTGGTTCGCTCCGGCCAGATGACGCTGCTGGAAGGCGGCCGGGAGCTGCTGCCCGGCATTACCGTCGAGTGCTGGCCCGGTCACACGCGCGGCCTGCAGGGCGTTCTGATCCGCTCTCAAGGCCAGACCGCCTGCTACGTCTCCGATCTCATGCCCACCCACTGGCACCTGAAGCCGAGCTGGGTCATGGGCTTCGATCTGTATCCGCTGGAGTCGATCGACAACAAGCATCGTGTGCTGGAACGCGCCGCGCGCGAGCACTGGCTGATGGTGTTCACCCACGATCCGGAGCACGTTTGGGGGTACGTCGAGCGGCATGGGGCGAGCGGCGAATACCTGTTCACTCCGGCGAGCACCTGAAGTCCCCTCTTTCCACCCCGGATCCAAAGTAAAAATTCTTAGTGGCGGGCAACACACCCTTGCATGTGGGCAGAGCATCGCACCGCGCATGGGTTCGATTGGAAGGAGGAGAGAGATGAGCACGGTGCGAAGCATTGAACGTCGGCTGTACGTGCGCCGCCAGATGGATCGGGATTTGGCGGCGCACGCCGCTGTAGCCGGGGGCGAGGTGCCGCGGCAGATGGAGTGGAACGGGATCTGGACCGGGTATATGACCTTTGCCGGGGTGGCGATTCTGCTGCTTTCGTTTGTCTTTGGGGTCGGGTTCTCGTCGCTGAATCCACTTGAGGGGAGTTCCTGGGCGGGCGTCGGCCAGGGCACGATGTTGTGGAGCGCGATCGCCATTCTGATCGCGATCTTTGTGGGAAGTTGGGTGGCCGGACGCACGCCGCGTACCTCGAAACGGCACGGTATGATGCGCGGCGTCACGCTCTGGGGGCTGATTCTGTTGACCCTGCTGTTCCTGGCCGGATCGGTGGCTGGCACCGCGGTGGCGGCCACGACGAACGTGGCCGGTTCGGCGCTGGGCGCGGCGCCGGCGACCGGGGTGAGCGCGCTGATGGGCGTGTTGCAGAGCAACGGCATCAATATCACCCAGCAGCAGGCCGCAGCTCTCTCGGCGCAGCTGGTGGCCGGTAACCGGACGGGCGCGGCATCGGCGCTGGCAACCGATGCCAACATCTCCAACGCGCGAGCCGACGCCGTGCTGGGCCAAGTGGCGGAGCCGGCGTCGAGTGCGGCCACGACTGCGGGACAGGCGGTGAAGACGGGTGGCTCGTCGGTGAGCTGGGGCATCTTCTGGATCGCCCTGATTGGCTTGGGATGCGCACTGGTGGGCGGCTCCCTCGGCGGCGGCGGCGCTATTAATATTCGACGTCGCGGTTCAGCCCCGCAAGCGGCGGCGTAACCGGCCAAGCAGCGCCGAAAACGCCCAGGCGTCCCGACGGGCGCTTGGGCGTTTTCGCCTGTGATAAATTGAACCCATGGAGTGCTGGAACTGCGGCCGCGCCATCGCCTTGGCCAGTGCGCAAACCGTCCTGACCCGCGATACCTGTCCGCAGTGCGACGCCGACCTGCACGCCTGCCGGGGCTGCCGGCACTTCGACCTCACCGCCCATAACGAGTGCCGGGAGGTGATGGCGGAGTGGGTGCGGTACAAGGACCGCGCCAACTACTGCGACTACTTCTCGCCCGGCGGCGCCGCCCCACCCGGCGGCGGCCAGGACAAGGGCGGGGCCGCCTCTGCCCGCGACGATTTCAATCGCCTCTTCCGGTAGGCGCCGCGCACAAACGGCTCCGCATCTCCCGCCTCTGCCATCGCCGCCGAGCTTGCCACCTTGGGCCAAGCCGGCCTCGACCTCAATCCCGCCACGCTCGACCCGCAGCGAATTGCGGCGGGAGCCCCTTGACAGCGCCGCCCCGGGCGCGGTTAAATATTCATTCGGTGAATAATTATTCGCAAGCGGGAGGCCCGAGGTGAGCCGGAACTTCCGCCAGGAACAGATCTTGAAGGTCATCGGCGCCCGCCCCGTGCACTCGCAGGCGGAGCTGGCCGAGGCGCTGCGCCGCGCCGGGGTGGCGGCGACGCAGGTGACACTGTCGCGCGACCTGAAGAAGTTGGGCCTGGTCAAGACCGCGGCCGGCTATGCCGTGCTGGGGGCGGCGGAGCGGCGACCGCAAGTCGAGGCGGTGCCGGCGTGGGCGCACGTGGTGCGGGAGTTTGTGCGCGACTTGCGGGCAGCGCAGAACCTGCTGGTGGTCAAGACCGAGCCCGGGGCCGCGCCTACGGTGGCGGCGGCGCTGGATACGGCGCGGTGGACGGAGCTGGCCGGCTCACTCGCCGGCGATGACACGGTGCTGCTGGTGTGCGAGAACGTCCGCCGCCGCATGCAGATTGAGCAGCGGATGCGGAGTCTGGTGGGAGCGGTAAAGGTAGGATGAAGAAAAATCTTTTGAATCCACGCGCCAACGGCGGCGCCGGGCTGCCCTTCGGCACCACGCCGGCGCCGCGTTTGCCGCGCCTGGCGACCGGCGACCTGATCAACCTCAGCGACCTCACGCGCAAGGAGTTCCTGGCGCTGCTGGATTTGGCCGCCGACCTCAAGGTGCATCCCGGCCGCTACCGGGACCTGCTGTCAGGATGCGGGCTGGCCATGATCTTCGAGAAACCCTCGCTGCGCACCCGCGTCACCTTTGATGTGGCCATGCAGGAGATGGGCGGGCACGCCGTGTTCCTCGATTTCTCCGACTCGCCGCTGGGCGAGCGCGAGGACATCGTCGACGTGGCCCGCAACCTGGAATTATGGATGGACGCCATCGTGGCGCGCACCTTCGAGCACGAGTCCATCGAGCTGCTGGCGCAGGCGAGCGCGGTGCCGGTGATCAACGGCTTGAGCGACTTCAGCCACCCCTGCCAGGCGCTGGCCGACTTTTTGACGCTGCGGGAGGAGTTCGACGATTTCGACGGTTTGAAGCTGGCCTATGTCGGCGACGGCAACAACACGCTGCACTCGCTGCTGGAGGCAGCGGCGCTGGCGGGCATCAGCATGGGCGTGGCCACGCCCGCCGGTTATGAGCCTGACGCCGCCTTGGTGGCCCGCGTGCAGCAGATCGCCAAGCGTTCGGGGGCCCAGATCGAGATCGGCAACCGCACCGCGGCGGCGGTCAAGGGCGCCAGCGCTGTTTACACCGACACCTGGGCCAGCATGGGCCAGGAGGCCGAGTCCGCGCAGCGGGCACGGGATTTCGCCGGCTTCCAGGTCAACGAAGAACTCATGAAAAAAGCGCGGCCCGGAGCGCGCTTCATGCACTGCCTGCCCGCCCACCGCGGCCAGGAAGTTGCCGTGGGCGTGATCGATTCGCCGGTCTCGGTGGTCTATCGCCAGGCCGAGAACCGCCTGCACGCCCAGAAAGCCATTCTTGCTGCCCTGATCTTGGGCAACGTTAAGGAGCGGGAGACCCCCAAGCCGCTTTCAAAGTCACTATGAGCAACCCTGCGCTGAAAATCGCGCTCGCCTACTCGGGCGGGCTGGATACTTCGATCATCATCCCCTGGCTCAAGGAGCATTACCCAGGCAGCCAGATCGTCGCCGTCATCGCCGATGTCGGCCAGGGCGATGATTATGCCCAGCTGCGCGAGAAGGCGCTGCGCACCGGCGCCGACGAGGTCGTGGTGGCGGATCTGGTCGAGGAGTTCATCACCGGCTACATCTGGCCCACGCTCAAGGCGGGCTGCATCTACGACTACAAGTACCTGCTGGGGACCTCGATGGCGCGGCCGATCATCGCCAAAAAGCAGGTCGAAGTGGCGCTCGCCACCGGCTGCGGCGCGCTCGCCCACGGCTGCACCGGCAAAGGCAACGATCAGGTGCGCTTCGAGCTCACCTACAAGGCGCTGGCGCCCCACCTGCAGGTGATCGCCCCCTGGCGGGACTGGGATATCGTCTCCCGCGAGGACGCCATCGCCTACGCCCACAAGCACAACGTGCCCATCGAGCAAACCGTGGCCAAGATCTACAGCCGCGATGAGAACATCTGGCACATCAGCCACGAGGGCGGCATCCTGGAAGACCCGGCGCAGGAGCCGCCCGAGGATATGTGGGTGCTGACGCGCTCCATCGCCGACGCGCCCGCCGAGCCCGAGTACATCCGCATCGGCTTCGAGGCGGGCGTGCCGGTGTCGTTGGAGGGCAAAAAAGTGGGACCGGTCGAGCTGCTGACGCGGCTTAATGAGCGCGCCGGGGTGCACGGCGTGGGGCGCATCGATCTCGTCGAGAACCGCTTCGTGGGCATGAAGTCCCATGGGGCGTATGAAACGCCGGGCGGCACCGTGCTGGTCACCGCCCTGCGCGAGATCGAGGCGCTGACCGTGGACCGCTCGACGGCGGAGATGAAACAGCAGTTGGGTATCGAATACGCGCGGCTGGTGTACAACGGCTTGTGGTTCACGCCCTTGCGCGAAGCCCTCGATGCCTTCGTCAACCGCGCCTTGGCGCACGCCACCGGCGAAGTGCGCATGAAGCTCTACAAGGGCCACGCGTTGGTTGCCGGGCGCACCTCGCCCGAGTCGCTGTACTCGGACAAGCTTGCCTCCTTCACCATGGGCGAGCTCTACGACCAGAAGGACGCCTTGGGGTTCATCAATATCGTCGGCCTGCCCATCAAAATGCAGGCGCTGCTGGGGCGCAAGTAACACCATGGCGGACAAGCTCTGGGGAGGGCGTTTCCGCGAGCCCAGCGCCGCCGCCTTCGAGCGCTTCTCGGAGTCGTTCGGCTACGACCGGCGGCTGGCGCTGGCCGAGATCCGGGGCTCGCGCGCCCACGCCCAAGGCCTCGCCGCCGCGGGGGTGCTGGACGCCGACGAGGCACGCCAGATCGAGACCGCCTTCGATCGCTTGGAAGCGGAGTTTCAAGCGGCCGTTCCGGAACCGCAACCCGGAGTGGAGGACGTCCATACCTACGTGTTTCAGCGGTTGGAAGCTCTTGCTCCTGCCGCCGCCCGCAAGCTGCAAACCGGCCGCAGCCGCAACGAACAGGTGGCGCTCGATTTGCGCCTCTACTTGATCGAGCAGCAACCGCGGCTCGAGCTGGGCGTGCGCGGGTTGGTGCAAGCGCTGGCGGCGTTCGCGCACCGGCACGCGGAGGTCATCATCCCCGGCTACACCCACTTGCAGCGCGCCCAGCCGGTATCGTTAGGCCACCACGCGCTTGCGTACGCCGAAATGCTGCTGCGCGATGCCGGGCGGCTGCGGGACGCCTACGCGCGGTTGAGCGTCTCGCCGCTGGGCAGCGGCGCGCTGGCGGGCACGCCGTATAACCTCGACCGCAAGGCGGCGGCGCACCAGCTGGGCTTGAAGGACATCACACAGAACAGCCTGGATGCGGTCAGCGACCGGGACTTCGCGATCGAGTTGGTGTTTGTCCTAAGCTTGCTGGGCGTGCACCTGTCGCGCTGGGCCGAGGATTGGATCCTGTATTCCAGCTCCGAGTTCGGCTGGCTGGTGTTGGGCGACGCTTACGCCACCGGCAGCAGCCTGATGCCGCAGAAGAAGAACCCCGACGCGCTGGAGCTCATTCGCGGCAAGAGCGCCCGCCAGATCGGGAATTTGACCCAGCTTCTGGTACTGCTCAAAGGCCTGCCGCTCGCCTACAACCGCGACCTGCAGGAGGATAAAGAGCCGGTGTTCGACGCCGTGGACACCGCCGCGGCGTGTTTGGAGATCGCCGCCGGCGTGGTCGCCACCACCGGCGTGGACGCCGCCCGTGCCGCGCGTGCCGCCAGTGACCCGGCGCTGCTCGCCACCGACTTGGCCGACGTGCTGGTGGCGGCGGGCGTGCCCTTCCACGAGGCGCACCAAGCGGTGGGCGCGATTGTTTCGCGGGCGCTGGAGGAGGGACGGGACTTCCGCGAGTTCACCGCGGCCGAGGTTGCCGCCTGTGCGCCCCAGCTGGCGGGCAAAGCGCTCGATGCTGCCGCGTGGCGTGCGCTTACGCCCGCCGTCTCGCTCGCACGCCGCGACGTGGTGGGCGGCACGGCGGTGGCACAGGTCCAGGAGCGAGCCCGGAAGTTACTTTTGTGATAATGGAACGGTGAGCGCCGTTTCACCGTTTGCACCTCCGTTTTGGCTGCGCAGCGGCCACGCCAATACTGTCTACTCGTTTCTGCGGCCGCGCGGCATCCGGCTGCCGGAGGCGCACGCGGACTGGATCTCCGCCGCGCCCGGGGTCGACATCCTGGTGCGCAGCCACTGGCAAGCCTACCCGGCGCCGGCGCTGGTGCTGGTGCATGGCCTGGAGGGCACAAGCGAGGCCGGCTACATGCTCACCACGGCGGCGTTGGCGCTGGCGCGGGGCTGGCACGTGCTGCGCATGAACGTGCGCGGCTGCGGCGACTCCGAGCCGCGCTGCGACACGCTCTACAACTCCGGCAAGAGCGAGGACGTGGCGCGCGTGCTGGAGTGGGTGGCGAGCCGTGGCATCAGAACCGGCATGGTGACCGGTGTGGCTCTCGGAGGCTTCTCCATGGGCGGGAACCTGGCCTTGAAGTGCGCCGCCGAGCTGCACCCTGAGGCGCGGCCCCGAGCCGTCGTGGCGGTGTCGCCCTGCCTCGATCTGGCGGCCTGCGCCCGCGCGCTGCACCGCAAGGTCAACTACTTCTACGAGCAGCGCTTCCTGCGCAGCTTGAAGCAGCGCCTGCGGCGCCATGCCGCCCGCTTTCCCGGCCGCTATCCCCTGGAGAAGCTCGATGGCATGCGCTCGGTGCGGGATTTCGACGACGCCATCACCGCTCCCTTCACCGGCTACCGCGACGCCGACGACTACTACGCCCGCGCCAGCGCCGCGCGCGTGCTGGACGACATCCAGACGCCCACGCTGGTGCTGTACGCCGAGGACGACCCCTTCATTGTGATCACGCCTGCATCGCGCGCCCGCATGGCGGCCAACCCCTGGATGCAATTCGAGACGCTGCCCCACGGCGGCCACTGCGCCTTCATCAACTCCCGCCGCCATGGCGACAGCGTCTACTGGGCGGAAACGCGCCTGGTCGAATTCCTGGCCGAGTTCTGCCCGGCCCATTAATCGGGTATCCTGCCGGGTGCGGCAGCGTCACTTTCATGGAACGCTCCCCGGCTTCCGCGTTGCCTGCCACCGCAGGGGACAGAACTCGGCGAGGCGGCCGAAGTCGCGCTGATTCACGGTGACCACGGTGATGCCGGTGCGGGCCGCGCTGGTGGCGATCAGCGCGTCATTGGTCAGTCGAGCCTTGCCAATGCGCTCAAAGCCGTACTTTTCCGCCAGCCGCGCGAGGACCTTGCCGGCGTGTGTCCAGTCGCCGAGGTTGGGAACTAGAAC
>JANWJU010000033.1 GCA_025451775.1 Terriglobales bacterium
GGCGCAGGCGCTCAGGTGGACGATAACGCGCCGCGGCGGCGCCGGAAGAGATCCGGAACCGCATGAGCGGAATGTCGCCGTTCATGAGCACGATCTTCTCGCCGGCGTGCCCGCTGAAATCAACGATCAGGTCGGCGCGCTCGGCGGGCGCGAGCAGGATCGAGGTCAAGGCCACGGGCGCGGGGAGCAGGCCCTGGCCGGTGCCGATGAGATGGAAAGGCTGGCCGCTGGCGAGTGACAAATTGAAGAAGCGGCTGTTGGCGACGTTGACGGCGCGCAAGCGGTAGGCGCGGGGCGCGAGCGCGCACTCCGGCCACAGCTTGCCGTTGACCATCATGGCGTTGCCGAAAAGTTCTGGAACCCACGGTTTGCCAGGGATAAAGCTAATCGGGTAATAGAGCTGGGCATCGGGGGTGAGCCAGCGGTCGCAGAGCACGAGCGGGATTTCCTGCTCGCCGCGGGGCAGGGCAAGGGCATCTTCGGCCTCGTCGCGGATGTTCATCAGGCCAAACAGACCGGCGTAGACGTTGAGCCGGTTCACGCCCATGGCGTGATCGTGATAAAACAGCGGCGCGGCGGGTTGCCGGTTGGGGTAGCGGTAGAGGCGGGAGTGGCCGGGGACGTACCAATCCTCGGGGTAGCCGTCGCTGGCAGCGGGCACGCGGGCGCCGTGCATGTGCACCACGGCGCGGACGTCGGGCAGGCCCGGTCCGGCGCCGTCGAGGGTGTGGTCGATGGGCAAAAAATGCCGGGCCGGTAATTCGTTGCGCCATTCGACGGAGAAAGGTGAGCCGCTGTGGGTCTCGATGGTGGGGCCGGGCACCGAGCCGCCGTAGGTCCAGCAGATGGTGGGCGGCAGGTCCCGGTGGAGTTGGCAGGCGGTGGCGCGCATGGTGATGCGGTAACGCCCTGGGGCGATGGGCACGGCGACGGCGGGGCGGGGCAGCGGGTCGACGAACTTGGACAAGCGCGTGGCGTCGAGCGTGCGGGGGGTGGGGTACGTGGGGCGTGGCAGCAGCGGCAACGCGCCCGAGGCCAAAGCATTGGCAAGGAATTGACGGCGGGAGACGGACATGGCGCGGCAGTTCGGATCTTCAGTGTAGATTGAAGCATGGCGTCGGCGGGCACGCTCGATACGCTCGAGTTGTACTGGTTTGCGCTGGACCTCGCGCCCGCGGCGGTGGCCGGGCTGCGCGGCCTGCTGCCGGCGGAGGAGTGCGCACGCGCCGACCGTTTCCTCATGCCCGAGCATGGCCGCCGATTCACCGTGGCCCACGCCCGCTTGCGCGCCCTGCTCGCGGCGCGGTTGCACGCCGCGCCACGAGAGTTACGCTTCACGCATGGGCCGCAGGGCAAACCGGCGCTGGAGGGCGCGCCGCTGCACTTTAACTTGTCGCATTCGGCCGGCTACGGGTTGATCGGCATTCATCCCCAGCGGGAACTGGGTGTGGATATTGAGATCGAGCGCGCCCAACTCGATGTGCTGGGGCTGGCGCGGCGCTTTTTTACCGCCCGCGAGGCGGCTTGGCTGGCGGCGCTGCCGGATGAGGCGCGACGGCGCGGCTTCAGCCGGCTGTGGACCTGCAAGGAGGCGTGGCTGAAGGCGGACGGCCGCGGCATGGCCGTGCTGGACCACGTCGAGGTTGAACTGGGCGCTGGTGGCGCGCGATTGCGAATGGAGGCAGCTCGGAGATGCCCTGAGCAGAGCGGGCATCCCCTGCCGCCAATCGAAGCCCGCCCTCAAGCGACCAGCGGGAGCGACCCAGCGAAAAGTGGCGAGCCACCCCGGACGCTGGCGGCGCCAGCGCAGGAGTGGTTTGTGCGGGAGCTCGATCTGACGGCCGGCTACGCCGCCGCCGTGGTGCAGGCGGAGCCGCCCGCCGCGGTTACCGTGGTGCGGCTGGGGACGGAGATGGAGCTTCCGCCAGCAGTCCTGAACCCCAGCGCGAGCCTTGCAGCAGCAGGACCACCACCGTCAACCACAACGTCAGCGCCATGATGAGTCCAAAAAGCGGATCGGCGAGCCCGATGCGGGTGTGCATGAGGGCGATGATGATGCCGCACAACACCAGTTCGGCGCCGCTAATGGCGTAGTAGACGGGGTAGCGGACCAGGCGCGCCAGCGGCAAAAAAAACGCGGCCACCAGCAGGGCGGCGGCGGCCAGGATCCAGGCGGCGTGGCCGTAGGCGTTGAGCAGGTTGGCGGCCAGGACGATGGCGCCGATTTCGGCGGCGAAGAGCAGGCTGACGCTGCGGTTCAAGGCGCGCTCGGCGCCGGCCTCGGCGGCGGTTGGCGCGGGCTCGGCGGCACGCACCTGGGAGGCCGTGTGCAATAGTGCGAGGGCGCGCAGCACGAGCAGGGAGGTGGGGAGCAGGGCGCAGGCGAGCAGCCAGACGGCGGCTTCGGTGTTGAGCGCCACCACCATCCAGCCGCCGCCGAACAGCGACAAAAACAAGGCGCCGAAGGCCATGCTGCGGAGTTGGGTGGAAGCGCGGGCTGGTTCAGCCATGGGCGTTCACCTTGGCGTTCGCCAACTTGGTTTCCGCCAGCATGGCGCGCGCCGCCGCCAGCACCTCGGCCACGCTCATCCGGGTCATACAGCGGTGATCGATGGGGCACTCGCGCAGCTTGCAGGGGCTGCACTCGATGCCGGGCACCTTCAACAGGCGCAGCTTGCCCGCGGCGGTGAGCGGGTAGGTTTCGCGCTCGTTGGTGGAACCGAAGAGCGCCACCACGGGGGTGCCGACGGCGCCAGCCAGGTGCATGGGACCGCTGTCGTTGGCGACGAGCAGGTCGACGGCGCCGAGCAGGGCGGCGAGGCTGGGGAGGGTGGTTTCGCCGGCGAGGTTTTTAATTTCAGACGGGCGAGCGGCCAGCATGCGGACCTCGCGCGCCACCTCGCGTTCGCCTTCGCCGCCCACCAGCACGACCTGGGCGCCATCGTTGGCGAGCGCGGCCGCCAGCTCGGCGAAGCGCTCTGGCAGCCAACGCTTGGCGGTGCCGAAGCTGGCGCCGACGTGCAGGGCCACGGCCGCGCCCGAGCCGAGGCGGCGGCGCCAAGTGCGCACCGCGTCCGGGTCCGGATGCAGCGGTACGCGCAGCGTGGGCGCCGAGTCCGGCGGAAGATCCGCGATCAGGCCCGCGCGCCGCGCCAACTCGAGGTAGTAGAACGACTCGTGCGCCGGAATGGTTACTGGCACCGGCACCGCCGGACGCAGCAAAAAACCGCGCCGGTCGCGCGCGTATCCCACCCGCTGCTTAGCGCCCATGCGCCAAGCCAGTAAGGCCGCGTAGAAGGAGTTGGGCAACACCAGCACAAGGTCGGGAGGCGCGCCGCTCACTTTTTCGAGGCGCAGCGAGGGGGGCGGTGGCAGCGTGCGCACCGTCAGGCCGAGCTGGGCGAGGGTGAACACCGGCGCCACGGCGGGACGGGCCAGCACCGTCCAGGCACACTCGGGGTGGGCGGCGCGCAAGCGCTCCAGCGTGGGCAGGCACATCACCGCATCCCCCAGCCAATTGGGCGCGATGACGGTGGCGGTGCGCAGGCCTGGCCTCAACACGGAATAGTCTCCGTTAATCCGCACTGCGTTAGTGCCAGGTGCACCAAGCCGTCGAGGTCGGCGAACTCCATTTCGACTTCGACAATCCGCAACGGGTGCAGCGGGTGCAGGTGGGGCAAATTCATGGCGTCCTTGGCGGTGGTGCAGAAGCCGTCGGCGCCGGTGGCGCGGGCGCGGGCGCGGAGACGGCGCAGATCGGCCACGGTGTAACGGTAGTGGTCGCGGAAGGCAACCTGGTCGGCGGGTGCAATGCCGAGCTGCCGCAGCGTTCGCCAGAAGGAATCGGGACGGGCAAGGCCGCAAAAGGCGAGGGGAGATTGCGGGGTGGTATCGGTCGCGGTGGCGGGCACGGGGCGTTTCCTGGCCAAAAAGACAGGGGCGGTGGTCCAGGGTGCGAGGCGTTCGCGGGCGGCTTGCAATGCGCTCTCGGGGTCGCTCTGAGAATCAAACCAATCGTCCACCCAGGCGACGGCGTCGGCCCGTGCCAGCGCCGCCGCCGGTTCACGCAACCGTCCGGCCGGCAGGAGGCGGTCGGTAAGGTCCTCGGGCGCGACCAGCACCAAGTCGAACGCGCGCGCCAGTTGGCGATGCTGAAAACCGTCGTCGAGAAGGTGGAGTTGGCTGGCGAAGCGGCGTTCGGCCTCCATGCCCGAGCGGAACCGGTCGGGATGGACCATTACCGGCACGCCCAGGCGCTGGGCGATGAGGCGGGGTTCATCCCCCACCTCCTCCACCGCTTCGTTGCCGTTGAGGGCGACCGCCATGCCGTTGTGGGCCCGGCGATAGCCGCGGCTGAGCACATCGCAGCGCACCCCGGCGCGGCCGCAAGCCAAGCCCAGCGCGATCACGGCCGGGGTTTTGCCGCTGCCGCCGACGCGCAGGTTGCCGACGCTGAGCACGGGCCGGGGCAAGCGCGCCACGCCTAGCCGTCCGCTGGCGTAGCCGCGCTCCCGCGCCGCCACCAACGCGCCGAAAATCTGCGAGGCGAAAGTTGCCATCCCGATTCAACTATGCAAAATCCGGCACCGGCAATGCAAATCACCAGCCTGGCTTAGACCACGACATCAGTGACGGGCATGCCCTGGGCGCAGAGCGGGCACTGGGCTGGCTGCCAGTAGTGCGGTTCCAGCTTCAAGAGCTGGAACAGCGGCACCCCGGGGACCTGAGCGCAGTTCTCGAACGGCTGGTGCACCAGCACGGCCAGCGCCAGCACCGTGGCGCCCGCAGCTTCCACCATGGCGCGGAGTTGGGAGAGTTTGTTGCCGGTGCGTAGGATGTCGTCGACGAGGATGACCCGTTCGCCGGGATGGATCTCGAAAAACGGGCGCAGGCCGAACCGTCCGTTGCCGTCATTTTCCGCCCACCAGGTTTGCGAGGCGCGCAGCGCTTCGGCCACGCCAAACGCCACCGGCAGCCCGCCCACCGCCGGAGCGGCGATGCTGACGCCGGGCAGGACGCGGCGCACGGCGTCGTTCTGGCGCAGCTTGCGGCTGAGCGCCACGGTCAACATTTTGGAGTCGCTGAAGTGGCGGAGTGCGAGCGGGACCTGCAAATAGAGATCGGAGTGGGTGCCGCTGGGGTGGCGGAAATGGCCGCGCCGCAGCGCCCCGGTGCGCTCGAGGACCGTGGTCACTTCGGCTTGGTCGGGAATCAACTGCATCTTATTGGCCGCGCGAGCGAGAGGTGCGCGTGAGCGCCTGGCGCAGGGCGGCGAGGCCAGACGCTGGGCCCGAGGGGTGGCCGAAGACCGAGCTGCCGGCGACGAAGACGTTGGCGCCCGCATCGCGGGCCAGGGCGATGGTCTCCGGCTCGACGCCGCCATCGACTTCGATGTCGCCGCGGTAACGGCGGCGCAGGCGCCGAATCTTGTCCAAGACGCTGGCTATGAAGGGTTGGCCGCCGAAGCCGGGCTCGACGGTCATGAGCAGCACCATCGTCGCTTGCTCCAGCACCTCGTGGATCAGTTCCAGCGGGGAGGCGGGGTTGAGCGCCACGGCGGGCCGCTTGCCCAAGGCGGCGATCTGCACCAACAAACGGTGCAGGTGCACGGTGGCTTCGGCGTGCACGATGAGGGTATCGGCGCCGGCCTCGGCCACGGGGGTGAGCCACTGCTCGGGGCGGGAGACCATGAGGTGGGCTTCCAGCGGCAGGCGGGTGGCGCGGCGGGCGGCAGCGACGAACATCGGGCCCATGGAGATATTGGGCACGAAGTGGCCGTCCATAATGTCAATTTGGAAGCGGTCGGCGCCGGCAGCCGCAGCGTCGGCGATCTGGGCGCCGAGGCGGTTGAAATCGGCAGACAAGATCGAGGGCACCAGCTGCAGCCGGGGGTGGGGGGCGGATTTCATGGATGGGTTTCGAGCTGGCGGGCAATGGCGCAAGCCCGCTCCAAGGCGGCGCCGTAGAGGGGGTCGCCGCCGCAGATCGAGATCTCGACCGCCAGGCAATCGGCTTCGCTGCGCTGTTCCGTGAGTGCCGCGCCCGCCCAATGGCCAATCTCCTGCTCGCCCTGGTGGACGCTCATTTTCAGATCCGGACCGTGGTGGCAGATGGCGACACGGAAGCCCTCGCCTTCGACTTGCACGCCCAGGAGTGCGGCTGAGCGTCCGGCGGGGGTGGTCTGAAACGTCAAGGTGAGGGCCGGGGCCGCGGGTAAGGAGGCGGCCGGGCGTAACAGTTGCAAGCTGGCGGCGGACAGGCGCTGCGCCGGGGTCCATAGCAGTTGGCGGGCCAGCCAGCCCGCCAGCAGCAGGGCGGCGATATTGGCCGGGCCGGCGGGTGCGGCAATGGTGACCGCGGTGATGCGGCCAGCGGCGCCGGGGGTGGTTTCCAGGCCCTGGTAGAGGAGTTGGCGCCAGGGGGTCAGGCGCGTCCAGCTCAGATCGGCAAGGTGGGTGCGTCCGTGCAGTTGCTGGGCGAGCGCGGCCACCTCGGCAGCGGCCAAGCCGAGGAACTGCGCGTCCACTAAAACGCGGTCGGCGAGCGCCGCCAGCGGCTCGAATTCGACGTGGGCTTCGGGGCGTCCGCCGCGCCACAGCAGCAGCGCGGGCAGATCCGATTGCAACAGCGGCGTCAGGAAGGCGGCGGAGCGCTCCGGCGGCAGGGCCACATGCAGCAGCTCTGAGCCCTGCTCCTGGGCGGCGACCTGGAGGTGCAGGCCGTCGGCGTGGGGGGAGACGAGGAAGACGCGGGCGGGGTGGCGCGGGCCCAGGCGCCAGAGATAGCCGGCCATGCGCGCCGCATCGGCGGCGTCAGCGACCCGCACCACCAGGTTGAGCGTGAGCGCCCGGCACTGGTGCACGTTCTCGCCGGCGTTCTCGTGGGCGGCGGCTGGGGGTTGGCGCAACACCGCCCAGCGCGATTCGATCTCGTCGGCGCGTTTGACCGCGCTCCACTGCAAGGCAGGGCTCATGGTTGGGTTCATGGGCGGCGCCATTCCCGCCCGTCGCGGCGAATGAACTCGTCGGCGGCGCCGGGTCCCCAACTGCCGGCGGCGTAGTTGGGAAACTCGGGCGCGGGGAATTGTTCCCAGGCTTCCAGCAACGGCGTGGTCAACGCCCAGGCGGTCTCGACCATGTCGTAGCGGGCGAACAGCATGCCGTCGCCCAGCATGGCATCGAGCAGTAGCGTCTCGTACGCCTCTGGCTGCGGCTCGCCGAAGCTGGTGCCGTACTGGAAGTCCATCTTCACCGGGCGCAGGCGCATGTCGGTGCCTGGGACCTTGGCCTCGAAGCGCAGCGAGATGCCCTCATCGGGCTGGATGCGGATGACCAGGACATTGGCGGCGATGGCGGTGTCGCCGGTGCCGGGAATCAGGTCCTGGAACATGAGAAAGGGCGGTGACTTGAAGCGGATGGCCACCTCGCTGACGCGTTTGGGTAGGCGCTTGCCCGAGCGCAGGTAAAAGGGCACCCCCGCCCAGCGCCAGTTCTCGATGCCGAGCTTCAGCGCCACGAAGGTCTCACGGCTGGAGTCGGCGGCGACATTGGCCTCGTCCCGATAGCCGGCGACCGGCTCGCCGCCGACAAAGCCGGGGCCGTACTGGCCGCGCACCGCGCAGACCTCATGGCTGGCGGCGCCGGCGGGCAGCAGCGGCCGGATGGAGCTGATGACCTTCACCTTCTCATCCCGCACCGGCCCCGCCTCAAATCGCACCGGCGCCTCCATGGCCACCACCGCGAGCACCTGCAGGAGATGGTTCTGCACCATGTCGCGCAGCGCCCCCGCCTCCTCGTAGTATTTGCCGCGCCGTTCAATGCCGATCGACTCGGCCACGGTGATCTGCACGTGATCGATGTAGCGCCGGTTCCAGATGGGCTCGAAGATGCCGTTGGCGAAACGGAAAACGATGATGTTGCGCACCGTCTCCTTGCCTAGGTAGTGATCGATGCGGAAGATCTGTTCTTCATCGAAGACGCGGTGCAGCGCCTGGTTGAGGGAGCGGGCGCTGGCCAGATCGCGGCCGAACGGCTTCTCGACGATGATGCGGGTCCATCCCTTGGGGGAGACCTGGTTCAGGCCGGCACGCGCCAGTTGATCGCCGATGGTGGCGATGAGGCTGGGGGGGATGGCGAGGTAAAACAGCACGTTATCGCCCCCAGGCAGGGCCCTGAGGGTGGCCCCCAGCTTGGTGTAGAGGGCGGGGTCGTCGAAGTTGCCGGCCACGTACTGGAGCCGCGAGGCGAACGAGGCCCAACTGGCAGCATCGCCGCCGTCTGCGAGCTGATCGTTGGGGCTGGCAAACTGCTCGACGCCTGCGCGCATGTGCTGGCGGAAGGTGTCGTCACTCCAGTCGGAGATGGCCACGCCGATGACATGGAAGTTCGGCGCCAAGCGCTGCATGCGCGCCAGCGCATAGAGGGCGGGCATGAGCTTGCGCTTGGTGAGATCGCCGGACGCGCCAAAGATGACCATGGTGCAGGGGGGCGCGGTGCGCTGCATCCGCAGACCCTCCCGGAGCGGGTTGACGCGTTCGTCGGCAGCCGTAGCGGTGTTGGCTGTGGTGGAAAATGCGGCCATGGCGATTACCCTTGCAGCAGCCGTCGTAACTCCGCCAGGCCGGCGGCCGGGTTCGCGCCCAGATCGACGCGCAGCAGGCGGCGTTGGTGTTGGGCCAGCGACTCGTAATCGCCCATGGCCTGAGCGGCAAAGAGCACGCCGAAATCATAGCGCTGACCGGGGATGGCCAGCTGAGCGGCGGGCGGGGCCGTGAGTTGCAGGAACACGCCGGTATTGGCGCCGCCTTTGTGCAACTGTCCGGTGGAGTGGAGGAAGCGGGGGCCGTAGCCGAGCGTGGTGGCCACGTGCAGCCGGTCGCGCAGGGCGGTGCGCAGGGCCTCGAGGGCATCCTCGAGTGGGTTGGGGGAGGGGGCGCGGTCGAGGTAGGCCATGACGGCCAAGTAATCGCCGGGCTTCACGCTCGCCAGCCAGGCTTTCAGGGTGGCAGCCACGTCGTTGCCCGCCTTGGCGGGGGCGTAGAGTTTGAGCGCGCCAGATTTTCCCGTAGGCGCCGCGTCGAAGCCGGCAGCCGCGGTGCCGCCCTCCAGGTACTGCTTCAGCACGCGGACGGTGTTGTCCTTGCTCTCCTGCACGTTGGGTTCATCGAAGGGGTTGATGGCCAGCACGGCGCCGGCGATGGCGGTGGCGTACTCCCAGCGGAAGAACTCGCGGCCGAGGTCATAGACGTCGCGCAGCGCGATTTGCACTACCGGCGAGGACTTGGCCATTCCGGTCAGCGCCGCACCGGTGGCGTCGTTGACGCCGCCCAGGCCCAACTGCACGAACACGCGGTCGGCGCCGTAGACCTCGGGCTTGCCGAGAGGCTCACCGTCAATGGGGACGATGCCCTTGCCCAGCTTGCCCGTGCTCTCGGCGATGAGTTGCTCAAGCCATGCGCCCAGGCTGCGCAGCTCTGGTGCGGGGATGAAGGTGAGCTTGTCGTGTCCGGCCTGGGCCCAGGCGCCGAGCGCCGCTCCCAGCACCGCCGCCGGGTTCTCGGCGAGCGGAACCGTGGGGGCGCAGGCTTGGGCCATCTGCTGCGCGCCATCCAACAAGCGCTGCAAATCGACCCCCAGTAGCCCCGCCGGCACCAGGCCGAACAGCGAGAGTGCCGAGTAACGGCCGCCGATATCGGGCGGGTTCGAGAAAACGCGCCGGAACTTGTGCTGCTGGGCGAGCTTCTCCAGCGAGGTGCCGGGATCAGTGATGGCGATGTAGTGGGCGCCGTCCCCCAGCTTCGACCAGAAGTAGGCGAACAGGCTGTTGGGCTCGATCGTGCCGCCGCTCTTGCTGCTGACGATCAAGAGGGTGGAGGGGAGCTTGATCTGGCGCTCGACGCGCACCAAGCTGTCGGGGTCGGTGGTGTCGAGCACATGCAAGCGCAGGCCGCCGGCTTTTCCGGAAACGTCGCCGAAGATCTGGCTGAACACCTCGGGAGCCAAGCTGCTGCCGCCCATGCCGAGCAGCACGGCATCGGTCAAGCCGGCCTTGGTGCATTCGGCGGCGAGGGTGGCGATCTCGGGCAGATGCGCCCGCATGGAGGCGGGCAGCGGCAGCCAACCCAGGCGGTTGGCGATTTTGGCTTGCACGGCAGCGTCGGCAGACCAGAATTTCGCCGCTTCCGCGGGGGGGCGGCCCAGGGCCACGCCCGCCTGGCGCTGCTCGAGAGCGGTGAGCGCGGCTTGGGCGGCGTCGAGTTGTGCCTTGGGGCCGCTGAGGCGCTGGCTGAGCCGCACGACCTTGCGCTCGATGCCGGCGATCAGCTCGTCGTAGGATTTTTGAAACGAATCCACGCCCTCGTTCTGCAACTCCAGCATGACCTGTTCGAGGTCGATGCCCGCCGCCTTCAGCGCTTTGAGGGTGCTCTCGACCTCCTGGTCGTAGTGCTGCATCGCCGGACTCAGCCGGTCCGCCGGCGAACCGTGGTCGCGGAAGGCGGTGATGGTTTGGTCGGGCATGGTGTCGACGGTGTGGGGACCAATGAGCGCGTCGGCGTAAAGCGTGTCGGGGTATTTCGGGTTTTTGGTCGAGGTCGAGGCCCACAGCAGCCGTTGCGGATGCGCGCCCCGCGCTTCCAGTTCCGCCCAGCGGGAGGTGTTATGGGAGCCGCCGAAACATTGCTGGAAGTACTGGTACATGCGCCGCGCGTTGGCGATGCCGGCCTTGCCCTGCAACTCCGGATGGGCGGCCAGCCGGGCGTCCAGTTTGGTGTCGACGCGGCTGACGAAGAGGCTGGCCACCGAGGCCAGGCCGCTGATGTCCTGGCCCTTTTTGAGCCGCTTCTCCAGCGCCGACAGGTAGGCCTCGACCACCGCCTGGTAGCTGCCGAAACCGAACATCAGCGTGATGTTGATGTTGATGCCCTCGGCGAGCGCGGTGTGGATGGCGGGGATGCATTCCGGCGTCGAGGGGATCTTCACCATCACGTTGGGGCGGGCCACGCGCTGCCACAACATGCGGGCCTGTTCCAGCGTGCCCTGGGTGTCGCGCGCGAGGTTGGGAAAGACCTCAATCGAGCAGAACCCATCCTGGCCGCCGGAGCTGTCGAACACCGGGCGGAGCACGTCACAGGCGTTCTGGATGTCCTCGATCATCAGGTCCAGGAAGATGTCGCCCGGCAACTTCTTCCAGGCGTGCTGGATGCCGGTGTCGTAATCGGCGGTCGACTGCAGCGCCTTGGCGAAGATGGTGGGGTTGGAGGTGAGGCCGCGCAGGCCATCCTCGCGCACCATGCGCGCCAGCTCGCCATCGCGCAACAGGTCGCGGCGGATGTTGTCGTACCAGAAGCTCTGTCCAAACTCGTGCAAGCGCTGTAGTGGATTCGGCATGTTGGCTTTCTTTTTTAGTAGGTCTCTTCTAAATGATGGATCTTTTCCAGGCGGCGCATATGGCGCTGGGCGCCGGAGAATCGCGCCGCCATCCAAATGCGCACCAGATCGGCGGCCAGCTCGGGGCCCACGACGCGGGCGCCGAGGCAGAGCACGTTGCAGTCGTCGTCCTCCCGCCCCTGGCGGGCGCTGAAGCTGTCGTGGCAGAGGCCGGCGCGGATGCCGGGCAGCTTGTTGGCCGCCACCGACGCGCCCACGCCCGAGCCGCACACCAGCACGCCCGCCTGCGCCCGCCCCTCGATGATGGCGCGCCCCAGCGCCTCGGCATAATCGGGGTAATCGACCGCCGCGCTGCTGTTCGTGCCCAGGTCCAGCACCTCGGCGCCCAGCGCCTGGATCTCCTGGAGCAGCCGTGCTTTAAGGGGAAAGCCGCCGTGATCGCAGGCGAAGGCCATCACCATGTAGTTGGCACCATGTCATCAGGGTAACGCGGCCAGCGCCGGTCCGGGGCGGCAAACCGTGCCGACGCCTCGATTCGGTTCGAACCGGGTTAGGGGTGGGCCTCGCTGGCAACCGGATCCCAGCAGGGAATACGCTCCACCCGTGCCGCTTGCACAAGGGCGTGATCGGAACAGACGAAGATCGGCGAGGAGCCGCGCACGTGCAAATGCAGCACGACGCAGGAGGCCAATTGCAGCGCGTCGCCGGCGCGCAGCGGGTTCCGGTCCAGCAGCGCCGCCGAGACATCGAAGACGGCATCGTTGAGCATTTGGCGCTGCCACACCGTGGCGGCCTTGTGCTGAAAATGAGCGAGCGCCTGTTCCGCCAACCCGGAACTAATATCCTGGCGGCGCTGACGGGCGCGGAGCGCGGCCCGGAACTCGACGACGCCCAAGGTCGAGATCGCCAGCCGCGTCCCGGCGGCGCTGGCCAGCCGGGACATGGCTGTTGATCCAGCTTCCTGGAAGTAAAGCTTCACCAGCGCACTGGTGTCCAGGAAGTACAGGCCCACGTTAGCCGCGCCCGCTCAGAACCGTGGCCGACATGGGTTCGCCCGGAATGGATACCGGTGTCCAGCCAAAGCCCACGTCCTCGCCCTGGCCCAGGATGCGGCCCACCTCCGGGGCAGCGCGGTTGAGGCGGATGGCGGTGGTGGGAAACTCCGGATTGCGGGGGTTGGCCAGGCGGTCGGTGGTGATCCAGCGCCGACTGATCGCCTCCCGCAGCCAGTGATGGCGCTGCGCCTTGTCTTGGGCCCACTCATAGCCGCATTTGGGCAGGAACGTGTCTCGGAACCACTTCAGCGCGACAAAGGCGTGATCGGGGATCTGTTCAGCCTTGTCCAAGGCCTGCAGCAGGTCCGCGATGGGCACGGCGGATTCGACCGGGGGCGGCGCCGCAACGGCTACCGCCGGGTCGATGGGCGCGAAGGTGACAAACAGAGAATCGGCCGCGCCAAAGTTGGCAATGTCGGCGCTGCCACGTTTCTTCCGCGCGCGTTTGCGCTCGCTGCCGATGAGGATCTCGACTTTGGCTTGTACCCCGGGTGGCAACTTGCCGGAATGGTTCAGCACTTCCGAAAGGATGGCTTCGCAATCCTTGATCGTCATCGGATGGGATCCACTTGCCCGGTTAGCTTCTCTTGGCCTTATAAATATAAGGCGCGCAAATCACCGCTGTCAAGTCAATTCCTTCAAGATGTCGGCATAGACTTGCGCCGTGTAGCTATGACACACTCGCCGCGTAAGGACATCCCGGGAGGAAACTCGCATGCTTTCACGCCGCCGCTTTTTGCAAACCAGCTTGGCCGCCACCGCCGCCGGCTCGGCGCTGCGCTTGGCAGCGCAACCGCCGGCCATGGCGCTGCCGCTCGGCCTGCAACTCTACTCGGTACGCGAGCAGTTGCCCAAGGACTGGGATGGGACGCTCGAGGCCATCGCCAAGATGGGCTACCGCGAGGTCGAGGCCGCCGGCTACGACAACCACACCGCCGCCCAAGTCAATCAATCCATGAAGAACGCGGGCTTGCGGCTGGTCAGCACCCATCTCGGGTTCGCCGACTTGAAGTCCCACATGGACGACGTGCTCGAGTTCAGCCATCAACTGGGCCTGCAATACATCATCTGCCCCAGCCCACAACTGCGGAATCCGCCGCCGCCGCGCCCCCGCCCCACCGCCGCCCAGATCGCCGCCATGCGCGCCGCCCGGGGTTCGCAAGCCGCCCGCGGTGGCCGCGGTAATGGCTTCCGGCCGCCCGCGTTCACGCTCGACGACTGGAAGTACAACGCCGAGCAGTTCAACATCTTTGGCGAAAAAATCAACGCCGCCGGCATGCGCTTCGGCTACCACAACCACACCACCGAGTTCACCAAGGTCGACGGCCAGGTTCCTCTGGAGGTCCTGATCCAGAACACCGATCCCGACAAGGTCCACTTCGAGATGGACTGCGGCTGGGTGGTGGTGGGCGGCGGCGACCCGGTCAGCCTGATGCGCCGGTATAAAAACCGCTTTGTCATGATCCATGTCAAGGATTTCAAACCGGCCGCCGCCGGCGCCACCGGCCGCGCGCGCATGCCCTCAGCCACCGAGTTGGGCCGCGGCGAAATCGACTACGCCCCCATCTTTGCCGAGGCGCGGCGCATCGGCATCCAGCACTGCTTTGTCGAGCAGGAGGGGTTCGACATCCCCTGGCAGCAGTCGTTGGAGGCGGACGTCGCCTATTTGCGCAAGCTGGGGTATTGAGCCTTCGTACATACGATTCATACCGCTTTGTATGGTAGGATCGGAGGTATGAAGAAGACGCTGAACATCGACGCTCAGCTCTTGAAAAATGCCCGAGAGGCCTGCGGAGCGGCGACCGACACCGACGCCGTCCGGCAGGGGCTGGAGGCGCTGGTGCAGCGCCGGGCCTACCAGCGGTTGGCGGCGCTGCGCGGCAGCGAACCGGACGCGCAGGATGTACCGCGGCGGCGGGAGCCAGCGGTGCAGTCCCACCGGGCTTAACGAACGCGGATGGTGCTGGTCGACACCTCGGTTTGGATCCACTTTCTCCGCGACCGGGAACCGTATGGGGCCCATTTATACGCGCTTCTGCATGCGCATGGGGTGGCCGGGCATAGCCACGTTCGCGGTGAGTTGCTGATTGGCGATAACGGCGAGCGGAGCGAACTCCTGGCTCAATATCGGACGCTTCCGTGGGCCGGATCGGTGCCCGATAACGAGGTGGAGTCCTTGATCCGGCATCGCCGGCTTCATGGGCGTGGCATCGGTTGGATTGATGCCCATCTGCTCGCCTCGGCCTTGGTGTACGGCCACCGGTTATGGAGTGCCGATGCGGCGCTGATCCAACTTGCCCAGGAACTCAACGTGAACTACGCGGCAGCTATGCTGGAGAGGTGAAGCCCGCGCCCGCACGTATCGCCTCGCGCGGCGGCATCCTCGCCGCCAGCGTGGCCATTTACTTGGTCTGGGGATCGTCGAACTTCTTCATGAAGATGGGGATGGAGACGATCCCGCCGGTCGTGCTGGCAGGCAGCCGGTTGCTCTTGGCCGGCACGCTCATGACCAGTTTTGCGGTGGCGCGCGGCGACCGGCTGGTGCGCGCGCACTTCAAGCCGCTGCTGCTGGCGGGCGTGCTGCTGTTTCTGGGCGGGCACGGGGCGCTCTACTGGGCGCAGGACCGGCTGGCGAGCGGCATCGGCGTGGTGCTGCTGGCCACGATGCCGCTGTGGGTGGTGTTGATCGAAGGCTTCATGCCGGGCGGCATCCACTTGGGGTGGCGGTCGCTGACCGGGCTGGGGCTGGGCGTATTGGGCGTGTTGATGCTGGTGGGGCCGGCGAGCCTGTTGGGCGCGGGGCAGGTGAACGTGGCCGGGGCCATCGCCATGGAACTGGCGGCGCTGAGCTGGGCGGTGGGGTCGATTTTTTGTTCGAGAGCGCCGCTGCCGAGCTCGGGCGCGCTCGCCGGCGGAATCGAGATGCTATTCGGCGGCATCCTGCTGCTGGGCCTTGCGGGGTTGCTGGGGGAGACGCGCGGGTTCCATGTGAGCCATGTTTCGGTGCACTCCTGGCTGGCGATCGGGTACTTGGTGCTGGTCAGCTCGATGATTGGCTTTTCCTGCTATCTGTGGCTGCTGAAGGTGGCCTCGCCGGCGCAGGCGGCGAGCTACGCCTACGTCAATCCCGTGGTGGCCGTGGTGCTGGGGTGGTCGGTGGCCGGCGACCCGATTACGCTGCGCATCCTGCTGGCGATTGTCATGTTGTTGGGGGCGGTGGTGCTCATCGTGACGACCAAAAACAGAGGCGTGGCCTTGCCTCCGGAGTTAGACACCGTCGCGCCCTGAGCCAGGCGAAGCCGGATTGACTTTCGCGTTTGATTCCACTATCGTTAGTGCTTGTCCTGCCCGTCGTTCCTCCTGCGCACGCGCTAGCTTCGCCGGAGTTGGAAGAAGCTGCCGCCCGCGCGGCGGTGTAGTGTGAACGAACGACAATCCAGCGGGACAAGGCCCGGTTTTGAAATTGGAGAGCGTTTTGGCATGAGTACGTATTTTCCCAGCAGCAAGACCATCGAGCCCAAGTGGTACTTGGTGGACGCCAGCGATGAGATCCTGGGGCGGTTGGCGGCGCGCGTGGCCGGCCTGCTGCGCGGTAAAGCCCACCCCCACTTCACCCCCTTCCTGGACACTGGCGAGCACGTGGTAGTGATCAACGCTGCCAAGATCCGGGTCACCGGGCAGAAGCTGGAGCAGAAGCAGTACCACCACTTCACCGGCTTTCCCGGCGGCTTGAAGACAGCGACGCTGCGCGAGCGCATGGCCAAGCACCCGGAAGAGGTGCTGCGGGACGCGATCGAGGGGATGCTGCCCAAGTCCCGTTTGGGCAAGCACCTGGGCATGAAACTCAAGGTCTACCGCGATGCCAGCCATCCCCACGAAGCTCAGCAGCCCGAGCCGGTGCGGCTGACCAAGTCCCGCCCGGGGCCCCCGTCCGGGGTACGCGCGGCGGCATCCAAAGCATAGGATTGCGAGAGAAATATGGCCGACATTGTTCAATATCAAGCGACGGGACGGCGGAAGAGTTCGGTGGCGCGGGTGATTTTGCGCCCCGGCACGGGACAACGCCGCATTAACGGCAAGGCGTTTGACGCCTACTTCTGCACCCCCACGCGCACCGTGCTGGCCGACCGGCCACTGGTGGCGGTGGCGTTGGGCGGCGAGATGGATGTGCTGGCCAACGTGCGGGGCGGTGGCGTCTCCAGCCAGAGCGGGGCGGTGTCGCTGGGCATCGCGCGCGCACTGTTGCGGCTCAACCCCGAGCTGCGCGCCAAACTGCGCGCCGCCGGCCTGCTGACCCGCGACTCGCGCATGAAGGAACGGAAGAAGTACGGACAGAAGGGCGCGCGCAAGCGCTTCCAATTCTCCAAACGCTAAGCTTTGGGGAGAAAACCCGCGGTTGGCAGGGTAGGCGACCGGGGTTGCAAATTCTTAAGGAGGTTCATTGGCGACTATCAGCATGAAAGAGCTGCTCGAGGCGGGCGTCCACTTCGGGCACCAAACCAAGCGCTGGAACCCGAAGATGAAGGAATATATCTTCGGCGAGCGCAACGGCATCTACATCGTCGACCTGCAGAAAACGCTCAAAATGTTCAAGGATGCGTCGCGTTTTGTGCAGGAGCAGTGCGCCCAAGGCAAGAACGTCCTCTTCGTCGGCACCAAGCGCCAGGCTCAGGATGCCGTGGCGGAAGAAGCCTCCCGCGCCGGCATGTTCTACGTGAACCAGCGCTGGCTCGGGGGCCTGCTCACCAACTGGGTGACGATCCAGAAATCGATCAAGCGGCTCAAGGAACTGGATGAGATGGCGGTGGATGGCCGCTATGAGCTGCTGCCCAAGAAAGAAGTCATCAAGCTGGAGCGGGAGCGCAAGCACCTGCATACCAATTTGGCCGGCATCAAGGACATGCCTGGGCTGCCCGACGTCATTTTCGTCATCGACTCCAACAAGGAGCAGATCGCGGTCGCCGAGGCGCGCAAGCTGGGCATTCCAGTGGTGGCGGTGGTCGATACCAACTGCGATCCCAGCGAAGTTGACCATGTGATCCCCGGGAACGACGACGCCCTGCGCGCCATCCGGTTGTTCACCTCGCGCATCGCCGACGCCTGCGTTGAAGGCCGCAACCTGCAACAGGCGGCGGGCCAGCCGGTGCCGGCGGAGACATCGGCCGGGCCGGAGGATGGCGACACCGCCCTCCCGGATTTTGCTGCCGGCGAGGAGTCCGAGGCGGAGGCGTTCCGCAAGGGGCCGGAAGCCGACGGTGGTCCACACACCGAACCGCCGCAAGAAGCGGCGCCCGCACTCTAGTGGCCCGCGGCGGCCCGGCGCCGCCGCTTTGCCGACTCTTGATCGCTTATGGAAATTACCGCTGCTGACGTGAAATCGCTGCGCGAGCGCACCGGCGCTCCCATGATGGAGTGCAAACGGGCGCTCACCACCGCGGGCGGCGACATGGCCGAGGCCGAACTGGTGCTCCGCCGCCAGGGCATCGCCAGCGCCGCCAAGAAATCGACCCGCACCGCCTGTGAAGGCGCCATCGGCTCCTACATCCATGCCGGCGGCAAGCTGGGCGTGCTGTTGGAGATTGCCTGTGAGTCCGACTTCGTGGCTCGCACCGACGAGTTCCAGCAACTGGTGCATGATGTGAGCATGCACATTGCCGCCGCCGGACCCAAGTACCTATCGCGCGAGCTGGTGCCCGCCGCCGAGCTGGAGTCCGAACGCGCCATTTACCGCCAGCAGGTGGCCAACCTGAACGCCGGCAAGCCCAAGCCCGAGAGCGTGGTGGAGAAGATCGTCGAGGGCAAGCTGGGGAAGTTCTTCGAGGAGCAGTGCCTGCTCGACCAGCACTTCGTCAAGGACGACAAAGTCACCATCGGCGAGCTGATCGCCTCCAAGATTGCCAAATTCGGCGAGAACATCCAGGTGCGGCGTTTCGCTCGCTTCAAGGTGGGCGACGAGCGCGCCACCTAAGCGGCCCGAACTGCGATGGCTGCGGCTTTTAAGCGCGTACTGCTCAAGCTCTCCGGCGAGGCGCTGGCGGGCGGCGGGCAGTTGGGTGGCCCATTGGGTGGCCAATTCGGCATCGACCCGGAGCGCATGGGCGATTTGGCGCGGGACATCGCCGCCGTCGCCGCCGGCGGCACGCAAATCGCCTTGGTGCTGGGGGGCGGCAACTTTTTCCGCGGCGTGGCGCTGCAGGCCAAGCGCATGGATCGCGTGGCCGCTGATCACATGGGCATGCTGGCGACCGTCATCAACGGTATCGCCATGCAGGATGCGCTGGAGCACTGCGGCCTCGACACCCGCGTCATGAGCGCGCTGCAGATGGATGAGGTGGCCGAGCCCTTTATCCGCCGCCGCGCCATTCGCCACCTGGAGAAAGGCCGTTGCGTGGTCTTTGTGGGCGGCACCGGCAGCCCCTACTTCTCCACCGATACGGCCGCGGCGCGGCGCGCCATGGAGATCCGCGCCGACGTGCTGCTCAAGGGCACCAAGGTGGACGGCATCTACGACGCCGACCCGCAATTGGTGAAAACCGCGACCCGTTTCACCCACATCAGCTTTCAGGAGTTTATCGAACGCAACCTGCGCGTGATGGACATCAGCGCCATCTCGCTCTGCCGTGACAATAACCTGCCGGTGATCGTGTTCAGCTTGCTGGCGCCCGGTAATATTATTCGCGCGGCCCGCGGCGAGCCGGTGGGCTCCTGTGTCGGTACCGCGCCCTCGACTGAGATTGGAGCTGCCACATGAACCTGCCCGCCTCCGCCAAAGTTCCCGCCCTGGGTCCCGTCTTTCAGCAGTTGCTCAAACGTATGGAGAAGACCGCGGGCGATTTTCAGGAGGCGCTGGGTGGCATTCGAACCGGCCGGGCCACGGTGCACCTGCTGGATCCGGTGCGGGTCGAGTACTACGGTACCGCCATGCCCGTCAACCAATTGGCGACGGTGCATGTGCCGGAACCGCAGATGCTGACCGTGCAGCCGTTTGACGCGGGCGCGCTGCCGGCCATCGAGAAGGCGATCCGCGCCGCCGATTTGGGCCTCAACCCCGGCAACGACGGCAAGCTGATCCGCATCCCCATCCCCCCGCTCACCGCCGAACGGCGCCAGGACCTGGTCAAGACCCTGAACCGGGCCTTGGAGGAGCACCGCACCGGGCTGCGCAACGTCCGCCGCGACGGCAACGATGCGGTCAAGAAGCTCAAGGCGGACAAGGCCATCAGCGAGGATGAGGAGCGGCGCGCCCATGAGGACATCCAGAAGCTCACCGATGGCGAACTGCAGCGGCTGGAGGATGCAGCCGCCACCAAGCAGAAGGAACTGATCACCCTTTAAAAAAACAGCGGGTCCGCACTCGCCGTGAGGCGGAGCGTGGACCCGCGATGCAGGCCATCCGGCCAGGGGTTGCGGTGATTACTGGCCGCCGCCTCCGCCGGCTTGGCGGCGGCCGCCACGGCCGGCAGGGAAATTCTTCAACTGCTCGGGGGTGAGCAGGGCCTTGACGTCGGCGGTCGCCTTGGTGGCGATCGCGCGGACGTTGGTCATGGCATCATCGCCGCCGGCGCTGCGGGCGGCTTCCTCGGCGGTGGCCGCCTTCTCGTAGATGGCCTCGACCTGGGTCTTTTGATCGGCGGTGAGCTTCACTGCCTGATCCAAGCGGTCGGTCATCGCATTGGCGCGGTCCGCGGGCGACATCTGCTGCCGGCCCTGGAACGGCGCGGCCGCAGTGGGGGTTAACGGAGCGGGTTGCGCCGCGGTTGCGGGCGCCCCAAAAGCGAGCATGGAACTCAACGCCAAGGTGGCGGAGCCGATCAACACTTGAGAAACCTTCATCGAACCTCCCGATAGCTAGCCCATTGGGAGTTCCGGGCTAGATCAGAATCCACTACGAACTGCATCCCACGCCTGTTACATTTTTTGGCGCGGGCACCCGGCGGACGCTGCCCGCTTGTGCTCGCGGCGGGGCGGGGGCCCCATCGCCCCCCTACCCCGCGGGGGGTGGCGCGACCACCCGGCGGACACCGCCCGCCGAGCCGGGCGCCGCGGGCGCCCCTGCGCCCGCTCGGGGCTCCCTGCGCGCATGGGCGGGGGTGGCAGCGGGAGAGGCTCTGCGGGATGACCTCCACCACTTCGGCGGGTGCGCCCAGCGCCCGGGTGGCCGCGTCACATGGAGGCAGCGTGGAGATGCCACGCGCAGAGCGGGCAGGCATCCCCTGCCGCCAATTGCAGCCCGCCCTCAAGCGACCAGCGGGAGCGACCCAGCGAAAAGTGGCGAGCCACTTACAGCCAGACGACGGCGATCGCGGCGACGGTGAGGCCGATCTCGACGCCGGTGGTCCAGCGGCCGCGGCGTTCTAGGCGTTCCATGACCCAGCCGATGCCGTGCCGGAAGTTCTTGCCCAGCACGGCGTAGATCGTGATCCAGAGGGCACTGGAGAGAAGCGAAACCTCGAGGAAGCGCAACAGCGGCACCCCCTGCAGGCCGTAAATGAGATAGGCGGCGCTGCGTAGTGGAGGCAAAAACTTCGCACCCATCACCACCTGCGCCGACAGATGCCAGTGCCACC